>JAZQBS010000114.1:0-28883 GCA_045545875.1 Bacteroidales bacterium
TGATGCCTCCGCTAATCGAGAGCGAAGGACTCAGCGCGCCACGAGCCATGCTCAGTTTTCGTTTTGCGACAATGACGTTCTGGGCTGCTGCGGCTACTGCGGGGTTCTCAAGGGTCTGAGCTTCTTCGAAGTTCGGAGTACTCAGAGTATTCGGAGTATTCCGAGTATTCCGAGTACTCCGAGAACTCCGATCACTCAGAGTATTCCGATCCTCTCCCGCAATCACCAGCGAGTCCTCCTCGGGATAGTTCATCAGTTGCTTGAGGGTGAGCAGGGCGGTCGAGAGTTCGTTCTGCTGGCGGGTGATCTCGTAGTCATCGCCTGCAAGTTGCGCTTCCATCTGTGCCACGTCGGCCTCGCTCTTCTGCCCTACTTCGGCCATCACCTGAGTCTGACGCAGGGTGAGTTGGCTCTGCTCGCGTTTCTCTTCGGCCATCTTCACCGTACCCTGATAGTAGAGCACGTTGCAATAGGCCTCGAAGACCTGCAGGGCAAGTTCATCCTGCTGAGCTCGCAACTGACTGCTTCCCATCAGCAGACTTGCCTTGGCTGCACGAAGCTGGTTGATACGCTGGAAGCCATCGAAGACGGGAAGTGTTGCCTGTACCGAATAGCCATTATAAAAGGTACTCACGTTGGTATAGGTATTCGTCTCGGGGTCGATGGCACGTCCGAAGTTATATTGTGCACCGATACTGCCATTGACCGACGGCAGGAAAGCACCGATGGCCCCAGTGCGTTCAGCACGTCGGGTATCCTGCGTCAGTTGGCTGATACGGATGTCGTGATTGTGTTCCACCGCATAGCGCATGCAGTCGTCAGCCGTCAGCGCCATCTCCTGGGCTCCGACGCTGCCCGCTGTCAGCAGCAATGCGAGGGTGATGAATGTTCGGTTCATATTCTTCAATCCTTTGGTTTTTCTGTTGCAAAGGTACATTAAATAGTAGAAGTGGGCAAGAGTTTCTGGGCCCTTAAAGGCGGTTTGTCAAAATTTTATACAGCATTGTGTCTAAAAAATGGACACTTTTTTGTCGAAGACGTGATAAATTAGGCCGAAATGTGCTTTCCTTTCGAAAAATTCACTATCTTTGCCACGTCAATAAAAATAAAAAAAAGATGCAAAAGGACAAATACGGAACAATTCTGGTCATCGATGACAATGAAGCCATCCTCACTGCCTTGCGCTATTGTCTGTCGGGCACCTTCCAACGTATCATAACCAAATCATCACCCGATTCGGTGCTCACCATCCTGAACCAGGAGGTGGTCAACCTCGTGCTACTCGACATGAACTTCTCCATCGGTGTCAACACCGGGCAAGACGGCCTCTTCTGGCTTCGTGC
This sequence comes from Bacteroidales bacterium, assembly GCA_045545875.1. Lineage (GTDB taxonomy): Bacteria > Bacteroidota > Bacteroidia > Bacteroidales > UBA3663 > Liminaster. Next base: position 1,344 of record JAZQBS010000114.1, read on the forward strand.
TATCCGCAAGCATCATCCCGAACTGCCCGTTGTGCTCATCACCGCCTACGCCGATGTCAATCTGGCTGTGCGGGGACTGAAGAGCGGAGCCTCCGACTTCATCACCAAGCCCTGGGACAACGACGAACTGGTGCGCAAACTCAAGGACGTGCTCGATGCCGCCGACGATATGGCCACCCTCGACGAAATGGAGGCCGACCACATCCGCCGCGCCATCGATCGCTGCCATGGCAACATGAAGCTCGCCGCCGAGCAACTCGGCATCACCCGCCAAACCCTCTACAACAAAATGAAGAAGCTCGAGGTGTAATCCCCTCGTGTTTCGTCGCAGCCAAGCATGGCTGCACCGTAACCTCCTAACCCAGTCCCCTCCAAGCCCCGACAAGCAGTCCTCCCCCTAAGCAGGGGGACCGAGGGGGTCTCCTTCCACTCTCCCATGCCCCTCCTCATCATCATCGCCCTCCTCCTCGTCATCATCGTCCTGCTATGGGTGCGCCACCAGCGCATCCTGCGGCAAAGGGCGTGGCTGATGCGTGAAGCCATACGCAACCGCGACTTCTCGTTCCGACTGCCCACCAAGGGGCTGCCCAGCGGAGAGCGCGCCATGCAGGAGACCTTGAACGAACTGGGAAATACCATCCGCGAACAAGTCAATCAGAACGAAGTCGATACGTGGGAACGCCTAACTCGCGTGCTGACCCACGAGATCATGAACGCCACAGCGCCCATCACCAGCATCAGCCAGTCGCTACTGAACCATCCCGACGTGAAGGGCTCGGAGTTCGAGGACGGTGTCAAGGCCATTTACGACACCTCGCGCCACCTAAGTGAATTTGTCTCCAACTATCGCAAGATGTCCGAGTTGGAGCAACCTATGCTCAGCACTGTCGAACTGCCCGCAATGCTCGACGACATCAGCCGCACCTATCCCCAGCTCTCGTGGCAAATCAATGTTCCCAAAAACACGAACGTGCGTGCCGATGCCGGTATGCTGCGCCAAGTCCTGATGAACCTGGTGAAGAATGCCTCCGAAGCCGGGGCACAAAAGATTGTCATCGAAGCCACCAATGATAAATCCGAAGGACTATCGAGCGGCAAGGCCCGGACACTCAATCTGTTTGTCGGAAATGATGGCGAACCCATCCCTGCCGAAAATCGCCCTACCCTCTTCGTGCCATTTTTCTCCACAAAGCGACGTGGCAGCGGCATTGGCCTCCCATTGAGCCGCCGAATGATGCTCCAGCAAGGTGGATTGCTCGAGCTCGCCGATCGGCCCCTCCTCGGATGTCACGTCACATTCCTCTTAAGTATACCGTACAATTGAGAATAATCAATGAAATCCCATCACGCACTTATCGTCCTATTCGCATTGCTCTTCTCCTCCTGTTGGGCCACCTACAGGAGCTACCATGCCACGAGCCAAAGGGTCAATGAGGAACTCGACCGCGCCCTGACCCTCACGATGCAGCAGCAGGAGAGCAACGTCATCACGCAAGACACCCTCCGCACGTTCAATAGTCTGTTGCAGATTCCCGAACTGCGCGGCAAGGCTTCACTTCTGGTCGATGTCCAGGCCGGAAAATTCAAGGCCTCTGCACATTGCTCCGAAGCCACCATCTTCGGTCTTTCGGACCAGAAACCTGCCACCCTGCTATGGATCATGACGGGTCTATGGACCCTGATGATTTGCTATCGTCGCCAACGTTCGCGAGCGGACACCGAAGAGCTCGTTCCACTTCCTTTGGGCAATGGATTCACACCAAGCAATAATCTGGCTCGAAACACCTACGGTGGTCTGACTTACTCCGAAAACGAGCATCGCTTCTACGCTGCCACCGGCCACGAGGTGCCCCTCACTCCCATGCAACAGCAGTTGATGGAATTGTTCTTCGCCTCTCCTTCCCACACATTGACCAAGACCGAGATCTGCGATGCTCTTTGGCCCCGCAAGCCCGATGCCAGCGACACGCTCTACACCTTGATCCGCAGACTTCGCCCCATCATTGAACAACATTCCGACCTCTGCATCACCTCCGACCGCAGCAGAGCCTATCGGTTGATGCACAAATAGATAGGACACTGACAAAGACCTGACAACAAAATGTCAGACAAATGTCAGCAAGATTTTTTGGAACAAACAGGAATCTCTTCGTACCTTTGCACCACTAATTGCAAAACGTATGAAGAGATTCCTTATTATTTGTATGGCGGCCTGCGCTTGGACAGCAGCCGCACAAGAAGAGAAGAGTGTCACCCTCGACGAAGTGACCGTCAAAGGCGCTCGTGTTGTACAGAAGGTGGATGGACAGTGGTTCTATCCTTCGGCCCAACTCATCGAAACATCAACCAATGGCTACTCCCTGTTGGCCAAACTCACCCTGCCGCATATCCGCGTGGACGAAGCCATGAACAGCATCACGGCACTTACGAATCTTGGCTCCGTGCAGGTGCGCATCAACGACGTCATCGCCTCACGCGAAGATCTGCAAACCCTTGACCTGAAAGGTGTCGAACACATCGAATATATCGACAATCCCGGGGTGCGCTATGGCGAAGATGTGGTCTACATCATCAACATCAAGATCAAGAAACCCGTCAGTGGCTACGTCATCGGTTCACAGCTCACCAACACCTTGACGGCAGTCAATGGCAACGAGTCGCTCTATGCCAAGGCGAATCGTGGACGCAGCGAATTCGGCATAAGCTACTCGCTCGACTATCAGGACTTCAAGGGTGCGGAATACGATGAGCTTTCGACCTACAAACTGGAGAGCGGAGACATCGTCACCATGCACCGAAAGAGTCTGAGTTCACGCAGCCGGAACCTCAGTCACAATGCCCAGCTGACCTACAGCCTCAGCGACAGCAGCTACGTGTTGCAAGCCAAACTCATGGGCAGCACCGACATCCATCCTCAGCGCAGCGAGGATGTGATGGCGCTCAATGGCATCGCCTACGATGACTATGCTTCAATTCGCAACAGTTCGCCCTCGCTCGACCTCTATTATCACCAGGACTTCAAGGGCCAGCAGTCGCTGACAGCCAATGTGGTAGGCACCTTCATCCGAACCAAGAGCAGCGTCCGCAATGACGAGGACACCCCCTATCGTTATGACACCGATGGCCGCACCTACTCGCTCTGGAGCGAAGCCATCTATGAGAAAAGTTTGAAGCCATTCACGCTGTCGTCGGGCATCCAGTTCTCGCAACGATACAGTCACAACGAGTACCGGGGCGATGCCGAGGCCACCAACGACATGCACACTTCAGCCCTCTATCTCTTTGGCCAAATCAAGGGGCACCTCCATCGACTCAGCTACATGGGTGGATTAGGCGCAAGCCGACGTTATTACCGACAGAGCGGGACCCGTCAGGACTTCTGGCTCTTCCGTCCGAAACTCTCGTTGAGCTATCCATTGACCGACCAGCTGAAACTCAAATACGACTTCGAGATTTCCCAACACGTCTCGCAGATTGCCCTCGTGAGCAACGTAAGCATCAAACAAAACTCGATGGAGACCATCCTCGGCAACCCCGAGATACATCCCAATCGAGTGATGACACACAACCTGCAGCTTACCTACTCCACCCCACGTTTCACAACGCAGCTGCAAGGCAATTACCGCAGCAATCCGCATTGCAACATGGAGAAATACATTCGTGAGGACGGACACTTCTTCAAGACACAGACCAATGCGGACAACGAATGCAGCTTCTTCCATATCGACAGCTACAACCAGTGGAGCATCCTGCCCGATCGTCTCGTGGCCACGCTCTATGGCGGCATCTATCGCTTCTTCAACCTCGGTGAGGACTACACCCATACCTACACCTCATTCAATGGAGGCTGTTCGCTGCAGGCCTATCTGAACCAATGGATGCTTGGAGCTTACGCCGACAATGGATGGAACTTCATGGAGGGCGAACATCGTGGACATCAGGCACCGGCATGGTACTTCACAGCAACCTATCAGGTCAACCCTTCCCTCTCGATTTCCCTTTTTGCCCAACACCCTTTCAGCCAGCATCCCCTCGCCTACAAGTCGGAAGTCGTGAACCGATATGTCCACAAGGACATCACACAGCATCAGCGCGACTATGGCAACATGTTCACGCTGAAGGTCTCCTATCGTCTGGATCGTGGACGTTCATACCGCGACATCCAACGCACGATGAATCATCGTGACAACGAAACGGGAATACTATCTAAATAAGGGATAGGAAGGGAAAATAAGGGATATTAAGGGATTTTTAGGGACATTACCTTCGCCTACAGAATTCTGTTCAAGCCAACAATTGTTAATTGTTAATTATTCATTGTTAATTGAACTATCGTCCCTTAATATCCCCAATTATCCCTTAATATCCCTATAAATATTCTTACGTAAACTCACTCGGAGCCACGCCGAACTGCTTCTTGAAACTTGCCGAGAAATAGGAAAGGGAACTGAAGCCCGTGATGTCGGCGATTTCGGAGACGTTGTATTTGCCTTCGCGTAAAAGTTCGGCAGCACGATTGAGCTTGAAGAGTCGGAAGAAGTTGCCGGGTTTCTCACCCGTGAGGCCTTTCACCTTATAATAGAACTTCGAACGCGAAACGTGCATGATCTCGGTGATGTGGTTGATGTCGAGGTCGGGATTCGAAAGTTCCTTCTCCATGATGGCATAGAATTCGTCCATGAACGCCTTGTCCTGTGGCGAAAGCACGTTATCGGCAAGTCCCGACGTCTGCGTATTCGCGGTGAGCAACGAGCGCACATTCTCGCGGTTCTTGAAGATGTTGGCAATAAGCGTAAGCAGATAGGTGGGGTCGAAAGGCTTGCTGACGTAGGCATCGGCTCCACAATCGAGACCTGTGATCTGGTCGGAAGTGGTGGTCTTTGCCGTAACGAGTACCACAGGGATATGACAGATCTGCGGGTCGTCCTTTATTTCGCGGCATAGCTCGTAACCATCCTTCCTCGGCATCATCACGTCGCTCAAGATCATGTCGGGCTCCTGCTTGGCAATGGCCTGCAGGGCACCATCGGCATCAAAGCGCGAACGTACCCGATAGGTTTGTCCAAGCAGCGTCTTCAGATAACGTACAATCTCCACATCGTCATCGACCACAAGGATTGATGGACGCTCGTCCTCGTCATTAATATCCTCCTGCTCGACAACGGCATCAGCAGGCACATTGCCTTCAGCATTCGGTGACAATGGATAGACGGCAGCCTGCGAAGGAGTGGCTTCGAGGTGCAGGGCATCGGCATAGCATGCATCATCGACAGGCAGCAGCACCGTGAATACCGATCCCGTATTTCCATCCGAACGATTGGCTGCGCTGATGAGTCCCTGATGAAGCTCCACCAGCCTGCGGCAGAAGTAAAGACCGATGCCTGTACCCCATTGGAATACTCCCGTTTGCCGACGAGAGAGTTGGAAATAGCGGTCGAAGAGTTTGTTGAGTTCGTTCTCGGGCAATCCGGGACCATCGTCGGTGACACGAATCTCGACCAGACGCTCGGCACGAAGCTCCGCAGCCTTGGGATAGCGCTCAGCAGCGTCTTGACGGGTAATGGTGTCGAAATCCAGAACGACGTGACCTCCCGAAGGAATATACTTGATGGCATTGCCGATAAGATTGTAGATGACCTTCTCGACCTTGTCCTGATCGACCCACTGTACGAACGGCTCTTCGAGACCATGCGAGGTGAGCGTGATGTTCTTCTCGCGGGCCTGCAGCTTGAATGTCTCAAGCACATTGTTAATCACCTGCACGAGGTCGAGGCGCTGCACTTCAAGCCGAAGCGCATCATCCTCGAGTTTGTGGAAATCCATCATCTGGTTGACCAGGCGCAACATACGATCCACACTGCGCTGCATGATGGTCAGCGTGTCGTGCGTCTCGGCAGGCAGACTCTTGTCATCGACCAGTTGTCGGAGTGGAGCGGCAATGATGGTGAGCGGTGTGCGGAATTCGTGCGAAACGTTGGCAAAGAAACTCATGTTCATCGTGTTGATGCGCTTCTCGTGCTCGTGCTCACGTTTGGTCTGCAGTCGGGTCCAGCGTTCCAGACGATAGCGCTGCCACGAGGCAAAGAGATACCAGATCAGCACAAAGCCGATGAGTGCATACAGCAGCTTTGCCCACCAGGTGAGCCACAGGGCAGGTGAAATGATGATGGGTTTGGAAAGTTCGGAAAGAATCTCCTGCTGGCCACTGCTCAACACACGCACACGGAAAGTGTAATCGCCGGCAGGGATGTTCGAGAAGTAAGCCTCGTTCGACTGCATGGCATCAACCCACTGGTCGTTGAATCCTTCAAGTTTATATTGGTAACTGAAGCGCAGACCATCGCCGAAATCGAGGGCTGAATACGAGATGCTGAAATTGTTCTGGTCATACCTGAGACGCACCACATCCGTCTTGCAGAGATTCTGGCTGATAGGTCCGTTGGCCGATGGCCGAACCAACCGGTTATCGATACGCAGGTCCTCGAAATGGACCGAAGCCTCGCTCTTGCTGCCGATGCGGTCGGGGTGGAAGATGGTGAGACCATGTTCGCCACCGAAGACCAGACGACCATCGGGCAGTTTGCACGAACAGCGGTCGTAGAACTCGTTGCCATTCAATCCATCGCTCTTATAGTAATTCGAGAACTTCCGTGACTTGGGGTCGAGGCATCCCAAGCCATAAAGTGTGCTGACCCACAGGTTGCCATGCAGGTCCTCCTCGATGCTGGCAATGTCCTGGCAGGGTGCCCCAGATATCGATTCGAGATTGCCGCTGCTCAGTTCATAGCGCATCATGCCATTGCTCACCGTGCCTATCCAGAGGTTGCCTTCGCTATCCTGACGCAAAGCGCTGGGCAGGAACACGCCGCGTTCGAGGCATCGTGCAACGACCGAATCGGCAATGAGCGGCGGCTCAAGTTCCGTTCGTCCGAGTGTGAACATACGCAAAGCCTGGCCTTTGACCAGTGCTGCCGTGCGTCCATCACGCAGAGGCAGCAGGTTGGCCATGTACGAAAGGCTGTTCGTCAGGATATAATGTTCCTCGAAGTGACTGTCTTGGGCACGTTTGGTGAAATAACTGTTGCTGTAGGTTCCCACACAGATGGTGTGGTCGGAAGTCTCGGCAAGGACGAGGGGCATTTCGATGGCATACTTGTCCACCAACCTGAGATCGTCTCCCTCCGGTCGGAAACAGAACACCGTGCCAGGCATGCAGCACAACCACAGATTACCCCGGCTGTCGAACATACAGTAATAGATATTCGACACGTCGTCGAACAATCGGGATAGATATTGCGACGAATATTGGCGTATCTGATGTGTCTTGAGGTCGTACGACCACAGACCCTTAGGTTGGGTGGCTATCCAGAGGCGATGTTCCCCCTCTACGGTCACCGAAGCCACCGGCACGTCATCGAATGTCGCACGCAAGTAGTTGTCGGCATTGAACGAACGCTCGAAGTTGCTATGTACCTCATAACCCTTCGTGCTGCTGCAATACCATAGGTTCTTACCTCGATCGAACATGAAATAATCGACATTGAATCGTGGCTTTTCAAAAGGGAACCCGAGGTCGGACTGATGCAGCAGTTCCTGCCTGTTTATACGGTAGTCAAACATTCCCATCGACGTGCCGATCAGCAGGACATTGACCCTCGGGATGTAATAGAGCGACAGCACATTGGCCTGTCTCAATCGGTCATTCCGTGTCAGGACAGGGTCGGGCTCCTCCCATTGCCGCTCTCCTATATCATATATCTTTAAACCCTCGTCGCGTACGGCCAGCCAGAGGCGCGATTCGATGATGATTGCCTTTTCGATGGGATGCGCCAACTGGTCGAGTGCCAGCACACGCCGTCCTGTCACCGTGCTGTAGCAATAGGCGCCCTGCTGGGTGACAATCCAAAGGTTGTCCTCCGAGTCGAAGAACATCTGGTTGTCGGAATAACCCGAGAAGGGGATATTCGACAGAAGAGGTTCAAAGGCATTGTCCACAGAATCATAGCGAAGCACTTGGCCGGTCATGAGCAGGAAGATCTCGCCGCGACTGTTTTCGGCAATGCTCTGCGGAAGGAGCGTGCGGTCGGGGATGGTCACATGGGTGAAGGCATCCATCTCGTTGTAGATGGCCACGCCGTTCTTGGTCACCACCCAAAGTCGGCCTTGCTGGTCGCAATGCAGGTTGCGCACCTGGTCGTCGGGCAGGCCATCGGGCTTGTCATTGCAGAAATACTGATGCACCTGGTTGCCATCCAGACGGTTCAAGCCGCGATAGGTGGCAATCCATATATATCCATGCATATCCTGCACGATGGCGCTGATGCGCTGGTTGGAGAGGTCCGACGAGACCTGCACGCTTTGGGAATCGGTCTCGACAACCACCTCCGACGACCGGTGACAGGCCATCAGAAGCACAATAAGAAAGACAAAAATACTAAAACGTTTCACGGCGATAAGATATGTTTTACAGGGTGCAAATTTAGTCTTTTTTGGATGAAAAAACAAGAAAAAAGGGGAATTTTGTACAAAATCTAAAGGATTTAAACTATTTCACAACATTTCCAAACAAATCGGAAACCATTTTTTGTAAAAAACCCGCTACCTTTGCACCGCAAAATCAGAGATCCAAAAATTACAAGATGAAACACTACTCAAGAACACAGACTTTGACCGTTCTGGCCCTCGCTGCCACGACGCTCACTGCACAGCCCAAATTGAACTCCAACAACGTGGAGCAAGTCATCGCCGCCATGACTACCGAAGAGAAGATCGACCTGCTCATCGGTTGCGGTATGGCCATGGGCGAAGAGGTGAAGTTCCCCGGCACTGCCGGTCGCACCCGCGACATCCCTCGTCTCGGTATCCAGTCGGCTTATCTTGCCGATGGCCCACATCGTTTACACATGACACGCACGCGTGAGTGGGACAGCAAGACCTACATCACCACCGAGATTCCTTCGGAGACCAACGTGGCTGCCTCGTTCGACCAGGACGCTGCCTACCAGCTGGGCAAGGTCATCGGCGAAGAGGTTCGCGACTTCGGTCTCGACGTTCTGCTGGCTCCCGGCGTCAACCTGATGCGTTCGGCTCTTTGCGGCCGCAACAACGAGTACTACTCCGAGGATCCCGTGCTGGCCGGCAAGATTGCTGCCGGTTTCATCCGTGGCATCCAGAGCAAGGGTTCGGGCACCTGCCTGAAGCACTTCGCCATCAACAACCAGGAGACCAACCGCAACAACAACGACTCGCGTCTCTCGCAGCGCGCGTTACGCGAACTTTATTTAAAGAATTTCGAGATTGCTGTCAAGGAGTCCAATCCTTGGAGCATCATGACCTCCTACAACCGTGCACAGGGCCTCTATACCTGTGAGAACGTCGAGCTCACCGAGACCATCCTCCGCGACGAGTGGGGATGGGACGGACTGGTGATGAGCGACTGGAACGCCGGCAAGGATGCCGTGGCCAGCATCAAGGCAGGCAACGACATGCTGCAGCCCGGTCAGCCACGTCAGCGCGAGGCGCTCCTCAAGGCAGCTCAGGACGGCACACTCTCGATGGAACTCATCGACCGTTCGGTACGCCGCACCCTCGAGTTCGTGCTCAAGTGCCACACCCCCAACGGATATGTCTATCCCAACGAGACCGACCTCAAGGCCCATGCCGAGGCAGTTCGCAAGTTCGGTGCCGAGTCGATGGTACTGCTCAAGAACGAGCCTGTGAAGGGTGGCGCAGTTGCTGCCCTGCCATTCGCTGCCGGCAATGTGAAGGGCATCGCCCTCTACGGCTGCACCTCTTATGATATGGTTCCCGCAGCCATGGGCTTCGGTGGCACCAACGTCGGTCCCTACATCGTTAGCCTCGTCGAGGCAGCCCGCAAGGCTGGCATCAAGCCCGATATGAGCCTCGCCAAGACCTACAAGCAGCACATCGCCGACGAGAACAAGAAGAACTATCCCGACGGCATACCTCCCTTCAGCATCACCGCTCCTCTGCGTGCTGGCGAATGGGTTCCTCAGGCTGACGTACTCGCCGAGAACGTGAAGCTGAACGACGTGGCAGTCATCACCCTGGGTCGCACCAGTGGCGAGGGTGCCGACCGCAAGCGCGAGCACTTCTTCCTCACCGATGCCGAGAAGGATATGATCCACGCCGTGGCCGAGGCCTATCATCAGGCTGGCAAGCCCGTCATCCTCGTGCTCAACGTCTGCGGTCCTGTCGAGACTGCTCCCGTCGCTGCCGAAGTCGATGCCATCCTCTGCGCCTTCGAGCCTGGTCAGGAATGCGGCAACAGCGTGATGGACGTTCTCACCGGCAAGGTGAATCCTTCGGGCCGTCTCCCAATGACCTGGCAGGTTGCCTACGGCGATGCTCCAGCCGACCAGAACTTCCCTGCCGATTACGTATTCGATATGTCGGCATTCCGCCGCGCCTTCAGTGGTGGCAGCGCCAAGGATGCTGCCGAGCGTGCACAGCGCCAGGCTGAGCCCGTCGAGGTGAAGGACGTCGATTACACCGTCTATGCCGAGGACATCTACATCGGCTATCGTTACTTCGACACCTATCAGAAGCCCGTCTCCTTCCCCTTCGGCTTCGGCCTCTCCTACACCACCTTCGACTACGAAATCGTTTCGTCGGCTATCGATGGCGACAAGTGCCAGATGGAAGTGAAGGTCACCAACACCGGCAAGGTTGCAGGTCGTGAAGTGGTTCAGCTCTACGTCCGTGCTCCCAAGGGCCGCCTCGACAAGCCCAGCAAGGAACTCAAGGCCTTCGGCAAGACCCGCACCCTGAAGCCCGGCGACAGCGAGACAGTCAAACTGACCTGGAACACGATGGACATGGCTTCGTTCGACGAAAAGGCTTCGGCCTGGGTACTCGACAAGGGCATCTACACTTGGATGGTTGCTGCTTCGTCGGCCGACGTTCGCACCACTGTCACCCAGCGCGTTGCCAAGGCTCGCGTCGAGAAGGTCCACAACGTGATGGCTCCCAAGCAGAAGATCGTGCGCAGCACGATGCTCTCGAAGAAGTGATTCTTTTTTTTTCAAATATTTTCCAACACTTTTATTTACTAACAAAACCAAAAGCACATGCGAACAATTCAGCTTTGTAAAGTAGGACATGCCTTGCGCACCGTCCTTACCATGCTTTGCCTCACAGCGCTTTTCCCTGTCCTTGCACAGGCACAAAACCGCGCATCTGGCACTGTGATTGACGAAATGGGTGAGCCAATGATTGGTGTTGCCGTCGTCGAACTTGGAACAACGAACGGTACAGTGACCGACCTCGACGGCAACTTCGACCTCGCCGTGAAGTCTGGCGCTACCCTCCAGTTCAGCTTCGTGGGCTACACCACCCAGAACGCTAAGGCCGCTACCGGCATGAAGATCACCCTCGAGGAGGACAACAAGCTTCTCGAAGAGACCGTGGTCATCGGTTACGGTGTCCAGAAGAAGAGCTCTCTTACCGGTGCCGTTAGCTCGGTGAAGAGCGAGGACATGGAAGCCCGTACCATCACCGACGCTTCCCAGGCCCTGCAGGGCAAGACCGCAGGCGTTCAGCTCTCCGGTTCTGCAGGTCCTGGCGGACAGCCCACCGTCCGCATCCGTGGTATCGGTTCGAACGGTTCGTCTGATCCTCTCTACGTCATCGACGGCCGTATCGCCAAGAGCATCCGTGGCATCGATCCCAACGACATCGAGTCGATGGAGGTACTCAAGGACGGCGCTTCGGCTGCCATCTACGGTGCATCGGCAGGCAACGGTGTCATCCTCATCACCACCAAGAAAGGTAAGGGCAATGGCCAGATCAAGTACGACATGCAGATCACTCGCCAGAGCATCGCCAGGACGCCCGAACTGATGGACTCGCAGGAGTTTATCAACTACTATGTAAAGGAGAGTAACGTAATCGCTCAGAGCATCATCGACGCCAACTGGGACGGCAAGACCAGCACCAACTGGATTGACGAACTCTTCGAGAAGAGCATGATGCAGCGCCACAACCTCACCTTCTCGGCTGGTTCCGACAAGGGTTCGATCTACGTTTCGACCTCTTACCTCAACAACAACGGTACCGTGAAGGGCGACAGCGACACCTTCCGTCGTCTCACCGGCATGATCAATGCCACCTGGAAGATCAAGCCCTGGCTCGAACTGAACACCAACAACCAGATCTCGCACATGAAGATCCAGTCGGTAGGTGAAGGTTCCGAGTATGGTTCAACCTTCTTGACCGCTCTCCAGTTTGACCCAATGACCAAGCCCTACTACACCGTGAACGATATGCCCGCTTCGATGCGCAGAGCCTACGATGCTTGGCAGGCTGGCACGGGTCCTCGTCTCTACGGCCCTGGCGACGGCACATTCTATGGCATTTCGCCTTATGTGACCCTCGAGGGTGCCAACCCACTCATCTCGCGTGCCTCATCGTTCAACAAGAACCGCATGTTCAACATCAACGGCACCACTCTGCTCAACTTCACCGCTATCCCCAACGTAGTCATCACCACCCGCCTCAGCTACCAGATGAGCGACAACGAGACCTACGGCGTGAGCCGCGACTACTACGGCAGTGAGAAGTCCAGCCAGAACTTCGTGAACCTCAACACCACCAACGGCAACACCGTTTACTACCAGTGGGAGAACTTCGCCAACTGGAACAAGACCTTCAACAAGGTTCACAACGCTGGCCTTATGATCGGTAGCTCTTACAGCGAGAACCGCACTTACAGCACCTCAGGTGGCACCAACGGCAGCAACAACGACTACGGTGTATTGCAGGACATGCCCACATTCTGGTACATCGCTTATGCCACCCCAGGAGCTGCAAAGAGCATCTCTGGTGGTGAGGCACAGTACATCCGCAAGCTCGCCTACTTCGGCCGTGCATCTTACGACTACGCTGGCAAGTACCTCGTTCAGTACAACTTCCGTGCTGACGCAGCCGATAGCTCGATTCTTCCTATCGACAACCGCTGGGGTTACTTCAATGGCGTATCCCTCGGTTACACCCTCACCCAAGAGAAGTTCATGGAGAGCACCCGTGGCTGGCTTGACTTCCTGAAGATTCGTGCTTCTTGGGGCCAGAACGGTTCGATCGCTTCCCTCGGCAACTACATGTATGCCAAGAACATCGCTAAGTCGGCCAACTATCCCACCCATCCTGCTGATGCCGACTTCGGTTATATCACGGCTTACGCCGCCACATATACCGGCAACCCCGACCTGAAGTGGGAAACCTCCGAGCAGACCAACATCGGTATTGATACCCGCTTCCTCAAGAACCGCCTGTCGTTCACCATGGACTGGTTCCGCAAGAACACCAAGGACCTCATCGTGACAGGTGCATCTCCTTCGTACATCATCGGCCTTACGTCATCGCCAATCAATGCAGGTGACATCCGCAACGAAGGCTTCGAGTTCGAGCTCGGCTGGCAGGATCAGATTGGTAAGGACTTCCACTATGGCATCCGTGCTAACCTCTCTACCCTCAAGAACAAGGTTACCTACATCCACCCATCGCTCAGCGAGGGCATCGATGGTGCCACCTTCCACGTGAATGGTGCCGTTACCCGCTTCGAGGTTGATCACCCGGCTTGGTACTTCTATGGATACAAGTTCAAGGGCATCAACCCCGAGACCGGCAACCCTGAGTTCTACGACGTGAACGAGGACGGCCAGATTGGTCCTGAGGACAAGACCGAAATCGGTAAGGGTATGGCAACAATGAACTTCGGTATCACCCTGAACGCAGCCTGGAAGGGCCTTGACTTCATCGTCTTCGGTTCGGGTGCCATGGGCAACGACATCTACTGCCTCATCAACCGTGCCGACTACCCCACCAACCGTCTGACCGAGTTCACCAACGACCGCTGGACCGAGAGCAACCGCAATGGCTCGAAGCCTCGTGCCGGTGCTACCGACTACGACAAGTACCTGATGTCTGACGCTGTGGTATATGATGGCTCGTACTTCAAGATCAAGCAGATCCAGCTCGGCTACAGCCTGCCAAAGGCTTGGCTCAGCAAGGCATTCATCAGCAACATGCGCATCTATGGTTCGCTCGAAGACTGGTTCTGCTTCACCAGTTATCCCGGCTTCGACCCCGAGACTACCGGCACAGGAAGCTCGATGGGCCTCGACAAGGGTGTGTTCCCAACCTCCAAGAAGCTTGTCTTCGGTGCAAGCATTACATTCTAATAATTTAGTAATATATAAAAATAGAATACGATGAAACTGAATTATAAATCATTGCTATTGGCTTGTCTGGTGATGGGTGGCACCACTGCCTGCACCGACAACCTTGAAATCGAACAGCACGGTGTGCAGAAATACGATACTTATTATGATACCGACGCGCAAATCGAGGCTGGTATCGTGGAGTGCTATCAACAGGCGTTGAATATGGGTCTTGGTTCATTCACCAACAAGGCGCTGCTCGACGGCGATTTCTGGTGCGGTGGCGGTCAACGCGGTGACAATGGCGGCTTCGAACAGATGAACGAATACCGCTTCTCGGCCGACCTCGGTGCCATCCTGTCGTGGTTCTCGGGTTACTACACTGGCATCAACCGTGCCAACACCATCCTCGACCGCGTGCCCGAAGGCAAGTCGGCAGTAGGCGATCGCGCCCGCGCCGAGGCCAAGGTCTTCCGTGGCCTCTTCTACTTCGAACTTGCTTCTATGTGGGGCGACGTTCCCTGCTTCGACCATGTGCTTGAAGCCTCCGAGTATGCTCAGCCCAATGTGCCCCGCAGCGAAATCTACCAGTTCATCCAGAAGGACCTCTCCGAGGCTATCAGCTCTGGCAGGCTCTATGAAAAGAAGAGCATCGACGGCGATGCCGACCAGTGGCGTGTGAGCAAGGCATTTGCCCAGGCTCTCCTTGGTAAGGCTTACCTGTGGAACGGCGATGCAGCCCAGGCTGGCGCTCAGTTCGACCAGGTGCTCAGCAACCCCAACTATGCCCTCTATGGTGGCCCCGGCCGTCCAACCGACGAGCGCTATGAGAACGTCATCCAGGCTCGTGCCAAGAACAACTGCGAGAGCCTTTTCGAGAGCCAACAAGTCAGCGACCCCTCCGACTGGATTTTCACTACCGCCGGATGTATGCTCCGTTGGCGTGCCTCCTATTTCGATTTCTCAGGCTTCCACTATGGTGCCGATGTCGATCACAACATCATGAGCTATCAGTCTGGTCAGGACTATGGATTCTACAACCCAACAGGCACCCTCTATGCCGACTTCGTGAAGCTCGAAGGCGAGAACGGTCTGCGTCTTAACCAGACCATGAAGACCTCTGCTCAGCTCGAGGAGGAACTCGGTCTGAAGATCCAAGGCATCTTCTACGGCGTGGAGGATCTCTTCATGTGGAAGTGGCGTGCCGGCTTCGACACCCAGAACTGGGGTGTTGGCTATGGTCCTATGTCCTACACCAACAACTATCGTTGGATGCGTCTCGCTGAGGTTTATCTCCTCGCTGCCGAGGCTTATGTTCAGTCGAACAACGGCAAGGCTACCGAGTATCTGAACTGCGTACGTCGTCGTGCCGGTGAGCCAGATCTCGCTTCCTGCACACTCGCTGACATCCAGATCGAGAAGCGCTGCGAGCTTTGCGGCGAAGGTGTTCGCTATCAGGACATCCAGCGCTGGGGCATCGCCAAGGACCTCCTTGCCAAACAGGGCGAGCGTATTCCTTCCACCACCAAGGACGGCGTAATCTGGGATACCAAGTCGAACAACGATCCTTCGAAGTACGGCTACAAGACCGGCAAGCATGAGTTCCTCCCCATCCCATTCAAGGAGGTCAAGATGAACCAGAACATCAAGCAGAACCCAGGTTGGGATTAATCTCTCCTAAGGGCTATTAAGAGTTATTAAAATGTAGTAAAAGGGGAGTAAAAGGGACGAATGTTTCTTGAGTTCCTCTCTATCAAGGCGCTTCTTTCGGACGTGACCGAACGGGAACAAAGGTATCGTCCCTTTTACTCCCTTTTTACTCCCCTTTTACTCCTATAAAAAAACATGAAAAAGTCATTGCTTATCCTTTCGACCCTGCTCATCTCGTCGATGGCAGCCGAAGCACAGCAGGCACTGTGGGGCGGCGCTCAGATCGTATCGCCGGAAATCAACCCCGACTTCACCATCACCTTCCGCTATCGTGCTCCCAAGGCCAAGACCGTGCAGTTGACTGGCGAATTCCTGCCTGAGCAGGTCATCCCGACTCAGAATGGTGGCGTTTGGGCCATCAATCCCCCAGTAGATATGAAGGAAGGCAAGGACGGCGTTTGGGAATACACCACCCCCACTCCTGTTCCTGCCGGATACTACACCTATACATTCACCGAAGATGGCATCCGTACCATCGACCCCGCCAACGTCTATATCAACCGCGACGTGGCCACTGTCACCAACCAGCTCATCGTCAGCCAGGAGAAGGGTGACGAAGGCTACTACTACAACGTCAACGACGTGCCCCATGGCACCGTGCGCAAGATGTGGTATCACAGCAAGACCCTCGGCACCGACCGCCGTCTCACCGTCTATACCCCAGCCGGCTACGAGACTTCGGGCAAGAAATACCCCGTCTTCTACCTCCTGCATGGTGCAGGTGGTGACGAAGAGGCTTGGTACACCCAGGGCCGTGCCACCCAGATCCTCGACAACCTCATCGCCGATGGCAAGGCCGAGCCTATGATCCTCGTGATGACCAACGGCAATGCGTGGGACACCGCAGCTCCTGGTGAGTCAGCAGCTGGCTTTGCTCAGCCCGGTGCACTCGGAGTAAGCCGTGAGGGCATTCCCGAGGCAGCCTTCGAGCTTCACTTCCCCGAAGTGATGAGCTTCATCGAGAAGAACTTCCGCTGCAAGACCGACAAGAACTCGCGTGCCATCGCCGGCCTCTCGATGGGTGGTTTCCACTCGCAGGCCATCTCGCGCTACTACAACCAGAAGTTCGGCTATGTAGGCCTCTTCTCGGGTGCAACAGGTGGCGTGCAGGCCATGGGCAACCGTCCGGCACAGAGCCCCGTCTATACCCAGTTCGATGCCGACTTCGCCAAGCAGTTTGCCAAGGGCAAGCAGCCACGTCTCTACTTCATCGCCTGCGGCAAGACCGACTTCGTTCTCGGTGGTGTTCAGGCCCTGATGACCTACATGGACCAGCACAACTATCCTTACGTTTGGCGCGAGTCTGAGGGTGGTCACATCTGGCGCAACTGGCGTCGTTACCTCACCGAATATGCTCAAAAGATTTTCAAATAATTTTTCAAAGGGCTTTGAAGGGTTATAAAAGGGGAGTAAAAAAGGAGTAAAAAGGACGTATGTATCTTGGTTCCCTTCTACTCCCATTTCCTACAAGGCGAAGGCATCGTCCCTTTTCTCCCCTCCTCATCAAGGCAAAGGCATCGTCCCGTGGTCCCCTCCTCATCAAGGAGAAGGCATCGTCCCTTTTTCTCCCCTTTTACTACTCTTTTACTCCCCTTTTACTACTATTACTATCATTATGAAAAAATATCTTCTTTTGGCAACAGCCCTGCTCATAGGCGGCACTGCCATGGCACAGCAGGCTCTCTGGGGCCGTGCTTCGGTCAAGTCTCCCGAAATCAACCCCGACCGCACCGTAACCTTCCGCATTTCCGCTCCCAAGGCCATCAAGGTGGAGGTGACAGGTGATTTCCTCCCCACCCAGAAGATCCAGACTCCCTTCGGCGAATTCGACGGCCCAGGCTATGCCGAACTCAAGGAGGGCAAGGACGGCGTTTGGGAATACACCACCCCCGAGCCAGTAGCTCCCGAATTCTACAACTATACGTTCCGCGTGGATGGCCAGTCGATGGTCGATCCTTCCAACGTCTATGTCAACCGCGACGTAGCTTCGCTCACCAGCATCCTGCTCGTCGATGGCGATCCCATCGTTGACCTCTACAAGGTTTGCGACGTTCCCCACGGCACCGTCAGCAAGATCTGGTATCACTCCGACCACGAAGGCATCGACCGCCGTATGACCGTCTATACCCCAGCAGGTTACGAGACTTCTGGCAAGCGTTATCCCGTCCTCTACCTGCTCCATGGCATCGGTGGCGACGAGGAGGCATGGTACACCCAGGGCCGCGCTTCGCAGATCCTCGACAACCTCATCGCCCAGGGCAAGGCTGAACCCATGATCGTCGTGATGACCAACGGCAACATCTCGCAGCACGCTGCTCCCGGCGAAGGCCCCGAAGGCATGAAGTCGCCCAACATGCAGCTGCCCAAGACCATGGAAGGAACCTTCGAGACCTGCTTCCCCGAGATCGTACGTTTCATCGACAAGACCTATCGCACCAAGGCTCAGAAGAAGTTCCGCGCCATCGCAGGTCTTTCGATGGGTGGCTTCCACAGCTGCCACATCTCCAAGCAGTATCCCACGATGTTCAACTACGTAGGCCTCTTCTCAGCTGCCATCAGCCGCGAGAACCCCGGTGAGACCGACATCTACAAGAACTTCGACGAGAAGCTCGCCACGCTGTTCGCTCCCAAGAACCGTCCCGCCCTCTACTACATCGCCATCGGCAAGACCGACTTCCTCTATCAGGACAACCAGAACCTGCGCAAGAAGATGGACGACAATGGCTATCCTTACGTCTATGTTGAAACCGAAGGCGGTCACATCTGGCGCAACTGGCGCTACTACCTCGCCGACTTCTGTCCTCGCCTCTTCAAATAAAAAATCTAAGGGATTCTAAGGGATCTTAAAGGATTCTAAGGGATTTTAAGGGACGTATGTTTCTTTAACCCAATTTCTACCAGGCAAAGGCAACGTCCTTTAATATCCCTTAATATCCCCAAATATCCCCAAATATCCCTAAATATCACCAAAAGATACTATCGTCCCTAAATATCCCTTAATATCCCCAAATATCTCTAAATATCCCCAAGAAGAATGAAGAAAGCGATATTAACCCTCTCGGCCTTGATTCTCGCCTCGATGACCGCCTCTGCCCAGCAGGCCCTGTTCGGCGGCAGCAACATCGTGTCGCCCGAGATTCACCCCGACAACACCGTCACCTTCCGCCTCTATGCCCCCAAGGCCGTGAGCGTCAAGGTCAGTGGCGACTTCCTGCCCGAGCAGCTCATCGACACCCCGCAGGGCAAATGGGCTGTCAGCGTGCCTGCCGACCTCAAGGAAGGCAAGGACGGCGTGTGGGAATACACCACGCCCGAACCCCTCGAAGCCAACTACTACTGCTACAACTTCGTGGTCGATGGTCAGAAGCAGCTCGACCTGCAGAACGTCTTTGTCAATCGTGACGTCAAGACGCTCACCAACTACTTCATCATCACCCGCGAGGCAGGCGACCAGGGCGACCTCTTCTCGGTCAACGACGTACCCCACGGCACCGTTCGCAAGTGCTGGTACGACAGCCCCTCGCTCGGCATGAAGCGTCGTCTCACCGTCTATACCCCAGCCGGATACGAGACTTCGAGCAAGAAGTATCCCGTCTTCTACCTCCTCCATGGTAGTGGTGGCGACGAAGAGGCATGGTACACCCAGGGCCGCGTCACCCAGGTCCTCGACAACCTCATCGCCACTGGCAAGGCCGAGCCGATGATCGTCGTGATGACCAACGGCAATGCCTACGAGACCTCAGCTCCCGGCGAGCAGGCCGGAGGCTTCCGTCAGCCCGAAATGGTGATGGGTGGTGTCAAGCCAGGAATGAAGGAGGCTGCCTTCGAGCTGTCGTTCCCCGACGTGCGTCGCTATGTCGAGAAGAACTTCCGCACCATCAACGACAAGCGCCATCGCGCCATTGCCGGTCTCTCGATGGGTTCGTTCCACTCCGAGCATATCTCCAAGTACTATGCCGGTGAGTACGGCTACATCGGACTCTTCTCCGGTGCCAGCGCAGGCGATGGCCGTCGTGGTAAGGAAGAGCCAGGTGGCAGCCCCGTCTATGCCAACTTCGACCAGCAGATGGCCAAGCTCTTCGCCCCGAAGAACCGCCCCTACCTCTATTATGTAGCCATCGGCAAGACCGACTTCCTCAAGCAGGGCAACGACGGCTTCCTCCGCTATATGGACGAAAAGGGCTACCCCTACACCTATCGCGAGACCGAAGGTGGTCACATCTGGCGCAATTGGCGTACCTATTTCATCGAATTCACGCAAAAGATCTTTAAATAGGATTCTAAGGGAATCTTAGGGATTCTAAGGGATTTTAAGGGATTCTAAGGGATTTTAGGGACGTATGTTTCTTTTGTCCCATTTTTCAACAAGGCAAAGGCAACGTCCCTTAACATCCCCAAATATCCCTTAATATCTCTAAATATCACCAAGAGATACTATCGTCCCTTAATATCCCCAAATATCCCTAAATATCCCCAAATATCCCTAAATAATATCTCTATGAAGAAACTCATCATCGCTGCCGCCGCTGTCGCTTTGCTCGCCAGCTGCGGAAAAAAGGAACTCAAATTGAACGAGAACAACATTGACCAGATCGTAGCTGCCATGACGCTCGAAGAGAAGGCCGCACTCGTTACCGGTGTAGGCATGGATTCGGGCGAAGAAGGTCTCTCAGCTACCATCGGCGCACAGGCCGAACTCGTGCCTGGTGCCGCCGGATCGACCCACGCCATCGCACGCCTTGGCATCCCAGCCACGGTGCTCGCCGACGGCCCTGCAGGTCTTCGCATCAACCCCACTCGTGAGGGTGACGACCAGACCTACTACTGCACCCACTTCCCCATCGGAACCCTGCTCGCCAGCACCTGGAACCAGCAGCTCGTCGAGGAGGTAGGCAAAGCCATGGGTAACGAAGTGCTCGAGTATGGAGCCGACGTACTGCTCGCTCCTGCCGAGAACATCCATCGTAACCCGCTCAATGGCCGTAACTTCGAGTATTTCAGCGAGGATCCCCTCGTAGCCGGTAAGACTGCCGCTGCCTATGTGCGTGGCGTACAGACCAACGGTGTTGGTACTTCGGTGAAGCACTTTGCCTTCAACAACCAGGAGACCAACCGCACCGGCAACAATGCCATCATCTCCACCCGCGCCATCCGCGAGATCTACCTCAAGCCCTTCGAGATCACCGTCAACGAGTCCGACCCCTGGACCATCATGACCTCCTACAACAAGATCAACGGCACCTACACCTCCGAGAGCGAAGACCTCGTTGAGACCATCCTTCGTGGTGACTGGGGCTACAAGGGCGTAGTCATGACCGACTGGTTCGGTGGCAAGGACGCTACCGCTCAGATGCATGCCGGCAACGACATGCTGCAGCCAGGCCGTCCCAGCCAGTATCATCAGATCATCGACGATGCTACCGCTGGCAAGCTCGACATGAAGGACCTCGACCGCAATGTGAAGCGCATCCTTCAGTTCATCGTCCGCACCCCACGCTTCAAGGGCTACAAGTACAGCAACAAGCCCGACCTCGAGGCTCACGCTGCCGTCACCCGTCAGAGCGCAAGCGAAGGTATGGTACTGCTCGAGAACCGTCGTCAGACGCTGCCCCTCTCGTCCAACGTCAAGAACGCTGCCCTCTTCGGCATCACCTCCTACGACTTCATCGCA
Source organism: Bacteroidales bacterium (assembly GCA_045545875.1). GTDB lineage: Bacteria > Bacteroidota > Bacteroidia > Bacteroidales > UBA3663 > Liminaster. The sequence goes on from JAZQBS010000114.1 coordinate 22,905, forward strand.
GGTGGCACAGGTTCAGGCAACGTCAATCGTGCCTACACCGTTTCGCTGCTCGATGGCCTCAAGAACGTAGGCATCAGCACCGACGCCAAGATTGAGAAGCTCTATGTCGATTACAAGGCAAAGGTCGAGGCCGACAAGGCCGCTGCCCTTGCTGCCAATCCTGAGCAGAACGCTTTGGCCGCATTCCTTCCCCAGCCGCTTCCCGCCGAGATCATCCCATCGGCTGCCGACATCGCTGCCGCCGTGAAGGCCAACGACGTGGCCATCATCACCCTCGGCCGCATCTCCGGTGAGTTCCTCGATCGCACCGTGGCCAACTTCAACCTCTCTGCCGAGGAGCTGAAGCTCATCCAGACCGTATCGCGCGCCTTCCAGGCAGCCGGCAAGAAGGTCGTTGTCGTGCTCAACATCGGTGGCGTCATCGAGACAGCCTCCTGGAAGAACATCCCCGACGCTGTGCTTCTCGCATGGCAGGCAGGTCAGGAAGGCGGCAACTCTGTAGCCGACGTCCTCACCGGCAAGGTAAGTCCTTCGGGCAAGCTCCCGATGACTTGGCCAATCAACTTCGCCGATCATGCTTCGAGCAAGAACTTCCCACGTGCCGAGCAGTTCAAGCTCGACCTCAGCACCTTCATGGGCAAGGAGGCCGAGAAGCAGGCTCCACGCGAGACCTACGACTACACCAACTATCGCGAAGGCATCTATGTGGGCTATCGCTGGTTCGACAAGGAGAACATGAAGGTCAGCTATCCTTTCGGCTACGGTCTCTCCTACACCACCTTCGAGTATAGCAATCCACAGGTCAAGGTCGATGGCAAGAATGTGGTTGTCACTGTCGATGTCAAGAACACCGGCAAGGCCAGCGCCAAGGAAGTTGTCGAACTCTACGTATCTGCTCCCGCAGGTGCGCTCGACAAGCCCGTGCAGGAACTCAAGGCATTTGCCAAGACTGCAGCCCTCGCTCCCGGTGCATCCGAGACGGTTACCCTCAAGTTCTGCACCGACGACCTCGCTTCGTTCGACGAGGCTCAGTCCGCTTGGGTAGTTGACGCAGGTACCTACAAGATCATGGTAGGTGCTTCGAGCCGCGACATCCGCGCCAATGCCACTGTCGATGTAGAGGCTTCAACCCGCAAAGTAAACGATGTGCTCAAGACTGTACCGTTCATTGATTAAAATGGTTAGTTGAATTAATAATGTGTGTGTCGGTGTGTCGATGGTCCGTCGAGGATAATCGACACACCTTTTTTATTACGCGAACTATCCTGATTTTTATATTTTATTTTTTATAATTTTATTTTTTCCCGAAACCGAGTTTCAAGTCATTAAAACCGAAGGCGCGACACCATACGATGCCGCGCCTTCAGTTTCAGCGGATAGAGCGAGTAAGGGCTGAGGTGGTTGATGCGTCAGATAAATAATTTAACCATACAAATGAACATTAGTTATAAGTAGTTGTTCAAAATTATCTATATGTATTGGGAGTTAACAGAAGTTAGCGGGAGTTAACAAGCCGTGGCCTGTGGAGTTAACGGACGGCATCTTAGCCTGTAGAGTTGGGGACACGAAAACCAACGTCCGTTAACTCCCGTGCGTTAGCACTAACTCCCGTTAACTCCCGCTAACTCCAAGGCAAAATTGATATAATTAATTTTGCTCATTTACTTATGATGTGAGAAATGATCAAGTTTATTCAGGGTAAGAAACTCATTTCACCACAACTTTCACACTCTTCCCACCCATCCTGATGATGACGGTAGTGCCGGATGAGAGATGTTTGGTGATGTCAGTGGCTTCGCTTGGAGTGGTGGCCGAGCCGATGAACTTGCCATCGATGGAATAGATGTCGATGCGGTCGGATGGAGATGTGTATTCGAGGGTTTCGATGGATTGACCATCCAAGGGAACGATGTCCTTGAAGTTCTTCCAAGGCACAGCCGCTTTGTAGGCATCGACTGAACCTGCGGGCACATGAAGTGTCGCATAATCGTTAGGGCTACGGTTGAAAGCATCACTATGTGTCGAAGGAACATTTTCGGCATAGCAATAGACATCTAGAAGCGTCAAGCATAATCCGAATGCCCCTTCTCCAATTGATGTCACGCCACCGGGGATGGTTATGGAGGTCAGGTTGTAACAGAAAAGGAAAGTGTTAGGTTCAATCGTCGTCAAGCTGTCGGGGATATTGACGGAGGTTAGGCCGAGACAGAAGTTGAAAGCAGATTCTCCTATCGTGGTCACACTGTTGGGAATGGTGATGGAGGTTAGGCTGGCACATTCATTAAAAGCATAACTTCCAATTGATTTCACGCTGTTGCCAAGGTCGATAGAGGTTATCCTACAGCGTGAGAAAGCACGATCTCCAATCTTCTCCACATTATTGGGCATCGTGATGGAGGTCAGGCTGGTACACTCTTCGAAAACGGAGACACCAATTGAAGTCACGCTATTGCCAAGGTCAATAGATTCCAGGCTTTGACAATGGAAGAAAGCACGATCTCCAATCTCCTCCAAGCTATTGGGAATGGTAATGGACGTCAGGCTGGTACATTCTTCGAAAACGGAGACACCAATTGAAGTCACGCTATTTGGAATGGCAATCGATGTCAAACTGCCGCAATTGTAGAATGCACCGTATTCTATCGATGTCACACTGTTGGGGATGGTGACCGAGGTCAGGTTGGGACAATACCAGAAAGAACCCTGTCTAATTAAACTCACGCTATTGGGGATGGTGACCGAAGTCAGTTCGATACTGCTCTTGAAAGCCCACTCTGCTATGGATGTTACGCTGTAGTCAACTCCATCATAATTCACTGTGGCTGGAATATCCACACTTCCGGAATACATGTTGGGGTTGAACGTTACTTCGGCTTCCTTGATATCTTCCATCAAATTATAATAGATGCCATCGATTTCAACAGCATCGGCAAATGCTACCATAGGCAGCAAAACTGTCAGAAGGGGAAGGATGTACTTTTTCATAATAGAATATTTTATTTCGCTGCAAATATATGTATTATTTTTGTTCCTTCAATCTTTTTGGCCTGTTTTTTTCATTATTTTCGCGTCAAATGTGCAAATTGTCTTCGCGAAATCGATTTCCGAATCAGTTGAAGTGAAAAGACTGACCTTTTAAGTGAATTGGTTATCACTTTAATTTATTTTTCGAGTGCAAAGTTACAAATAATTTTTTAAATAACAGGGGACATTTTAAAAAAATGAGTTTACTGATTCATTTTCATAAGCCGTTGAAAAACAAACAAAAAAGATACGAGCAAATTATAAATTTTCAACGGACGAAAAATGAGGTGGGGACATTGCTACATAAGTGAGGCAAGTTCTGTAGCGAAAGGAGATTTTGATTCAAGTATCTTCTTTCTCAAGCGTTGCTGGCGCTTCTGCAAAGCGTCTTGTGATTCGATATGCATAAGCATGCGAATGGTTCGAGCGGAAAGGCCGGCCACCTTGTACTTGTAGAGTTGAAGTTCCTTGTCGGATAGTTCAAACTCTGGAGACTTGACTTTCTCCATCGCATGGTCGAAGTTCTCATCGATGAGATGATCCAGTTCTTCCTGTTGGGTTGCCTGGGCAAAGGCATTTATGCGGTCACATACATCTTTATATATCTCTCGTTGAATGCCTTGTTCATTTTGGAACTGGTAGTATTTTTTATAAAGGGACTCCAGTTCGTGGAAGCTTTTAGCAAAGAGAGATTTTATTTGATTTCTATACGTTTCCTCTTTGGCAAGCCGCTCGGAATCCATTGCTTCTGCTTTGTGCTGCAACGTGGCAATGGCATCGGTATTCTCAAGAAGGGTTCGCTGCATATCGGACACGTTTTCCATATAGGTTTCAATGATGTGCTGCCTTTCCCTCTTCTTTTTTATTGTGTATGCTATTCCACCACCAATCAGTAATAAAAATAATACAGAGGCAAGAATAGTGCGACGCTTGTATACGGCATATCGATATTCGGCAAGTTCCTTCTGCTGTTGCTCGAAATCGCGCTGATAATCGGAGACTGATTTGGAGAAAATAGAAGTCACGACTTTATTTTGCTCTTTAATTCGTTTATGTTTAAATTCGAGAGCTGTGGAGTAATCTCCCTTCATCTCTGCAATCCAACTGCATTTTTCAAAGAAGAAAACTTTTTGTTCTGGTGTTTTAATTGTTCGTTCAGCTTGGTCAATATATACTTTCACACTATCGGGGTAACCATATACCTGGAATAAACAAGCTTTATTCATAAGGTCAACAGGTTTATGAATGGGTTTCTTCAATAAATCAAAAAGACTATCAGCTAAATGATACCGTTCTGAAGTCATGCATAGTTCAATATAGGATGTGAGGCATGACTGTACAATTGGATCAGCTGGCGGAAGGGAATCAATCACCTGACGAAACCAATATTCTGCTGAATCATGAACTAATTGGCTCGAATAAGCTTGACCTAATTCTGATTTGGCATAAAAAACTTGACGATTATCTCCAGATAGACGGGCGTACTTTAGTTTCTGTTGAACAAACTTGATAGCATCTTTACTGTATGTTTCATAACCAAGTACAGAAAGATTTCCATAGATTAGACTAAGATAATGATTGTCGTCCAACTCCAGTGCAAGACTCTCGGCTTGTCGGTAATCGAAAAAAGCGGCACCATAATCCTTGGCATTGCGGAAGATGGCACCATGATAGAAATGCGCCAGCATCTGCTCCCGCTTGTTTCCATGTTCGTCATAGTAGCGGACGGCTTTGAGGAGGATGCTGTCGTTGGTGTCATCGATGTAATTCTTGTCATGCGTCTGCGTTTTGAGTAGGGCATAACGCGCCATCTGCCGATCGCCTTCGATGCTCACAGCACTAGCGGCAAGGAGGCTATCGAGGCGAACAAGTTCGATGAGCGCAGAGTCAGGACGCTGCTGCACCACCTGCTCGATGCGGTCGAGCGAGGCGCTGACCACAGGATTCCCGTGCTTACAGGACACAAACAACTGTCCTACGATTAGCGGAAGGATTACAGCAAAAAGATATTTCAAGGTGTTGTTACTCATATTTATAAAACGAACAAATCGGTCGTTTATTGTATGCCCAAGCATCATTAAATAAATTCAAAAGAAGGCGCAGCACACACTATGCCGCGCCTTTGGCTAAAGGGGGTAGGCGTAAAAGGAATGAGGTTCCTTTTTTACTTCACATTCTGCCAAACACCATCGGAATTCTTCACCTGCAAGTCATATCCACCGATACCATTCCTTTTCAGGCGTATGGGACGAGTATTCTTTTTATCATTTTCCATGTCTATTGTTTCGAGGCCATTGGTACTGTTCTCCTTGTTGTAAAGTTGAATATCTCTTGTAAACTCTAATAGTTGGGTGATACTTCCACCCACAGGAATAGGCCAGAAGTATTTGAAAATGCCGTTAGTGGCACCTATACCACAAATGATATAGTCGCCTTCATCGAAGTTATAAGGAGTCCAAATCTTGTATGTTTGACCGTCTTCAAGAACCATTTCATCAATTTTGTTTATTACATCATGATAAAACTCTTCTTCTCCGAAAGGATCAGGAAAGCCTATCACATACTCTTTCCCTTCCCACCAATCAAAGTCATACAAGAGACCGTTCTCGTATTCATCAATCCACATATAAACCAACGGCCCTTCTTCTCTGAGCAGACAGTATCGTTTGCCATTGGCAAGCACTTCGTTGTAAGCAATACCGTCTATCAACACCTCGTCTTTGACGATGTAGGTGGTTGTGTCCCAATCCGACCACCAATATACTTTTTTTATTTCAGTCCAAGTCGTACCAGTTGGGAAATACTTATTATCTCCCATAGACATTATGCAGACGGAAAGCATAGATAAAACGAATAGAATCTTTTTCATAGTAGTAATAGTTTTTATAGTTAATTAGTTTTATTATTCAATTACACACTTCTATATAACAGGATGTAGGTGCCAGGCTTTTGTCT
>JAZQBS010000115.1:0-2956 GCA_045545875.1 Bacteroidales bacterium
TAGCCGGCACGCAGACGGACGGCATCGATGGGGCGGTATTCCACACCGGCGGTGAGGAGCGAAGGAACGTCGGAGGCAATCTTTGCGCCGTCCTTGAACTGTCCGAGGGTGGCGTTCGAAGCAGCTGTTGCAGCCGTGAAGTCGTTCATCTCCGACTTGTTCTCGACGCGCAGGCGTGTCTTGAACTCATACTTCATGGCCACGTTCCAGTGCTCGTTGATGCGCCAATCCACGCCCAGCACGGGGGCAAAGCCCAGTCCGGTCTGGTCGGCGTTGAGCGAAAGCTCGCTGCCAACGACTTGCTTGTCAACAATCTGCCGGCTCATTGGATCCATGTAGAAGGCATGGATATCCTCCACCCAACCATTGTAGTTGTTGCTGGCATAGACGGCACGAGCGCCAAGGAAGAGGCTGAGGTCGTCCGTGGGCTTGTAGGTGGCACCGAGGGTGAGGCAGAAGTGATACTGGCGGCCCTTGAGGTAAGAGTTGAGCGTATAGCCATTGTAGGACTGCTGGGCCATCTGCTGGGCCTGAGCCATGGCAGTGGCCTGGTCCATGCCTTGGGCAATGAGGGCAGGGGCAATGTTCTTGGTGAGCTCAGTCACCACTGAGCTATAGACTTGGGCGGCATACATGCTCTCGAAGGTGCCCAGTCCATTGTCAAATTCGCACTTGCCGCCGCCACCGCCGATGGCGAAGTTGGCATTGACGCTCCACTTCTCCCAGTTGTACGAGAACTGGAAGCTGGGGATCACGGGCGCATTGGCCTGGCCATGGAACTGGCGTGTGGGGTTGCCGTAATGATGGTTGTAGAACATCAGGGGGAAAGTCGTCTCGATGTCGCGGTCCTGCTTGGCGCTCTGGACGTTGAGGCTGAAGTGATATCCGGGGGCAAGGAAGGCCGTGCCGGCAGGGTTCATGTAGAGGCCGGTGATGTCGATGATGGCCTCCTGACTCATCTGGCGCAGGTAGGCAGCATTCTGGTTGGTGTTGGTGGTAAGGCCACCTGCTAAAAGTGTGGCGCTTGGAATCAAGGCGATCAGCGCCGAAAGAATTCTCTTTTTCATATTTATATATAGTAGTTTTGGGTTTCTAGTTCCTGGTTTTGCGTCCTGATTACAGAACAAAACAACCTGAAAACCGCTGCAAAGGTATAGCATTTGGGGGAATTGACCAACAAAAAACGGGAGATTTTGCACAAAATGGCATAGTTTGGGCATTCTTTTTGCCTAAAACTGCACATTTAGCCATGTTGTGTGCATCGTTTTTTAGAAAAATTTGGAAAAATAGATAATAATCGTTAACTTTGCGCCCAAAAACTTTAAGATATGAAAAATATTCTCCTTTTGTTGGCGTTCATCACGCTTGCTACAGTGGGTATGGCTCAAAAGAATCGGGATGCTGAGTCGCGTGCGGAAGTGACCATTCAGACTACGCAGGGCAAGATTGTCGTGGCGCTCTCGAACGAAACTCCCTTGCATCGTGACAACTTCCTGGCACAGGTGCGTCGCGGTTATTACGACGGCCTGCTCTTCCATCGCATCATCGCTTCGTTTATGATTCAGTGCGGCGATTCGACAAGCCGCGACGTCAAGGCGCAGGAGTTCACCAATGCTCGTGGTGACGACCCTTACAGGATACCTGCCGAGATACGTTTCCCGCAGTTGTTCCATCGTCGCGGCGCCTTGGCAGCAGCACGTCAGGGCGACCATATCAACCCCGAACGCAAGAGTTCGCCCTACGAGTTCTACATCGTTTGGGGCAAATATTTCGGACCACGTGAGATGCAGGCCGAACAGGAAAAGGTGTTGGAACGCGAAGATTCGACACGCCATTTCACCTATCCGCAGGAGGTGATCGATGCCTACGAAATCGATGGAGGCACGCCGCATCTCGACAACGAATATACGGTGTTTGGTGAGGTCATCAAGGGGCTCGATGTGGTAGGACAAATACAGGCGGCCAAGACTGATAGTCTCGACCGCCCGTTGAAGGAGATTCGCATCAAGAAGGCCTGGGTCTCCAAAGAAAGGTTATGAGGGGTTAAGAGAGGTTGAGAGAGGTTAAGAGGGGTTATCCTACCACAACTTTCTCGGTCACATCCTTCATCGATGTAGAAAACATCAGGACCTTTTCGCCGAACTGCTGGTGGAAATTCGATTCGAGGGTACGCCCCGTTTCGAGTTTCCACTTTTTCAGTATCTTCACATCTTCCACTTCGCACATCAGGGCATAGCCGAAGAGGTTGTCGCCCACTTCGGTGAGTAGTCTGACGAAACGCGGGTTTTGTAGCAGCCCGTCGCGGATGGCAGCGGGGACATAGACGTCGCGCATGTAGGTCAGGAACGGACTGAGGTTGTTCTCGCCCTCTACGTGGAAGGTCGTATTGTAGATCAGCATCTTATTCCCAGGTTATGGTTCGACTGCCATCTTCGCCCACGGTGATATTCACATGGACGGTGTCGCCGGGGAGGAGGTCCTCGACGATGTCGGGCCATTCGATGAAGCAAAGGGCCGACGACTCCATATAGTCCTCAAAACCAAGGTCCATGGCCTCCTCGACCTTCTTCAGGCGATAGCAGTCGAAGTGATAGATGAGTTCGGCAGTTGTGGCCGAACGATACTCATTGACGATGGCAAAAGTGGGCGAATTCACTTCGTCCTCCACGCCAAGCACCAGGCACAGCGCCTTGATGAATGTGGTCTTGCCGGCTCCCATCTCGCCATGGAAGGCAAACACGGTGCGGTCGTCCATCGCTGCCACGAAGTCGTGGGCAGCCTGAGGCAGCGCCTCAAGATTCGGTACGTTTAATGTCATGTTTTACGGATATAATTAAGGGATATTTGGGGATATTAAGGGATATTTGGGGACGATAGTGTCAACCTGTCGAAAATGGGACTCAAAAAACATACGTCCCTTAGCATCCCTTAGAATCTCTAAGCATCCCTTAGTGTC
>JAZQBS010000116.1:0-24825 GCA_045545875.1 Bacteroidales bacterium
CTCGCCGTTGAGGAACATCATGCAGGGGAAGCCGTCGGGATAGCAGCGTGCATTCTTGTGTCCCTCCACGCCGGCACGTTTCCAGATGCGATTGCTCGAAGCGGGCATCTGCTGCTCCATCTGGTCGAAAAGCTGGTAGCCCACAATCCCAATGCCGCGTAGCCAGTCGGTATAGAAAGCCTTGAGGTGGAAATGGTCCTGCTTGACCCATCCGTCAAAATCCACGGTGGGCACCACTTCGCCCTGCCACTCATCGTCGATGAGCTGCAGCTTGACGTTTCGCTTGGGAAATGAGGTGGAAGTAGCTCCCTGCACGTTGACGATGGCACGCTTCATGAAGTAATTGCCCATGGCATCGTAGTATTCGATGGTGTCGCGGAAGTTGGACGTCTTGGTGTAGGGGATACCGTACTTGGAGCGAAGGTTGATGAAGGCCAAGCGAGGCTGGGGCAGACTGATGTCCGACTTATGGCTCCAGTCGTGGGTCTGACCGAGAACGAATCCATGCAAGCGGATGGTCTGCTCATAGCTGCTGGACTGTGCCCTGATCGATAAGAAAAGACTAAGAAACAGGGTGATGAGAAAGGTCCATTTTTTCAACATGAGAACCGGCGTTTTTGTCCGTTTTTCCAACATGACAAGAGTAATTCGACCAAAATATAGAAAGAATAAAGCAAAAGCCAAACACTTGGAGCATTTCCCCAAGTATCTGGCTTTATGAATCGTAAAAGAAGCGTCCGATCAATAGGCGGGGATGAGCAGCCAGGCAGCAGGACATGTACCTGGGTCATCGTTGGCGTAGGTCGAACGGATGTTGTCACGCACGCTCACAGCCTGTGCACGGGTGTCATAGCCGCCAGCTACTACACGATAGAGACCAGCCTCATTCTGTACGAGGAAGGCATTGTAGCCACGGCTCACCATCTTGGCCTTGAAGTTGTCGGCATTGGTCTTGTTGCTGAATGCGCCTACCACAACATTGTAGTCCTTCAGGAGTCCGGCATCACCACTATTCACCACCGAAACCTTCTCCTGGCGGTCACCGGCCTGGGCCACTGGTGTGGTACGGGTCGTGGTGCGGGTAGGAGTAGTGTAGGTGATTGGCTCCACCTCCTTCACTTCCTCGGTAGGAGATGCTACGGTAGCAGCGTCGGAAAGGGTTTTAGAACTTTTGCAGCCAGTCATTGCGACAGCTGCAACAATGGCAAAGGCCATCAAGAGTGTCTTCTTCATATTTATTTGGGTTAAGTAATAGATATTTTTATCAAATTTGGGGGCAAATTTACGCAACAAATCCGTAGAAAGCAAATTTTTCGTCTAAAAAAAACTGAAATACTTGGAAAAATGCCAAAAAAGCCGTAATTTTGCAGCGATATATGGATTAAAAGCGTCAATATGAAAGACAGTATCATTATCCTCAGCGGTGGCATGGACAGCGTGACACTGCTCCATGAATTCCAGGAGCGCATCGCCCTGGCCGTCACCTTCGACTATCATTCACGCCACGCCGAGCACGAGATAGCCTGCGCGCGCTGGCAGTGTCACAAACTCGGCATACCCCATCTCGTCATCAATATCGACTTCATGGAGCAGTACTTCCGCTCCAGTCTCCTCAAGAATGGCTACGAAGAGATACCCGACGGACAATACGACGAAACGACGATGAAATCGACCGTCGTTCCCTTCCGCAATGGTGTCATGCTCAGCATCGCCGCCGGCATCGCCGAAAGCCAGGGCTTGCAGCACGTGCTCATGGCCAACCACTCGGGCGACCATTTCGTCTATCCCGACTGCCGCCCCGACTTTGTCGTTGCCATGAGCCACGCCATCGAAGAAGGCACCACCAACGGCGTTACGCTCTTCGCCCCCTACACTCCCCTCTCGAAGCGCGAAATCGCGCTGCGTGGCCGCGAGTTAGGCGTCGATTATTCGCACACCTACTCCTGCTACAAGGGTCACGACCGCCACTGTGGAACCTGCGGCACCTGCATCGAGCGCAAGGAAGCTCTCGAAGGTTTCGACCCCACAGAGTATGAAGCGTAAGCAGAACTAAGGGATTCTAAGGGATTTTAAGGGATTTTAAAGGATAATAAGGGACGAATGTTTCCTGGGACTCATTCTCGATAGGTGAAAGTGACGTCCCTTCACATCCCTTAATATCCCTAAATATCCCTTATTATCCATCAAGTTGAGCAAATGCGAAACTTGAGTTATTTTATTCTTCGACATCACAGCCGGTGAAGCCAATGGTTTCAGCGGCTTTTTCTTTCGAGGCACAGAAATAGACAAGGGTGGAGCGGGTGCAGACTTCACCAGAGGAATCAAGAATCTCCGTCTCGATGAAAGCGACATTACGCATCTGACGAACGATATGACCACGGATAGTAAGCACGGGCTCGTTGGTCGAGATAGGCTTGAGATACTGCACCTCCATCTTGCTGGTGACCCCGGTGGTCTGCAGTTTGCGCGTGACAACCCAACCGCCCACTTCGTCCATCAGCATGGCTTGCACCCCGCCGTGCAGGGTGTCGAGCCAACCTTGAAAGTCACGATCGGGATGCCATTGGGTGACGATATCGTCGCCATCCTCCCAGAAGTCAAGATGGAGACCACGTGGATTACCTGGGCTACAACAGATGCAGTTGTAGCCTTTGATGCCGAGCCAGGGGTTGATGATCTTTTTCAATTAACAATGGTCAATTAACAATTAACAATTGTGGTGGGTTACGGAGGATAATTATTTTTCGATACGGATTCGGGCGTCGACGGCGACAACTTCCTTCTCGTCGGCGATGAGTGGGTTGATGTCCATCTCCTTGATCTCAGTAGCAAAGCGCAGGAGGGTGGAGAGACGCACAATGATTTCCATATACTTGTGCTCGTTGATTCCCTTCTGTCCTCGCGTTCCCTTGATGATCTTATAACCACGAAGGCTATGGATCATCGATTCGGCTTCGGACACCGACAAGGGAGCCAAGCCGCTGGAGACATCCTTGAGCACTTCGACAAAAATGCCACCCAAGCCACAGAGTACCACGTGACCAAAGCGAGGTTCGTACTTGGCACCAATGAAGAGCTCGGTACCACGCAGCATCTTCTGCACCATCACGCCCTTGGCACCTTCAATCTTCATCTTGTGGTCGAACTCCCAGGCAAGATGTTCGGCATCGCGAATATTAAGCGTCACGCCACCCACATCACTCTTGTGAATGGGACCAACAACCTTGGCAACGACAGGATATCCAATTCGGTCGGCGAAGGCCAGCAGTTCTTCCTTTCGCTCCGAAACCATTTCGGGAACCATCGGGATGCCGGCACAACTGAAAATCTGTCGCACCAGGTCGGGCGAGATGTAGCCGCTCTCCTTCAGGCCGCTCATGATGTCGCGAATCTTCGGCACATCAACGCCGAAGAGCGTAATCTCGGCAGGCGCCGGCTTGGGGGTATTCATCACGCGGACGAGACAGTTGGCCACCGTCACTTCGTCGGAGAAATTGACGTGTCCCTTGGCCAGGAACTCTGCCACCTCAGGTCCTGCTGTATTCATCGAAGGCAGGATGGGGAAGATGGGCTTGCGACACTCGAGAATCTTCTTGTGGAGCACGTCATAGGCCTCATAGAGTTGCACAAGACCTGGTGAGCCGAAAATGACGAAGATAGCATCAATCTCGTCGAAACGCTTCTCGCAATAGTCGATAGCGATACCCAACTGCTCAGGAGTACCCGTGGCAAGGATGTCGATGGGATTGCTGACGGCAGCGCCCTGGAAGAGTTTCGTCTTTAGTTCCTCGGTTGCAGGGCCCGTGAGATGGGGCACCTGCAAGCCGCCCTTCGAAAGCGCATCGGTCAACATCACGCCAGGGCCGCCCGCATGGGTGACGATGGCGAAGTTCCTACCGCCCAAGGCTGGAAGAGTGAAGATACAGCCAACGGTGGTCAGTTCCTCTCGTGAGAAGCAACGCACGATACCAGCTTTGCGGAAGAGCGCCTCGACAGCTGAATCGCTGCTGGCGATAGCACCAGTGTGCGAACTGGCAGCACGTGAACCACTCTCGCTGCTGCCTGCCTTGATGGCGGCGATGCGACAGCCCTTGCGTATCAACGAGCCAGCATGATAGAGCAGTTTGTCGGGATCGGAAATGTTCTCGATATAGAGCAGCTTGATGTGCGAGTCACGCTCAGGGTCGAAGTTATCGTCCATATACTGCAACGCATCCTCGATACCAATCTGCTTGCCGTTGCCGATGCTCCAGACGGAATTGAAAGGCAAGCCCTTGATGACCGCCGATTCGAGGATGAACACCGCCGTGGCACCACTGCCCGAAATAAAGTCCGCGCCCTTGGCATTGAGCTGGGGAATAGGCTTGGTGAACACACCGTGATACCATGCGTTCATCATACCGATGCAGTTCGGTCCGATGAGCGCACAGCCATACTTCTCGCATGTATCGAGGATGTGCTGCTCGCGCTTGGCTCCTTCGGCAGTCTCTTCGCCGAAACCTGCCGAGATGATGATGAAAGCGCGCACCTGCTTTTCGGCGGCAAGGTAATCGACATAGTCGGGACAATACTTTGCAGCCACCACGAGGATGGCCAACTCGGTAGGCGGTATCTCCTTGGCGTCGTGGAAAGCCTTGATGCCCTGAATCTCGTCCTCCTTAGGATTGACAATACGGAGCGTGCCCTGGTACCCTCCTTGAATAAGATTGCGGACGATGGCGCCTCCTGGCTTATGCACATTGTTCGAGCCGCCTATCACTACTATGCTCTCGGGATGTAAAAGCTGTCGGTTGATCATGATGTTTGGTGTTTTTCGGAAAGTTTTCGAATTTATCGGAGTATTCCGAGTAATCAGAGTATTCAGAATATTCCAAGCAATTGAATGATATATCAGTGTGCAAAGATAAAAGAAATCGGGGAAGAATCCAAAAAATCGGGAGACTTTTTTGGTTTTTCATTCCAAAAATTGGAAGAATGCAGAATTATACGTATTTTTGCAACGTGCTTTTCGATGTTACAATAATAAAATAGAATGAATCATGAACTGACGGTAGAGGTGACGGAATTCGACAACCTCCGCAACGAATATATGCAATACGAAGCAGCAGGTGAAGACTACATCAACATGCTCGATGCCCGACTCATGTCGGAGTACCGAAGCTATATGGAAGAGGACCCTGTGGCTGCAGAAGATTACCTGGCTGCAGGCAAGGCGCTCATCCGTGAACTTTCCGATTGGGCAGCCTCGGAGCGCCATCAGGCCGACACCGACTTTGTTGCCAACACGCTGCGCAAACTGGAAGAAGAAGTCCAACGACAACACTTCACGCCACAACCCGACGACCGCGCATGGGTTTATCTTGCAGGTGAACACAACGTCTGCCTGCATTACGGCAACGACACCGACAACGTGCGACTGGTCTATACACGTGACGGTGTCGATGAATGCATCAAGGAATCGGTGCGATTACTCCGCACAAAACGCGAAGCGAGGGAGGCAGAACTGCAACGAACGCTTCAACAGATGCGGGATGCCCTGCAACAGTCACAGCACAACACTCGAAAGTTGGACCGAAATCGTCTGCTGCGCAGTTTCCATTGCCCGATGATTGCCTACAAGGTCGCCTTACTTGAAGGAATAATCAAGGATGTGGCAACGAAAGACACAGAAGAAATCGTAATAATGCAGCCCAAAAACAATGACGCCAAGCCACAGCATAAAAAAGGAAAAGGTTTTGATCCGGAGTTGAACCTATGCTATAAACAATTCGTCGAGGACCTGGCACAAGTGACTGCTCCGCTCGTTATGGCTGGCGATGGCAAGACGGTGCTGTTCCGCTTTGCCCTGTCCATCCCAAAGAAGGGAGAAATCTCAGTAAGCTGGGATGCGTTCAATTGCCGCAATTATCTTTATAGCCACACCTTCATGGTGCAGCAGGATTATCTGGACGCCCTGCGTTCGTGGTGGGCCACCAGCTGCATGATGGAAATGAAACGATTGAAAATGTAATGGAGCGGAATCCTATTGTTTTTTCCAAACCAGATAACTGATATTTTTAGCCTTGGCGAATTTGGATTCTCCCCATTCGTGAAGTTTGTTGTTGATGTCACGAAGGAATCCAAGGGCATACTGACTACCCACGAGATAAACGGCGTTATCGATATTCAGATCCTGCAGCGCTTGGGCAAAATCGTGAAAGGATTCGGGTGTCAATGATTCTGCCACAAAAAAGTTGCTTCCTCGTTGACAAATAGCACGACGCACAGCCTTTCCCTTGGGTTGATCTTCGATCATGACACCATCGGCCACAAGCGGATACTGGCGGAAGAAATCGCCTCCTTCCTGAATAGCCGCTTCGAACAACGGACTATGATCAGTTACTCCTATTCTCATTTTTCCTTGTATAATCGATACATATCCTTTCTTTGCCAATCCTTTTCCAACAACCTCTCCATTATATACACAAGCGCCCACTATCTCTCCATTATCCTTTCGAATATCCGCAGCCTGAAGGGCCAAGACGATATTTGCATCATTAGGATCAATCTTTCCGACTACGAATTTGGGCACAGCGTCCATCGGAATCATCAATTTCAATTCTATTCCATTTATTTCAACCATCTTTTCCTGACAATAAGGGACTTCCGGTGTTGACGACGTTACCGGAAGGTCATCAAGAATCATCGTGTTGGCGGAACTCACTTCCGACTCGAATTGTCCTTCGGGCACTTCGGGATCGAACATGGCATTTTCCAATTCCTCTACCCCATTCATACGAGCTTCAACAGGCGGTTGACTCATACTACCTTTGAAGATGTAGAAGAGCACATTGGCGACGATAACAAATAGCACAAACAAAATGAGCAACTTGCGAATGCTCCATCCGTCTTTGGGTTTATTGTATTGTCCTTCTTCCCTATCGAAACTCTTTTTCTCGAGCACGGAATCATCTTTTGAACTCTCTGCCGACGGATTAACTGGCACAGTGTTCTTGTCGAAGGTTTCGTCCTTACCGATGATACGAATTTCAGAATCTTTTATGTCTTCCATTGTTCCGACAAAAATACATTATTTGATAACACCATTGTCGTATGCATTTTTCAACGCCGTGAGGGCATCCTTCGAAGCAGTGATTGGGTATCTCACACCACAACCATTGCTTAGAATGAGTTGGCCCTTGGACGGATTGATGACATAGACATAGTCGAGATTGATAATCAAGCTGCGGCCCACACGCAGGAACCGGTTGTCTTCCTTATTAAGTTGTTCGCGCATGATTTCTTCAAGTTGTCCCAACTGGCATACCAGCACCTGTTCGTCATCATCGGCCATCTTGAAACGGGAATAGTTCCCCTCGGCAGCAATATAGACGATGCTGTCGATCGGGAACCTGTAGAGGCCAATGGTGTTGGAGATTGTCAGATGCGGGGTCATCCTTGAATTGTTTCCAATAAAACGCTTCTAATTATTTGCTGCAAAGATAAGGGTATTTTTTGTATTCTCCAAACCAAAAATCATCAACCAAGTCCGCCGGCACCCCTATTTTGTTTAATTTAACACTTTTGACGGCGCAAAGATAAGGATTGGCGATGATATTTCCAAAAAAAACGGGACAAATTGTACGAAACCCACATCCTATTGTACGAAATGATTTGTGTCACTTTTACGCATTTAGAATAATTCGTCGATTAATCCAAAGAAATGGGATATATAACTAATTATCTCACATTTATTTGACAGTTTACATTTATTTGCATATATCTATGTAAAAATGACACAATAATCAAGGGTGCCAGATAGCAAAATTGAAGATTTATGGGGAAAAGAAACATTTTTTTGAAAAAAGTTACGAAATAGTTTGGAGGATGAAGAAATTTTTCCTATCTTTGCAGTGCAATTCGACAAACTTTAGCGATATGAAGAGAGAGTATTTTGAAATCATGAACACGGAAGAGGAGAAATTGACTCGTTCGAAAATGTTGGAACTTTTGACGAAGCGTTACGGGATTCCGGAATTCGACGCCAAAGACATTCTGCAAGACGCCTGGCTGGTCCTTCTGGAAAAGCTGATGGTTGGAACACTTACCGAGAAGCCTAAGAATCTGCTGGCTTACATGACGAGCATTTGTATCAACAAAGCTCACGAGTACCTCCGCAAGCGGACGTACGAGAACCTGGAAACTTCGCTCGACGACGAAAGCATCCTGCCCGAAAGGCTTGACTTGATTCAGAAAGAGATTCAATCGTGGATTGACTTCATCGAAGAGAGCGAGAAGGCACAGCAACGCAAGATGGAGGCCATCGAACAGGCCATCCGAACGCTCAACCCTCGTCAACGAGCCTTGCTCGAAGGGTACTACTACGACAAACGAACGATGAGGGAACTTGCACAGCAACTGGGCTACAGCAACGAGGACGTAGCCAAGAGCACCAAGAACCGAATCATCAAAACGATTCGCGAAACAATCAAACAGCAGGAGAGAGCCAATCAAAGCAGGCTCTCCCCTGCTGCCTTTTTAAAGGTCATAGTTCGTGATGCCCAGGATCTGCCAGAAGTCGGCAGGAAGGGTCACATTCTCGAGCATGATGCAGTCGCGGAACAACGGGGCAATCGTCGAGGGTGTGTAGCCTGCAATGCCACAACCGATACGCGTCACGAGGAAACGCATTTCGGGATGTTCGGCAGCGAACTTCGCAAACCGTTCCACAGCGCCAGTTAAGCTTGCGATGCCTTCCATCGTCGGGATGGCATAGCTTTGACCCTGCAGACCTTCACCCTGTCCCCAGATGGCGCCGAAATGATGCATTGCTGCTGCTGCCGCTCCACCTGCGTGATAGCCCCTGATGTTGCTGCCGAAGACGAAGATCTCACCGACATTAAGCGTACTGATGTTGTCGGGGGTTACCCTTGGACCATAGTATTCGCGTGCAAACTGACGTTTTTGCTCCATCATCTCCATTGCGGAAAGCGATGCTTCGTTCCCGTACATATCGTTCATCTTACGATAATAGGCTCTCTTCGAAGAACGCTCACGAAGCCAAGTGCTCCGGGTTCCACGTTCATCGTGGGCAAATTCCACCACATTGTCGATTGCCAGAAGGTCAGTCACTTCCTTCACGTTGTGTGCCGAACCCATGTAGGAGAAGGTCCAGCCTTCGGTCTTCAGCTTCTCAATCAGACTGCGAAGGGCAGAGGCAGTCCATTCACGGGATGAATTCTCCAAACCATCGGTCAGGACCGTGACCACGGAAGCTGCATCGGGGTCATCCTTGATGCGGTCGTGCAGGAGTGTCAGCGACTGGCCCATCGCATCGTAGAGAGGCATGCCTCCACAAGGCATGTAGTCAGTGAACTCCTTGACTTCTGCGATAGGCTTGTTGTCGATCATCGTGCGCACATAGGGCGTGTTACCCGTGTCGAAAGTGACGAGCGTCAGCGTATGATCCTGCGTCTCCTTAAATTCCTCCTGGGCACTGCGGATGGTTCCAATCGTCTCGTTGATTCCCGAAAGGGTTGCTTCCCTCAGGTGTCCCATTGATCCACTCTCATCAACGATAATCAAGTTGTAAATACGTGCTTTTTTCTCCATAACAATTGTTTTTTAGGTTTGACTGTTAATATTTTTGTTCATATTCGGCTATGCAGCCAGTATATAATTTGTCATCTTACATCATTATGTGTCAAAAAGACAAGAAGGTAAACATAGATAGTACAAAAAAATATAAAAAATGAAAGCGCGTCTGCCTGACACGCTTTCAACATGCATCTGCAATTTCAGAATTATTAGAAAATCAGGTTCGAGAGCCTGCCCGTGCGCTTGAATTCTTCGTACTTCTCGAGATTGAGCTGATAGTTGATGTTTCTCGATTCGGTGGGGAAAACATCGAGAATACCACTGTCGAGCATCTTGCGAGCGAAATTACGACGATCGAAATTCTTTTCGAGGATGGCCTCATAGAGTTTCTGGAGCGTCGACATCGAGAATCGCTTGGGAAGTAGTTTGAAGGCCAAAGGCTCGAAGCACAACTGCTGTTGCAGACGGATATGGGCTGCGGTAATGATTTCATCATGATCGAAAGCCAGAAAACGCATACCGTCAGGCAGATTCTTGATGGTATTGAGCACCTGATAAAGAGGAACCCACTTGGCATCAGCCGCATCATCTCCACCCCGAACAGGTTGGATAGTCACCAAAGCATAATAGGCGTCCGTGATCGTGATGCAACGCGGATCTCGACCCGGAGTACTCCAAGTGCCAAGTTCATAGATGTTCTGAACGTCGAAGCCGGTCTCCTCCTTCAACTCTCGTTTTGCACATTCAAGGAGACTCTCGTTCTTCTCCTCGACCACCAGACCATATTCATTGGTCTTGGCCTCTATTTTGATGAAACCGCCCGGCAGAGCATAACGTCCCTTGAAAGGTTCAATGCCTCGTTCGATGAGCAACACCTTCAGGAGTTCGTCATTCATATCGAAACCGAAAATGACACAATCGGTGGTGACTGCGGGTCGTGGATAGATATATCCAAAGTGGGGTTTTTCGTGATTT
This sequence comes from Bacteroidales bacterium, assembly GCA_045545875.1. Classification (GTDB taxonomy): domain Bacteria; phylum Bacteroidota; class Bacteroidia; order Bacteroidales; family UBA3663; genus Liminaster. The sequence continues at coordinate 10,552 of JAZQBS010000116.1, forward strand.
TCCATATCTTTTGGCTTTGTTTCGGCAAAGATACACGATTTCAGGGACAAAAACAAGTCTTAGAGGATATTTCTTTCAGAAAACGCGTAATTTTAACACAAAACAACAATTTATGCAGTCTCTTTCTTCATCTTTGGCAGATAGACGGCTATGATGCCAAGCAAGGGAAGCAGGGCGCTGACCTTGAAGATAAAGAGGATGCTGGTCTGGTCTGCCAACCATCCGAAGAAACTGCTGCCAAGTCCTCCCAATCCGAACGAAAGACCATAGAAGATGCCCGCCACCGTGCCCGTATGATGCGGCATCAGATCGGTGGCATAAACGAGGATGGCCGAGAATGCGGACGCCATAACCATACCAATCACGATGGACAGACCAACGGTAGCGGCAAAGCCATCGAGATAAGGAAGGAGCAACGTGAAGGGTGCAGCCCCGAATATCGAGAACCATATCACATACATGCGACCATACTTGTCGCCAATCCATCCTCCCACGATGGTTCCAATAACCTGAGAGGCAAGGAAGGCGAAGAGACAGACTTGTGCATTGGCCACTGTAATGTGGAACTTGTCGATGAGGAAAAATGTGAAATAATTGGTCATACTCGAAGTATAGAAGTTCTTCGAGAACATCAGCATGAATAGGATGAAGATGAAGAAATAGATTCTTCGACGGCTATATTGCTTCGCAGTAGCCCAATGCTCGACGGCTTTCTTTCGTGCTTCTTTCATCTCCTGCACAAGCCATCGACCGATGTAGCCTAAGATAATGGCAAGAAAGATGGCTACGAAGGCGAGCAGGCGAACACCGGCAAGCCCTCTTGGCAATACGATGAGTGCGGCAAGTAATGGACCAATGGAATAACCTCCATTGCCGCCCACCTGGAAGATGCTTTGTGCCAATCCCTTCCTTCCTCCCGATGCCACCTGCGCTACCTGCGATGCCTGAGGGTGGAAAATGGAGGAACCACATCCCATCAAAACTACTGCCATCAGGATCATCTCATAGCTCGTAGCATAAGACAACAACAGGATGCCTGACAGTGTGAAGAGCATACTCACCGACAACTGCCAGGAATGGTGATGCTTGTCGGCATAGAACCCAACAAACGGTTGCAGGATGGACGATGTGACCTGAAGCACCAACGTGATGGCTCCAATCTGAGCAAAACTCAGACTGAAGTCCTCCTTCAGAACAGGAAAGAGTGCTGGAATCATCGACTGCATCGTGTCATTGAGCAAATGACAGAAGCTGACGATGAAGAGTATGCCATAGGCCGTCTGGCCAATACGTGGTGTCGCAAGTGATTCCTTGTTGTTCATCAATAAAAAAGATAAGGTGGCTAAATCGCCGCAAAGATAAGAATTAATTCGCTTATTCCCAATTTTTGTCTCCTGTTTTTCGCTATAAGGCATAAAAAAGACCCTTATTCAACAAAAATGGCCAGCAGAAAAGATTCTGCTGACCAGAAAAAGGTTGTAGTAATATGTGTCGTATTTGGGTGTTTTACCAACGATTGATGAACTGTGGATGGATGTTGAGCGATATCCAAGCCCAGTCCTGCCACTTTGAATGATCACCACCCTTCACGACATCCATCGTATCGGTGCCGAACATGGTGGAATAGCCCATCATCAACGTGACACTCTTCATCAGGTTGATGTTGATCTGAAGATCGATTTCAGAACCGAGGGTCTTGCCGTCGGTGACAAGAATGTCGCTCGCCGTCAGAAAGTAATATTGGTGCTGGCTCCAAGTTTTTATCAAATCTGTTGAAAAGTTTCTATCGGAGGATCTTCCGTCCATTCAAGATATAGAGACCCGACTTAGGAGTCGTATTCCTACGACCTTGCAGGTCATAGATGATTGTCTCGGACGCATCAACACGGATGGTGCTGATACCGCCAGGCTCTTTATCGAAATTAACAGGAATCGAAAGGGCCGTAGAGCCTTCGAGCACAAGATAGGCATCGCCTGCCGAAACGATATCCGAAGAGTTGGCCACAAACGTACCATCCTGATAGATGTAGGCATCCTTGATTTCGGAAAGATCGGTATCGGCAAGAGCAGCAACGAGCAGATTGCCGGTGACGTCGGTCGTAGCTTCTGCATCGGTGGTCGAGAATACCAGGATCGACTGTCCTCCGACGAGCAATCCATTGCCAGCAGGAAGCACACCCTGAACAGCCGAAGCAAGAATCTTACCGGATTCGCTTTCATAACCCACCTTATAGGCCGTAGTAGTAACCTCATCAGTTAATGCCTCGAAGTCATTATCAACAACGACGATTCCATCGAGGTCGATATTCTTCGACGAAGAGAAGCCCTGTACATCAGCTTTGCCGAAAGCCTTGAAGAGACTGATGTTCGAGAACAGCTTCCAGCCATCGGCCTTACAATAGGAAGCCTCAGCGCCAACAGGGATGATAACCTGAACTTTGTCGAAATCCAATCCTGCAAAGGTACCGGAACTGTTACCCGAGAGGCAAGAAGGAGCTTTCTGGCGTTTCGGCACGATCATCGTGAATTCTTCGCATCCATTGAAGCAGGCCGAACCAAACCTCATGACACTCTCGGGGAGGATAAGACGAGTGATGGCTGTACCTGCGAAACTACCATCTCCGATGATGGTCAAGGAGTCAGGCAGATTGTTCACAACGCCATGTGCAGATGGATAACAGTTCAAGGTCTTGCCTTCGCTTGAGAACAACATGCCATCGTAAGCCGAATATTTGTCATTATGCTCGTCCACTTGAATATCGGCAAGGTTGATGCACCCCGCAAAAGCTCCAGGACCGATGCTCTTGACTGGTGCGGGAATCGTGAGACTCGTCAAGCTCGAGCAATCCTGGAAGCAATAATCGCCAATTGCAGTGAGCTGAGCTGGCAGCACAACGCTCAACAACTCTGTACATCCATAGAACGCATTCTTGTCGAGGGCAGTTACTGCATATTTCTTGTTGTTCGAAACGACAGTGTCGGGAATAACGATATGCCCCACATACTCATCGCGACCAGCTACGACCTTGGCTTCATGTGTTTCGGGTGTCAGTTTGTAGCGAATGCCATCGACTGTCAGGTCTCCAGCATCGATGCTGACGGTACAACTACCGAGAATGCACTTTCCGTTGGAATCGGAAGCGAAGCTGACAGTCCACGCTCCGCTTGCCGATGGCTTGAAAGTAAACGATGCCCGAAGGCTATCATGCGACTGAACGGAGAAACCTTCATACGATGAATACCGCCCATTCAGCGATTTACCCTCACCACGGTTGGAGAAGAGATAGATCGGACCATAGTAATCCTGGTCGGTATCATTGCGGAAAGTGACCTTAAAGTCCTGTGACTGACCAATGAATAGACTGCCCTCAAATGTATAGTTCTCGGTCTGCATATTGTTCCAAACAGTGTTGAACTCCAACGAACCGTCCTCTCCTACCATCACATCGGCATAAGGATAGACACTGTACATCCAGACGCTATCGCCTTCCAAGCGGAAGATAGGCACCAGACGATGAGTGCCCGTTTCGAGACCCGATACTTGGAACTCTATATCCTCCTCGCCCCATAAGCTTCGAATAGATTCCTTATGCATGGTACTGGCGACAGGAGTAGTGACACCATCAACCAAGTCTCCAAGTCCGAATTCGAAGACATTGGTCTTATTGGAGATATTATAATATTCCATAAGAACACCCCGATCGGTCACACCCACGATATTCATTGAGAAGGACGGGACCTCGGTCTTGGTCTGAAGTCCCGGTTTAAGGAAGATGACATCCTGGTCGAAACTAAAACCGTCGCTCGAGCTGCTCGAGCCAAGGCTGGTGTTGTTGTAAGGATTGAGCACCGAGAGGAGGAAATAGTCGTCGCTCACTCCACCCCATCCCCAATTGATATGGAAATAGTGGTTGCTATCGTAGCCATCGACCACGAAACTATGTCCACCACCTGTCGACATGCCATTAAAGATCACAGGATAGCCTGTTGCAAGTTGCTGATAGATGGAATCCTCGAAAGCCACGAGCGGATAGTTCTTGCGATAGAGTTGGGTGGCCTGATAGTCGAAACAAGCGCTGATTCCAGGAACCATATCCTGACTGAATACACCCGAACCCATGTAGTCGTAATCCATCTTGATGCTTCGACCCACATAGCTCATCAGTTCGGCAACAGCCTGTCGCGACTCGCTGCTCGAATTAGAATTATAAGTGTCAATCATTGAATCCCAGTCGATAACAGTACCTTCAGGAACGGCATCCATATGGTAATGACGCGTTGATGTGTAGTAAGAAGGTATCTCGGCTATGGTGGCAGCAGGCCATTTGTGATAATACATTACCTGAGCTGTCGATGTTGCAGCACAACCTGTAGGACTTCCACCCGGACAGAGGGCGTTGTAAGGCGTGCCCTGGTCCCAAAGGCTGCTCAGCAATGGCTCGATGGGATCATAATCCTGTTCTTCGGCACGACGTGGCGCACGTTGAACCTCAGTGATTTTGGCATCGTCGAGATACTGGATTTCGTCGGCGTAAGTTTGAAGAAACGACTTGAAATGCATCGGCAATTGTGACTCATCGAATGTTCCCTTATAGGCATAGCCAAGAACTTCGGCAGTGCGGTCATCACCCGATACAATCACATATCCCCGGTTCTGCGGAGCATTGAACACGTAGTAGTAAACATTTTCATCGGCAACCTGTCCACGGCGGGGTGCCTTGAAAGCCATCTCGGCATTTTCGGTTGTCATGCCCTTTTCAATCATAAACTGACGGGCCACTTCCTGAGCCTGTTGACGGGTAACAGGGGCAGCGCTGGCCAACACAGGAATCGCAACCAACAAAGCGGATAAAACAAGAGTCCTATTATACATTATAAATATATATTAATTAAAAACGGGCGCAAAAATACTGATAATTTCAACAAAATGCAAGTTTTGAGAAAAAAAATGATATAAAACCACCGTATTTTTGTAATTAATTTCCCCAAATGCTTTCATTTGTCCACGAAAAAAGAATTGTCAATCTACCATTCCTCCGAACAGTGGACCTACAAGTATATCTTCCAACGGGACCTTGTTCCACGAAAATTCCGATACAAGTTCCTGTGCTGATACAGGTTCCGCGTGGTCAATGATTCCTGCATAGAAGGCTAGTTTCCCAATCACCGACTCAGGCAAGTGTCCAGCCTTGCCTATCTCACCTAGGTCAAGGCTCTTGTCTCGCTTGCAGAGACGTTGTCCAGCAAGGTTGCAGAGCAATGGCAGATGACAGAATGTGGGGACCTCAAAACCGAGAAGGCGATACAGGTAGATCTGCTGTGGTGCCGAGAGCAAAAGGTCACGCCCACGCACCACCTCAGTGATGCCCATCAAAGCATCATCGACCACCACCGCCAACTGATAAGCCCACGCTCCATCAGCACGTCGCAAGACGAAATCACCGCAGTGTCGGGCCAGGTTGACCGACTGCGCCCCATAATGTGCATCGACGAAGCAGATATTTTCATCGGGTACTATGATTCGTGTAGCAGGTTTTCGACCCGAAGGATGCACATCGACGTTGAGCCATGCCTCTTCTAAATGCTTCGGCCTGCATGTGCCGGCATACACTATCCGACCATCCGACTCATGGGGTGCCTGCGTAGCCATGATGTCGGCTCGTGTGCAATAGCATGGATAGGTCAGGCCCTTTTGTCCTAATACATTTAAATAATGTGTATAGATTTCCCCTCGTTCGCTTTGGACATAGTATTCGTCCCAATCCAAACCCAACCACCGGAGATCGTCTTCAATCTGACGGGCAAATTCGTGACGCGAACGCTGGGGGTCCAGGTCTTCGATGCGCAGCACCCACGCACCGTCCTGGCTTCTGACCGAAAGCCAGGAGAGCAGCGCCGAATAAACGTTGCCAAGATGCATTCTTCCCGTCGGAGAGGGGGCAAATCTTCCTTTCATGGGCACAAAGATACTACTTTTTTTGTTCCATCGCACAATTTTATGCAATAAAATGCGGAAAACTACGTTTATTGGTTAGCGTTCATTTCGAAAAACGACAAAAGGACATGCAGAAAGCAGTACATAGTACATATATATGGCAGAAGACAATGGGCACGTTGAGTGCCATCGTCATGCTCTTCTCTGCATCTATCCTCTTTGCCCAGCAGGACACCAACGAGAGCATGTATTGGGCGACACCCACGCTCTACAACCCTGCCACTGCGGGCAGCGACTCGGCGCTCCACATCACGGCGTTCGACCGCATGCAGTGGGTGGGCGTAAAGGATGCTCCACAGACGTTCTTCGTCTCGGCCGACCTTCCCATCATGCTCGGACGCAAGCGCACAGGACTTGGGGCCACCATTCTAAACGATAAGGCTGGTCTCTTCACCACGACCTTTGTCAGTTTGCAAGCCAACTACAGTTTCAAACTGTGGGGCGGACGATTTGCCGTGGGTCTTCAACCTGGGTTTGTCAATCAGACCTTTGCTGGTGGTGATGTCTATATTCCCTCGGGCGAAGCCTGGGATGCTGCCGACGATGCCATCCCGACAGGCGACGTCTCGGGCATGACGTTCGACCCTTCAGTAGGTGTCTATTATGAACGAGGCTGGTTCTACGGTGGATTCAGCGGCCTACACTTAATGGGAAGCGAGATAGAATTGGCTGATTACGCCTATTTTGAACTATCTCCGACGTTTTATTTTCATGCGGGAGGCAATATTCCTTTAAAACATACGTTATTTATATTGCAGCCTTCGCTGCTGGTGAAATCTACCTTTCAGTTCACCCAATACGATTTCTCGCTCAGAACCACCTACAACGAGAAATTCTGGGGAGGTCTCTCCTACCGTCCTGGCGATGCCGTTGTGGTCATGGTAGGAGCCGACATCAACCACGTGCGTTTGGGATATGCCTACGACATCCCAATCTCGCAGATAGGCATTGCAGGTGGCGGTTCGCACGAGATACTGGCAACCTACACAATGCACATCGACCTCGACAAGGTTAAGTCGAGGGGAACGAAGTCAATCAGAATACTATAAACATCGGCCTCATTGGTCGGACAACGAAACGCAAAACAATAAATACAAAGATATGAAAAGAATCTTTCTGGCAATCATCGTGGCCGTCATAGGCTGCACAATGCTGACCAGCTGCATGAAGTCGATGGGCGGACAGGGCGGCGAAGTCACGGGTGTGCGCGGACGTTCATGGAATGAACCACAGCCCTACGGCATGGTGCTCGTCAAGCGTGGTTCGATGGAAGTGGGCGCACAAAGTCAGGACTCGCTGTGGGGTGATCTACTGGATGCCAAAGGCATTTCGGTCGATGCCTTCTGGATGGACGAGAAGGAAGTCTCGAATGCCATGTACCGCCAATTTGTCCACTACGTGCGCGACTCCATCATCCGCGAACGCCTAGCCGATCCTGCCTATGGTGGCAACGAAGATTTCAAGATCGAGGAAGACAAATATGGCGAGCCCGTCACTCCGCACCTCAACTGGTCGAAGCCCATCCCTTGGCGCAAGCCCAATGAGGACGAGCAACGTGCCATCGAAAGCGTCTATCGCACCGACCCCATCACGGGCAAGAAGATGCTCGATGCGCATCAGATGAACTATCGCTATGAGGTGTTCGACTACAACTCTTACGCTCAGCGTCGCTATCGTCTCAATCCCGAACTGCGTGACCTTAACACCGATCATGCAGTTGACTACGATGCCGAGGTCATCATCTCGAAGGATACTGCCTTCATCGACGATGATGGCAACATCGTACGTTCAACCATCGTCCGTCCGCTGTCGTCCGAATGGGACTTCCTCAACACCTATATCGTCAACATCTACCCCGACACTACCGTCTGGGTCAACGACTTTGCCAATGCATTCACCGACCAGTATGCACGCTACTACTTCTCATCGCCCATCTACGACGATTATCCAGTAGTGGGTGTAAGTTGGGAACAAGCCAATGCTTTCTGCCGTTGGCGCACCGATTTTCTGGTGGCAAGCCATGGTATGCGCGGCATTCAGGTCGAGCCATATCGTTTGCCCACCGAGGCAGAATGGGAATATGCAGCACGTGCCGGCAACAACGACCAGACCTTCTCGTGGAAGACCGACATTCCTCACACTGACAAAGGCTGCTACAACGGCAACTTCAAGCCTGGCAATGGTGACTACAGCCGCGATGGATACATCATCACCTCGCCCGTCGGAGCCTATCCGAGCAATGATTTCGGTCTCTACGACATGTCGGGCAACGTGGCCGAATGGACTTCGACAGCTTGGACTGAGTCGGGCGTCCATAGTGCCAGCGACATCAACCCTGACTACCAATACAATGCTGCGAAGGAAGACCCATACCGCATGAAGCGCAAGGTGATTCGCGGAGGTTCGTGGAAAGATGCCGAGCATTACGTCCGTGGTGACGTCCGCTCGTGGGAATACCAGAACGAGCATCGTTCATTCATCGGATTCCGCTGCGTCCGCACCTATCTAGGCAACAACAAGGCCAACGTCAAGACCAGCAAGGCTAAAGCAGCGAAGCAACCCAAACAGAAGAAAGAACGTGGTGGCGGTGGCGGCGGAAGCCGCTCCGTTAGAAGAAGATAAACAATCAGCCAACTATCTAGATCATCTAGAAAAATCTAGAGAATCTAGAATATCTAGAAAGTCTAGAAAAAACAAAATAACAACAAAACAATATGAACTTCCGTAATATCCTTCATATTCTCCAGGTCTTCAAAGGCGAGAAGGGACAGAAACGATTCAACTATCTCTACTCTATCGGTGCCTCCATCGTCATCCTTGGTGCACTCTTCAAGTTGACCCACGTCCCTGGTGCCGACATCATGCTCATCATCGGTATGGGCACCGAAGCTGTCATCTTCTTCCTCTCTGCTTTCGACACCCCAGCACGTGACTATAAATGGGAGAAGGTATATCCCGAACTTGACATCCCTAACAAGGAGGAGGCTGCTCGCAATCGCCTCGACCGAATGAAGGATGGCACTCCTGAACCTCGTCGTCGCGGCACAGAAGCCAATACAGGCAATGTTGCTGGCAACGTCACCATCATCGGCGGTGGTATGCCATCGGGTGGAACCATCGTCGTGGGTGGCTCACCTGCAACAGGCACTGCAGCTGCCTTCGGTGGGAATCCCAACAACGTCGACGGAACCGCACCTCTCGTTGCTTCTGGCAATGTGGGTGTAACTCCCGAACAAGCCGACCAGGTGACCGAAGCCACCGAAAAATATGTGAAGCAGCTTAACGAGATTAGCACTGCTCTCAGCAAACTGCAGGAGACCATGGCTGCCCTTGAAACCACGACAACCTACGCCGAGCAGATGGCTACGCTCAACCGCAACGTGCAAGGTCTCAACACCATCTACGAGATACAGCTCAAGAGCGTCAGCGCACAACTCGGCACCATCGAGCAAGTCAACCAAGGCCTCAATAACATCCGAGCCCTCTACGAAAGCGGTCAGAATGATTCGTTCCGCATCCGTCAGGAGACCGATCAGATGACCCGCAACCTGCAGCAGCTCAACGAGGTTTATGCACGTATGCTCCAGGCCATGACTGCTGGCTATGGTATGCAGATGCCTCAGCAGCCCATCGGTCAGCCCAATATGGCCTTCAATCCCCAGCAAACCCTCTACGGCCAGCAGCCCCAGCAACCAGGGTTCAATCAACAGCGCTAGCCTCTCTGTCTCCGTGGCAGCTATCTTTGGCTGCCCTCAAACCCTTCAAACCTTTCGAACCCTTCGAACCTCTCTTAACCCAAAATAAATGAGTGCCAATAACAGCAGACTGTCGCCCCGTCAGAAGATGATCAACCTGATGTACATCGTCTTCCTGGCTATGGTGGCCATGAACGTATCAGGCGATGTCCTCGAAGGCTTCAAGCACGTCGAGGATGCCCTCGATGCCAGTAATGCCGGTGCGCAGTCACGCAATCAGAAACTATACCAGGAGTTCGACCTCGCTCGCGAGAAGAACCCCGAGAAGGTGTCCCGCTGGTACAACCACGCACAGGAAGTGCGGACGAGTGCCGAACAGTTGGTAGCCTTCATCGATTCGCTCAAACTCGAGATCGTGCGCTATGCCGATGGTGAGGACGGTGATCCCAACGACATCGAGAACCGCGAGAATCTCGAGGCTGTCAACCAGGTTATGCTCTCTCCCATCAAAGGTGAGGGTGCAATACTGCGCAAGCGTCTCGAAGCATACAAGGAACAACTCGTGGCCTTCCTTCCCGAAGCCGATGCACGTGTGGTAGCCAACTACCTCAACACGGCAAAGACTGGCTCAACGTTCGCCACCTGGGAAGACCAGATGTTCGAAAACATCCCCGTCGCTGCTGCCGTCACCATTCTTGCCAAGTTGCAGGGCGACGTCCGTAATGCCGAAGGACAGGCTGTCGAAAGCCTCATGCAGAGCGTCGATCGTGGCGATGTGCGCGTCAATCAGGTGAGCGCCTTTGTGATCCCCAATTCGCGCAACGTGATGCGTGGGTCGGTCTATGAGGCACAAATCGTCATGGCTGCCGTCGATACCACCCAGACGCCAACCATATACATCGGCGACAAGGTTTACAATCCCGCCAAGCAGGGCTACTACAGCGTGACAGCCGGTCGCGAAGGCATCCAGACCCTGCAAGGCTACCTCGAAGTTGATAAGCCCGACGGCACTGTCGAGAAACTGCCTTTCGAGTCAACCTACTTCGTCAGCGAACCCGTTGCTACCGTTTCGAACACGATGATGAACGTGATGTACGCCGGCATTGACAACCCGCTATCAATCTCCGTGCCCGGCGTGGCTGCTGGTCAAGTCAGCGCATCGATGACCAACGGCACGCTCACCCGCACAGCTTCGGGTTGGGTGGCAAAGCCAAAGACCGTCGACCAGGATGCTGTCATCACCGTCACAGCCAACCAGAACGGTCGCACCATGACCGTCAGCCAGACATCCTTCCGTGTGCGTCGTCTCCCCGACCCCACTCCTTATCTATTATGTAAGGATGCAGCCGGCAACTCGGTTCGCTACAAGGGCGGTTCACCCATCTCCAAGCAGGCATTGCTGGCTGCCGGAGGCATACGTGCCGCCATCGACGACGGTCTGCTCAACGTCGAGTTCACCGTCAAGTCGTTCCGTATCGACATCTTCGACTCGATGGGCAACGACATTCCCGAAGACAGTCAGACATCGGCCTATTCCGATCGTCAGCGCACAGCCATCAGTCGTCTGCAGCGTGGCAAGAAATTCTTCATCACTCGCGTCAAGGCTGTTGGTCCCGATGGCATCGAACGCACCCTTTCACCTATCGAAGTCATCGTCAATTGATGGTCATTTCTCGACAAACACGAATTGTTAATTGTTAATTAACCAATGAAACATATCCTCCGTCTGATTATGCTCACGCTCATGTTGGGCATCGTCATACCTGAAGCCACTGCACAGGTCAGCGTACGTCGCTCCAGCAGTTCCCGCAGCTCCTCTTCCTCTTCATCAAAGAAGAAGAGCGATGACAAGAAGAAAAGCGATGACAAAAAGAAGAGCAAGGAAGCGACTTCCAAACCCGTCGAAGTCAAGGCGACTCCAGTTTCTTCCACCCCAGCGTCATCTGGCGATGGTCAGGTAGCAAGGCCGACACGCCGTCCCGAAGGTAATATTCAGGATGGTGCATCACCTGCTGCCCGCGTGATGCCTACCCGCAGGGTGCAGAAGAAGGAAAATCAGCCCATTGTCGATGGCAATAGCCAGCGTCAGCAGTCGTTTGCCGAATACCAGCGCAAGGAAGACGGATTCATGCCCTGGCAGCATATCGTCTATCGCGAACTTGACATGGAGAACCCCATCAATGCTTCGCTTTACTATCCCGAGGAACCTATGGACGGACTGACCAACCTCTTCCGTGTCATCCTCGACGGCATCTGCACGGGCAGGCTAAAAGGCTACGAATACCTTGATGGTCGCGAGATCTTCGATGAGAAATATGTAGTCAATCCCCGTGACATCCTCGACAAGTTCCAGATTCTCTATCAGGAGAAACCCGCCGTCGGACAAAACGGCAAGCCCACCTTTGTAGTAGAAGAGATGGACGTACCTTGCAACGAAGTGCTGAGCTACTTCATCAAGGAACGCTGGGAGTTCAACCAGAAGAACTCGAAATATGGTCCCCGCATTCTTGCCATCTGCCCCGTGCTTCATCGTTCAGGCGACTTTGGAGGCGACCTGGTCAAGTACCCCATGTTCTGGCTCAATTATGAAGACCTTCGTCCCCTGCTGCGCGAACACCTCATTATGAGTGACGGCATGAACAACACCCCACGTTTCACGATGGAGGAGTTCTTTACCCTCGAACAGTACAAGGGCGACATCTACAAGGTGCAGAACACACGTGGCCTTTCGCTGATGCAGCAGTATCCCAATCCCGATACCCTCAAGATGATGCGTGCCAAGATAGAAGCCGAACTGCGTGGTTTCGGCGACAGCATCTGGGTCTATGAAGAGACCGAAGCCGACCTCGCCGTACAGGATAGCATCCGCGCTGCCCGCCGTGCCGAACGTCGTGCCCGTCGCGGCGAACCCGCAACTGCCTCAACAGGCGATGGCAAGAAGAACCGTCGTACCAAGGCCGAAGTCGATATGGATGCCGTCGAGGAAGCCAGGGAGGCCAAGGAAGATGCCATCGACAGCCGCATCGAATCAACCGGCAAAGCCCATTCCGCACGCCGAAGAAGGTGAGCCCCATTCGTTTTCGTGGCAGCCAAGCTTGGCTGCCCCCATTTTACTCATTAGCCACATAATTCCCATAAATAATCTATGACTCAACTCAAGACCCTTCGCGACTCAGCCGCCCTGCGTTGGACGGCGCTACTCCTGTTGGCACTGGCAATGTTCTGTGCCTACATCTTCATGGACATCCTTTCGCCCATCAAGGACCTCATGCTCTCCGAGCGTGGTTGGGACTCCACGGCATTCGGCACCATGCAAGGCTCTGAAACCTTCCTCAACGTCTTTGTCTTCTTCCTCATCTTCGCAGGCATTATCCTCGATAAGATGGGCGTTCGCTTCACGGCCGTACTATCTGGTGCCGTAATGCTGGCAGGTGCTCTTATCAAGTACTATGCCATCAGCGAAAGTTTCATGGGCAGTGGACTTGAGACATGGTTCACCAACAATCTCAACCACATCCCCATCTTCGAACAACTCGGCGTATCACCTTTCTATGAGGGAATGCCCGCTTCGGCCAAGGTTGCTGCCTGTGGCTTCATGATCTTCGGCTGCGGTGCCGAGATGGGTGGCATCACCGTTTCGCGTGGTATCGTCAAGTGGTTCAAAGGTCGCGAAATGGCGCTTGCCATGGGTTCTGAGATGGCACTTGCCCGCTTGGGTGTTGCCACCTGTATGATCTTCTCGCCCTTCTTTGCCAAGTTGGGCGGACACGTCGATGTGTCACGTTCTGTAGCTTTTGGCGTAGTGCTCCTCTGCATCGCCCTCATCATGTTCGTTGTTTATTTCTTCATGGACAAGAAGCTCGACGCACAGACCGGTGAAGCCGAAGAGAAGGACGACCCGTTCAAGGTGAGCGACATCGGCAAGATCCTCAGCAGCATGGGCTTCTGGCTTGTCTCGCTGCTCTGCGTGCTCTACTATTCGGCCATCTTCCCCTTCCAGAAGTATGCAGTCAATATGCTGCAGTGCAATCTGACTTTCTCCGAGGTTCCCGCTGATTCGTTCTGGGCTTCCACCTCAGTCACCATCGTACAGTATGTCGTGATGCTCATCGTGGCAGCCACCGCCTTTATGTTCAACTTCATGAAGAACAAGAATATCAAGTACGGTGTGCTCTGCATCTCCATTATCGCCCTCATCAGTTATTGCTATATGGGCTATATGCGACAGTCGGCCGAATCCATCTTTGCCGTATTCCCGCTCCTTGCTGTGGGCATCACCCCCATTCTAGGCAAATACGTTGATTACAAGGGTAAGGCTGCCTCGATGCTCGTGCTGGGCTCACTGCTCCTCATCGCCTGCCACCTCACTTTCGCCTTTATCTTGCCGATGTTCAAGGGCAACCAGGTGGGCGGCGTCATAGTGGCCTACCTCACCATCCTCGTGCTCGGCTCTTCATTCTCGCTGGTTCCCGCATCGCTCTGGCCCTCCGTACCAAAGCTTGTTGAACCTAAGATCATCGGTTCGGCCTACGCCCTCATCTTCTGGATCCAGAACATCGGCCTTTGGCTCTTCCCGCTCCTTAT
>JAZQBS010000117.1:0-15024 GCA_045545875.1 Bacteroidales bacterium
GATAACGTATCATGAAGGGGCCGTCGGCCACCTCCACAGCAGTCACCATCAGTTTGCGGAGCCAATGCTCATCGATGGGCGAGCAGACCGTCATGCCGGGGATGGCACGGAAATACGGGATGTCGAGCACGCCGTGATGCGTCGGTCCGTCCGAGCCGACCAGGCCCGCACGATCCAGGCAGAACACCACGTGCAGATGTTGCAGCGCCACGTCGTTCACCACCTGGTCGATGGCACGCTGCATGAAGGTCGAATAGATGTTGCAGAAGGGCAGCATGCCCTCCTTGGCCAGGCCTCCGCTGAAGGTCACCGCATGCTCCTCAGCGATACCTACGTCGAAGGTGCGGTCGGGGAAGCGCTCCATCAGGTAGGTCATCGAGCAGCCCGTCGGCATGGCGGGTGTCACACCCACGATGCGCTTGTTCTTCTCGGCCAGCTCGACCAGCGTCTTTCCGAAGACGTCCTGGAACTTGGGCGACTGTCCCTCGGTCTGCTCCTTGATGCGTTCGCCGGTCACGGGGTCGAACTTGCCGGGTGCGTGCCAGATGGTCGCCTGTTCCTCGGCCTGCTGGAAGCCCTTGCCCTTGATGGTGCACACATGCAGCATCTTCGGACCGCCGAGGTCCTTGATCTTGCGCAGAGTCTTCACGAGCGACACCACGTTGTGGCCGTCCACGGGTCCGAAGTAGCGGATGTCGAGGCCTTCGAAGATGTTCTGTCGGCGCGAGAAGAGCGACTTCACGCTGTTGGTGAAGCGTATCAGCGCACGGCGCAGGCGATCGCTGATCAGGCCATGACGTTTCAGCGCCGTGTAGGCCTTGTAGCGCAGCAGGTTGTAGCGCTGGCTGGTGGTGATGCGCGTCAGGTAATGGTAGAGTGCACCCACGTTCTGGTCGATGGCCATCTGGTTGTCGTTGAGCAGGATGAGCAGGTCGTTGGGGTGCGACGAAGCATTGTTCAGGCCTTCGAAAGCCATTCCTCCACTGATCGAAGCATCGCCTATCACGGCCACCACCTTCCGCTTGTTGCCTTCCAGGTTGTTGGCCACAGCCATGCCCAGGGCAGCCGAGATGCTGTTCGAGGCATGTCCCGTCGAGAACGTATCGTATTCGCTCTCCTTGGGGTTAGGGAATCCGCTCAGGCCACCCAGCTGGCGCAGGGTTGGGAACGAGTCGCGTCGCCCCGTCAGTATCTTGTGCGCATAGGCCTGATGGCCCACATCCCACACCAGTCGGTCTTCGGGCGTGTCGTACACATAGTGCAGAGCCACGATGATCTCGATGGCGCCCAGACTCGAAGCGAAGTGTCCGGGGTGGACGCTCACCTGTTCGATGATGAACTGTCGTAGCGCCTGGCAGACATCAGGCAACTGCTCGATGGGCAGTTTCCTGAGGTCAGCAGGACTATCGATTCGGTCCAGTATGTTCTTATATTTCTCTTCCAAAGTTATATTCTATTTTAACCTTTTGAACCCCTCAGAACCTTTCGAACCCCTCAGAACCCCTCTTAACCCTTCCATCACCAGCACAGCTTCCGGTCCCATATTGAACAGCAGGTCCAGGATGCTCACGTCGGCCATGAAGGGTTGACGACCTTCGACGCCAGCCACCTGATAGTAGGGTGGCACCTCCACCTTGCCCAGCACGTGCGAAAAGGTCTCGGGCTTGAATGTGCCGTTGGGTGCCACGCAGTCCAGGGGTCCCATCCATTGTTCCGAATAGCGCACCTTCGGCTCGAAGCCGATTTCCCGGCAGATGTGTCTGCGAAGGGCCTCGTTCATTCCGAAGAGTGTCCCGTCGTGTCCGTGGAGGAACGTCTCACACAGGTCGTCGATGTAGTATTCGTAGAAAGGCGAATTTCCGTAGTAGGTTGCCCACGAGTAGAGATGCTGGCGCTGCCAGTCGCCATGGCTGCTCAGGCGCACCTCGCGGATGGGCATCTTCAGCTTGTTTCCCTTCTCCACGTTCACCGAAAGGGTCTGCGGCCCCTGGTCGGTGGCGATGGTGCATCGGGTGCGAAGCGTCTGTTTCGTATAGTGCTCATGCGCTTCTATCACCACTTCGTCGGCCGCATAGAGCACGGCGTAGTACGAGATGGGCGCCAGATAGGCTGTGGGAAGTATAATCAATTGACAATTAACAATTAACAATTAATAATTAATAATTAACAATTAACCCCTCGCTCCGAGCTCTGCTCGCGTGGAGCGAAGCGTAACAACCTTTCGAACTTTTCGCTTCTCTCGGACGCGACCAAAGGGAGCAACCCCTCAAACCTTTCGAACCTCTCGCTTCCCTCGGACGCGACCAACGGGAGCAACCCTTCGAACCCTTCAGAACCCCTCATAGTCCCTTCACTTTCTTCAGCCAGCGGTCCTTGCGCCATTCACCCGTCTCCTGGTTGATCGAGAACCACACGAAGAGCGGGGTGCCCACGATGTGGTCTTCGGGCACGAAGCCCCAGTAGCGCGAGTCGAGCGAGTTGTCGCGGTTGTCGCCCATCATCCAGTAGTAGTCGTAGCCGAAGGTGAACTCGCTTGCCTCCTTGCCGTTCAGCTGGTATTTGTCCTTGCCGAGGCGAACGAGCTCGTTGCCCTGTCCGTCGCCCGTAGCCTGGTTGGGCTCATACACCCTGATGCAGCGGCCATAGAGCTTCACGTTCTCGTCGGTCAGGCGTATGCTCTTGCCCTTCTGGGGAATCCAGAGCGGGCCGAAGTCCGAACCCGTCCAGTCCGACAGTTCGTCCTGCGGATACACCGTGCCGGGAGCCTCCTGGTAGGGGGTGTCCTTCACCCACTCCACCTTGCCCGACTTCTCGAGCCTTTCCACCATCTCGCGGGTCAGGTTCACCAGATAGAGGGGGGCATATCGGCCCGTGATGCTGTCGGGCTTGATGTCGTAATACTGGTAGAAGGCCACATCCTGGATCATCGTCACGTCGGCACCTACCGAACCGTTGCTGCTGCCCTTGGTATAGACGCCCATCTTCTTCCATTCCCTTTCGGTGATGACGCCACCCTTGGTCAGCACGATGTACTTGTGCTGCAGGTACTGGGGGTCCTTCAGCTCCTTGCCGTCGATGAGCACCTTGCGGTCGATGATCTGCAGCGTCTCGCCCGGCATACCGACGAGTCGCTTCACGTAGTTCTCGCGGCGATCCACGGGGCGGGCAATCACTTCGCCGAAGGTCTTCTTGTCGCTCCACACCCTGTCGCGACCGTACATCTTGCAGAGGGTGTAGTAGTCGGGGTTCTCGCAGTTCACGCAGACGGTGTCGCCGTTCGGGTAGTTGAAGACCACGATGTCGTAGCGCTCCATCTTCGTCAGGCCCGGCATGCGCCTGTAGTTCACCTGCGGGTGGTCAATGTAGCTCTTGCCGAAGCGTGTCGAGCCTATCGACACCGTGTGCTGGAACAACGGAAGCGACAGGGGCGTCATCGGCACACGCGGTCCGTAATGATATTTCGACACGAGCAGGTAGTCACCCGCCATCATCGTCTTTTCGAGCGAAGTGGTAGGAATCTGGAAGTTCTGGAAGAAGAAGTTCTGCAGCACCCACACGGCAGCCAGGGCGAACACGATGGCATCCACCCACGACATCACGCCACGGAGGAAGCCGTTCTTGATGCCCTTCCACCAGTCCCACTTGATGAAGCGGGTCCAATACACATCGGCAACAAACGGTAGCACAAGGAACGGGACAAACGACCCCATCCAAAGGGCGAACAGGACGATTCCCACTATCCAGATGACCAGCCACACCTTGTCGCTCTTGGTCATCTTGCGGCCGAAGCCGCGTATTTCTTTTTCTGTATTTTCTGACATTATTTGTTATTAATTTTTTTCCGATTACTCTGAGTCCTCCGTTTATTCCGAGTTTTCCGAAAATTCCGAGTCCTCCGATAATTCCGAGCCCTCTAGAACCTCATCAGATCCTCCATCGTATACACCCCCTTCTTTCCGTCGCTCATCCACTCGGCAGCGACCACAGCGCCGAGGGCGAAGCCGCGGCGCGACTTGGCGGAATGCGTCATTGTGATGGTATCCACATCGCTGTCGTAGGTCACCGTATGGATGCCCGGCACCTCACCGCGACGGAATGCCACCACTTCCAGCTCGTCATCATTGTGCGAACCGAATGCAGTGCCCACCTCGGCGTTGCGTGCCACATCGACGCTTCCATCCTCATGTTGCCAGATGGCAGCAGTCTCCTTCCACGTCTGTTTGCGGTCGAGGTTGCTGGTGATGGCGCCTGCGATGGTGATGGCGGTGCCACTGGGTGAATCCAGCTTGTGGATGTGGTGCGTTTCGCTCAGCGTCACGTCGTACTGCGGATAGTTGTTCATGATGCGGGCGACGTACTTCTGCATCGCCACGAAGACATTCACGCCGATCGAGAAGTTCGAAGCCCAGAAGAGGGCACCGTTGGCCTCTTTCACCTCCTGCTCGACCTTCGGCAGCTCGTTGTACCATCCCGTCGAACCCACCACGACCGTCACGCCTCTTTCGAGACATTTGCGGACGTTGCCAAGGCAGGTCTTCGGTGTGGTGAACTCGATAGCCACGTCAGCTGTGCGGAAGGCCTCGCTGTCGAAGTCCTCCTGGTTCTGGATATCGATGGCGCAGACCACTTCGTGTCCGCGGCTCTTCGCTATTTCTTCAATGATATGGCCCATCTTGCCATATCCTATCAATGCAATCTTCATACTTTATCTTTTCTACAAACTAACAATTATAATTGTTAATTCCCAATGGTTAATACCCAATTCCCAATTGTTAATTGTTAATTTTTAATTGTTAATTGATGCCGATATATCGGGGCAAATATACGCATTTTTTCTGACATAATTGTAATAATTGCCGAAAATTATTTATATTTTGAAGTTTTTTGCCTTTTTTATGTGTCCATATCGCAGAAAAATATTATATTTGCGCCATACAATTAACATTTTACCATGGAGGAACTCATGTATTTTGTATGGCAGCAACGCCTCTTCCTCAATATTGAGACGCTTGATCACCAACCTCTCGATATACTTCATCCGGGCCTGCGCAACTACGATGCAGGGCCCGACTTCTTCAATGCCAAGGTCAAGGAAGACGGCATAGTGTGGGCTGGCAACGTGGAGATGCACGTCAAGGCATCCGACTGGTATCGTCACCATCATCAGGACGACCCTGCCTACGATTCCGTCATTCTGCACGTTGTCATGGACCCCGATGTCGAGGTCAAACTGCGCAATGGCAAAACAGTCAAGACCGTTGTGATGCACATCCCCGACGACCTGATGGAACGCTATCGGCAGTTATGCAGCGGGAAGGCAACCCCGCTCCTACCGGGACAAGTGCCGACCTATTCTTCTATCTCATGTTCCAGCAGATTGGAGCAGGTACCACGCGTCGTACTGCACGATTGGATTACAGCTCTTTGCACCCAGCGAATGATCGAGAAATTGCAGCGTGTACGCGACCTTGTGGAAGGACAGCTCAAGGCATGGCCTGAGGCATTCTATGTGGTGCTCACACGAAGTTTCGGAACAGGTGTAAACAGCGACAACATGGAGCGATTGGCTCGCAGTCTTCCCTACAACTGTCTCCTGCATCATAAGGATAATCTCCTACAAATTCAAGCCCTACTATTGGGCCAAGCTGGACTTCTGCAAATGCAGAATGCAGCATCTAAGGAAGCAAACGAACAACAGGAATGGCGGTTGATGCAGCGGGAATATGCTTTTTTAAGACAGAAATTCAACCTCACTCCACTCAACGGAATCTACTGGAAAACAGGGCGTGTGCGACCGCCTGCACAGCCAGAAGCACGTCTGCGTGCCTTGGCAAAACTTATCTACTCGCATCAAGATCTTTTCGACGAAATACTCGAAGCCCAGAACCTTGAACAGATGGAGAAAATCCTTGGCGTAAAAGGTCTTGGACAGCAAACAGTACGCAGCCTCATCATCAATGCCATCGTCCCTCTCCTACTCGCCTATGCCCAGTGGCAAGGTGATGACGAACGTTGCGAAAAAGCACTCAACCTGCTTGAAGAAATGCCTCCTGAGAACAATCGATACATCAACCAATGGACCGAGGCGGGCATCGTCTCCAAGTCGGCTATGGACACCCAGGCCCTACTCCATCTCTTCAAGAACTATTGCCAGCCTCACAAGTGCCTACGCTGCCGAATCGGCTGCTGGCTATTGAAAAAAGGTTGATTTACCTCTTGAGATATTCTGAAGGATTCACGCCATACACTTCACGGAATGCACTGCGGAAATAGGCAAGATTACTGAATCCACAACGATATGCGGCCTCCGAAACGTTACAGTGTTCTTTCTGCATCAGTTCGACACTATGCAAGATACGGACCTTCCGAATATACTCAGCACCCGACAAACCAGTGAGAGCCTTTATTTTTCGATAAAGCGTCGAATGACTGATACGCAGAGACTGGGCAATATCTTCCATCCGTATATAGTCAGCTTCAAGATGACCGATAATGTAGGCTCGTACATCTTGCAAGAAATTTTGATCGTAGATACTTAGACGCGCCAACATATTATCGACCGTCGGTGTATTATTTTCAACCATCGGCGAAGAAGGCAGCAGACTCTGTGTATTGAGCCATTGCACCAGTTGCTGACGAGCATGCAGAATGTTGTCCAATCGAGTACGTAGCATCAAAATGCTGAATGGCTTGGTCAGATAACTGTCGGCACCATCTGCATATCCCGCAATCTGGTCGTCGGCAGTGTCCTTGGCTGTAAGCATAATCACTGGTATATGGCTCGTTCGGACATCGTTCTTGAGACGCCGGCACATCGTATTGCCGTTCATCACAGGCATCATCAAGTCGGTAATGATAATATCAGGTATATGTTCAAAAGCCAATTCCAGACCTTCTTGCCCATGATGTGCCATCAATATGTTATAGTCTGTGCCAAGAGAATCGGCCATAAAATGTAAAATCTGATAATCATCCTCCACCAGGAGAATGACTTGCCGCCCCTCATCTTTGGAGGTCGGTGAGGGTTCACATGCATGCTCTTCTATATGTGTCTTCTCTTCAATGCCTTGTGCATACATAGCTTCGGGATAAGTCTGTGCATTGTCGAATAAGAGTGTAAATTTGGTACCCACCCCTTCTTTGCTTTCTGCTTTGATGTTCACTTTATGAAGTTCTGCCATCGAACGAACAATGGCCAAGCCGATGCCCGTACCCGATGCCTGATGGGGCCCCTGTACCTTATAATATCTGTCAAAAATATGTGGCAACGATTCTTCAGGAATCCCATATCCGGTGTCGCTGACAGTTATCGAACTACGACCATGACCATTCTCTTCCCATTGCCGATGAATAAGGCTGATATTTCCAGACAAGGTGTATTTTAACGCATTCGACATCAGATTGGTGACCATAGCTCGAACGATGTCAGCATCAAAGAGTATGGGAACCTCGTCATCGGCGGTATCAACGACAATGTCGAGTTGTGGATTGGTATTGAGTTCAACAAATGATTGACCGATTTCACGTATTAGTTGTCCCAAGTTACCCTTACTTACTGTAAGGCGACTATTATGCGTTTCCGACTTTCGGAAATCAAGCAATTTGTTACATAAATCAGTAAGGCGAAGCGAACTGTCATAAACGAGCTGAATTCGCTTTTGGTCCGATTCATTCAAATGCCCGTTATGAAGCAATTCCTCCAATGGAGCCTGAATAAGTGTTATCGGAGTCTTGAGTTCATGGGTGATGTTGGAGAAAAACTGCAATCGCTCGGCGTGACGTGTCTGCTCATCAATGTTCTTCTGTCGCTCGAGTTCCAATTCAGTTTTCAGACGCAAGCGATGCCTATAATGCAGGATGAAGATGATGATGGTCAGGATAAAGAGCATAAAATAGATTAATTTTGCTCCCAAACTTGCCCACCAGGGATGATGAATGTTGAAGGTGGCCCGTATGATATGCCGATCAGACCAAGGTTGTCCCTTGAGACGTGCCCTCACATTGATAGGATATGTACCGGGTCGAAGATTCCTGAACACCACACTGCCTTCCTTAAAGGGTATCCATTGCTGGTTCAATCCATCAATCTTACACTCGTATTCCAAATAGTGATTCTGAGCATAATCTTCTGCTCCGAACAGAAGACGGAAACTGCTTTGATTAGGGCCCAGATGATACACCCCTTTGTCATCAGGCAGAATCAAATGCTGTCCCGATCCTTCTTCTCCCGATTCAAGCACCTGAACGGAAAGGATATGTACGGGAACGGCATCCCGACGAGTGGTCAGACTATCGGGATAACAATGACACAAGCCCTCCATCGACGTGAACACTATGCCTCCATCAGCTTGCATCACAGCCCCACCGTTGAAGTTGTTGACGGGAATATAATCCGCCTGGCTATAGTTGACAAATGTCTGGTCGATGGGATCAAGCATCGAAATGCCGTTATTGGTCGACATCCAGATATTTCCCTTCCGGTCCTCCTGAATAGCACGCACATAAGTGTCCTGCAATCCTTCGCGATGTCCATAACTGACGTATTGCTCCGGAAAGCGCGTGTCAGGAATGCAACAGGGACCATCAGGGGTGGACAACCACAGGCGATTGCGACTATCGAACTTCAAGTGCTGGATTGAATTGGAGAAAAAACCCGTCTGTTGCGACAACTGCTTGATGAGTTTATCATCACCATCAAACAAGTACAATCCATTTTCGTAGGTAGCCACCCAGAGTTTCCCCTGGGAATCACGGCGAATACCATTGGCCGACTGTCGGTTCAAGACCTGGTTAATGGGCGAAAGCCGGGCAGTAAAATTGTCTTGCAAAGTATAAACTCCATCTGTGGCTGTAATCCACAATGTGCCCTTGGGCTCACGATAAAAGGTGAGGGCCTCAATCTCATGATGGTCTGAGGTTGTTATGGTAACTATTTGCCGTGTCTGCTTGTTGAAAGCAAGGCAATGATAAGGTACGGCCAGATATAGCCAATCGCCGCCATCGCCATTCACCGAAAATATTGGACCATAGTTGGTGCCTCGAGCCGAAATGTCGTAATCCTGGGTTTGATTTACACCTTCGAACCCCAGCACATGATTGCGAGTGCCGACCCACGTTGTACTGCCTTCCACATAAATACCCCAAAATGGCGAAGAATGGATTTTTTCAAAATAAGGTGGTCGATGGCTGATGAATTCCACTCCCATGCCGTCATTACCGACCCAAACGTTCTTATAACGGTCTTGATAGATGGTTCGAATATTTTGCAGCAAGGGTATGATGCCTTTGGCATTCAATGGTCCGACCTCCCCAGTAAAGATATCCACTACCATCACGCCACGATTGGTGGCTAGCCAAAGTTCACGGTTGTCTATTTCCTCAATGTCGAAGATTTCCATCCTCTGCAAATGCGAAAATTCAACCAATTGCGAACTACCGGGCACATAATACCAGAGCCCGACATTAGTCGCCAGCCAAATGCGACCTGTGTGGTCCTTCTTGACATGATTGACATTCACACGATTCAGCGAGGTGTCGTCCATCGTGAGCGGCGAAAGCCGATGGGTATGAGCATTCAGTACGCTTGCACCCTGCATGTACGAGCCGATGATCAGATTGCCGTTGCCATCATCCACCCCACAACGGAAATAGACATCCCGACTCGGAAGATCGATATCACTAATGCTCCCACTAGCAGGCGACAGAGTCATGATGCGAGTAGGTGCGATAAGCCAAAGATTGCCTTCTGCTGCCGGAGTAATGCAGAGCACATTTGACAGCGCGCTGTCGGGTGTGTTGTAACAGGCAGTCTCTCCCGTGTCAGTCTGAAGGCATCCGATTCCTGCACCTTTCGTACCGACCCACAGACAATTACGCTGTGCTTCGTACCATAGGCAATTCACCATGTTGGCACTAAGCGCAGAGTTCGAAACATTGTAATTACTGAATGTCTGCCCGCTATAGACGTTCAAGCCCGATTCGGTAGCAATCCATAGTCGTCCTTTTTTGTCCAATACCAGATCGCGCACGAAATTATTCGACAATCCCTCATTGATAAGGATATGCTCCGACACGTAATACTGCGCTTGGCAGACTGACGTGACAAGTAATATCAGCAGCGAAAGGATACGAAGGCTGTAATTATTCATTTTTGAAGGAATTAATAAATATTTGCTGCAAAGATAGGGCTTATTTTCGATTTTACCAAGAAAAAAGCCCTGAATTACCATATAGCAATCGGTCAAAAGGGTGCACGAATCAGCCATGAACGATTTGTGCACCCTTTTGACGAGCTGAATCAACAAAAAAATCCATCCAATATCTCTATCTTTGCAGCGCAATTTTACCGGCACACACTTTAACATCACCCGTGATTTCCCACATATTCTTTAATAACTAAACAAACTAAACACTAATGAACCGCAGTAGTATTACAACCAAAAACAGCAGCCGACACCTATGGTTTCTGCTGCTCCTCTGCATGACCATGCTGGCTCCGGCTCTTCATGCACAAACCATCACCGTCAAGGGTACTGTGAGCGATGCTATGGGCCCTACCGCTGGTGCTACTGTCCTTGAAAAAGGCACACAGAACGGCACAATCACCAACATCGACGGTGTATACGAAATCAAGGTCGATGCCAACGCCACGCTTGTCTTCAGCTTCGTAGGCATGACCAGTCAGGAAATCCCCGTACAAGGTCGCAGGAACATCGACGTCACCCTCTCCGAAGACAACGAGCAGCTCGAAGAAGTTGTTGTGGTAGGTTACGGCTCGATGCGCAAGAAGGACCTGACCGGTGCTGTGATGCAGATCAACCCCGATAAGATTGCCGATGCCAATCCCGCCACCGTGCAGGATCTGCTGCGTGGCACAGCGGGAATGCAGATCAGCATGGACGCGTCGGCCAAAGGCGGTGGCTCCATCACCCTGCGTGGACAGAACTCCCTCTACACCGAAGACAATCACAACTCTCCTCTCATCGTGCTCGACGGTATGGTATTCTATGGAGAACTATCGGAAATCAATCCCGACGACATCGGGCAGATTGACATCTTGAAGGATGCCTCTTCAGCTGCCATCTATGGTGCCAAGGCTGCATCGGGTGTCATCATCATCACCACCAAGAAGGGCAAGCAGGGCAAACCTGTGGTTAACGTTTCAGCCAACTTCGGTCTCGACACCAAGAGCAAGTTCCGCGAGGTGTTCAGTCCCGATGGCTATCTGAAGTTGCGCGAAGACTTCTATAAGACCGGCACCCTGGGCTTCGACTCCAAGGGCAACTATACCTATTACCAGAAGGGCACTACCCCAGCAGGCTATTACGACAACCCGAACAATCTGTCGCAGTATGGCATCACCCAAGACCAGTGGGCAGCCTATACCACCAATGTGGATGGCGAGTCTGCGATGAGCATCTACGCCAAGCGCATCAACATGTTTGCCTACTCGAAGGATGCATTCGACGGATTCCTCAATGGCCAGACCACCGATTGGGAGGATATGGTGTTCCGCAATGGCTTCCGCCAGGACTACAACGCCAGCATCAGTGGCGCCAGCGACAAGGTGAACTACTATTTCTCGTTCGGATGGTTGAAGAACGAAGGCGTAACCGCCGGTGACAATTACCAGACTTTCCGTTCCAACATGAAGATCAACGGCAAGGTCACCGACTGGCTCGAGATTGGCGCCAATGTCAACTTCCAGGACCGTTCGGATGGTAATGTCGCCATCGACCTCAACACCGAACAGGACCCTTATTCCTACACCACAATGCTCCGCCTCAGCCCATTCGCCACAGCCTACAATGAGGATGGCAGCTACAAGCAGTATCCGATGGACAGCGCCCTGCACTATGGCTACAATTACTTCTTCAATCGTGACTATTACGATCTCGAGAAGGGCTTCACCATCGTCAATTCCATCTTCAATGCCAAGGTGAAACTGCCTTGGGGCATCACCTACGATTTCAACATCTCGCCTCGTTACCAGTTCTTCTACGACCGCTACTTCATGTCGAGCGAACTTCCCAACAGCGATCCAAAGGAAAAAGGTGTAAACCGTGGTTGGGCCAAAAACTTCGACTACTCGCTCAACAATACCATCAATTGGGACTACACCTTCGCCGATCGTCATCATTTCATCCTGACGTTGGTTCAGGAAGCCGAAGAGCGCCGTTACTGGGCGGACAATATCCAGTCTCGTCTCATTCTGCCTTCCGACGCCCTCGGGTTCCATAACACGCAGAACGGCACCAAGGAGAACAGCAACTTCTCGACCAACGACACCCACGAGACGGCAGCTGCCTACCTCGGACGTCTGTTCTATAGCTACGACGATCGCTACCTCCTGACGGGCACTATCCGTCGCGACGGTTATTCGGCATTCGGTTCGTCCAATCCTTGGGCAACCTTCCCTTCATTCTCTGCCGCCTGGACCTTCACCAACGAAAAGTGGTGCAACGTCTCATGGCTCGATATGGGCAAGCTTCGCCTCTCATGGGGCCGCAACGGCAACCGTTCGCTGGCCAATACCTACCTCTCACTGGCCAACCTCGGTGCAGGTGCAGGTGCCACGATGGATTACCTCAACGACAAGGGCGCTCTCGCTACCGACATGAAATATCTCATGATGGACCGTCTCGCCAATCCTGAGCTTCAATGGGAGAAGACCGAAGCTTTCAACGTAGGCCTCGACTTCGCGATGCTCAGCAACCGCATCAGCGGCAGCATCGACGTTTACGCCAAAACCACCAAGGATATGATCATGCAGCAGCGTCTGCCCGACTTCTCAGGTTTCAGTTCCATCTATACCAACCTCGGTGAAATCCAGAACAATGGTGTCGAGCTCACTCTCAACACGGTCAATATCGACCAGAAGAACTTCCGATGGACCACTTCGCTCTCTTTCGCCTACAACAACAATAAGATCAAGCACCTCTACTACGACTATGACGAGAATGGCAAGGAGCGCGACGACACCTCCAACGGCTGGTTCATCGGCAAGTCGGTAGGCCAGATCTGGGACTATGAGGTTGTTGGGACCTGGCAGGTCAGCGAGGCCGCCGAAGCTGCTCTTGGCGGACAAGTGCCCGGCGACCCCAAGGTAGCCAATCACTACACCGACGATGACATCATCAATGCCGACGGCACACGCACTCCCGTCTATAACGACAAGGACAAGGTATTCCAGGGCCATCGCACTCCTCCCGTATATTGGAATCTGCGCAACGACTTCCGCCTCTACCGCGACCTGGACATCTCGTTCAATATCTATAGCTACATGGGGCATAAGAGCACTTCCACCTATTACCTCAATAAGTTCAACACAGCCGACTGCATGACGCGTGCCCACAACCAGTTCAAGCAGAGCTACTGGCTTCCCGAGAATCCCACCAACGACTACGTTCGTCTCGACGCTGCCGGCCCTGCCGGTGCCAGCGATCCGGTTCGCGTGTATAAGCGTTCCTTCGTTCGTCTTGACAACATCACCATCGGTTACACCGTTCCTGCACGTTGGACACGCAAAGCCATGGTTGACCGTCTGCGCATCACTGCTTCCGTACGCAACGTTGCACAGTTCGGCGGCGACAGCCGCTGGGAGTTCGGCGATCTCGAAACCGGCGGTCTCGCTACTCGCACCTACAATCTCGGCTTTAACTTTACTTTCTAATATACGTAACTGTTAACATTAACAATAGAACTTATGAAACGTATCCAATATATTGCATGCACTCTTTTTGCAACAGTTGCTGCAACGATGATGACAAGCTGCAACGACGACTATCTGGCGCAAGACCCGTTGTCGTTCTATGAGCCAGGCTCCACCTACAATTCCGAGGCGGGTCTCAAGGCCGCCATGGCCGTATGCGATCGTCATCTCCGCTATATGTTCACCACCGGCAATGCCAACAATTGTCCCATTGCCACCGACTATCTCTTCTCCGACATCGGCATCTACGGAAAGACCGATGCCAACGCCACCGACCTTCAGGACGACTTTGCACGCAAGATCCAACCCACCTCGGGTCTGCTTGGAAATGGCGACGGCAACCATATCATGGTGCTTTGGGAAGAGTCGTTCAATGGAATCAAGTATGCCAACACCGTACTCTCCTATATCGATGGCGTTACCGGTCTGAGCGAAGAAATCAAGAATGCCTACAAAGGCCGTGCTTATTTCCATCGCGCAATCAAGTACTATAACCTCGTCTTCTGGTTCGGTGATGTGCCTCTCGTAACCCGTATCATCGACCGCCCCAAACAGAACTACAAGTCCACCAAGAAGGAAGCTATCCTCAAAATGCTCGTCCACGACCTCGAATTTGCCGTACAGCACGTGCCTGCCCAGGCTAATACCGAATACTATGGTATGGTCAACAAGGAGGCCTGCATGCACCTGCTCATCAAGTGCTATCTGGCTGTCGGCGAATATGCCAAGGCCGAACAGATGGCTACCGACCTGATCCAGAACCAAGGCCATTCACTCATGACCGAGCCTTTTGGCACATTCAATCCCGGTGGCAACGAGCAGACGTGGAAGATCGAACGCAACGTCATCTGGGACCTCCATCGTGCCGAGAACAAGGTAGGATCGTTCAACAAGGAAGCCCTTATGGTGGTCAACAACTTCTCGACCCAGGCGGTCATCAACTTCTGCTCCATGCGTATCTTCGGCCCCTTCTGGAACAATGGCGGCATGAAGGATCCTTCGGGCAAGCAGGCGGGTATGCGCTATGCACGAAGCGATGCCAACAACTACGATCCCGCTGCTTCCTGGGTACAGGTGCTCGGCCGTGGCATTGCCACCATGCGTCTCAGCGACTTCGCGCAGAACGGACTCTGGGTGGTCGATGGCGAAATGGACCGTCAGGACCTGCGCCACAACAGCGAGGTGGGCAACTGGGTCAACATGACCGACCTCACCTACAACAATCCTGCATCGCCCGAATGGTATGGCAAGCACTATATGCTCTATCAAAGTCGGAGGCCAAGCGGTCTTAGGAAGACAAAGGGCTATGACAA
>JAZQBS010000118.1:0-3042 GCA_045545875.1 Bacteroidales bacterium
CCGAACTCGAAGCTGCCAAGGCTGCTGCACAGCCAAACGATGCCGTCTGTGCAAACCTCCTTTTCGGCAAGACTTCTGCGAAGGCCGGCACAGCTGCCAACTGGATCAAGTTTGCCAACACCCTGCTCCTCAAGCTCTATATGCGCGAGCATGGTGCAGTGAGCGTCAATGACAAGTTGAATGCGCTCGTTTCCGAAGGCAACTTCATCACCGAAGATGTGACCTACGACCAGTGCTGGGGCAATTCAGCCGGCTCCTACAGCCCACTCTTTGCCGAAAGCAAGACCATCAGCAACGATATGGCTCTCAATGTAGCCCTGCAGGGCACAACCCTTTCCTCTCCAGGCGACCAGCGTCTTTCCTTCAGCTTTAAGCCTACAGCAAACGGCTTCATTGGTGTCGTATCGGGCACTAACCTTTCTGCGGAAATTGGTGGTGCCAACACCAGCGACTTTGCTCAGCCCAACTACCGTTTCGACATGCCTGTTGATCTGCTTACCGTCTATGAGCTGAACTTCTTCCTCGCTGAATACTATGCAACTGTTGCTGTAAACCACGCTCAGGCCGAAGCTTATTATCGTGCTGCTGTTGCTGCTTCGTGTGCTCGTTGTGGTGTGGAAGATGCTTCCAATTCTGTCCTTGCAACCTATCCATACGAACAGGCTAACCCGATGAAGAACATCGGCATCCAGAAATGGGTGGCCCTCGGCACAGCCCTCTCAGGCTTTGAGGCATGGTGCGAACTCCGTCGTCTCGGATACCCCGAGTTCTCTGACGTGAAGGCCGACGACATCATCAACAACGATGTTGCCAACTTCAACTCGGTGCCCAACACCTACGTGGCCGGTACTCTCTACACTCCTAAGAACGTCAACGCAGAAGTCGGAGCCAAGAATATCCGCCAGCGTCTGCCCTATGCAGCTACTTCGACAAGCTACAACAACAACGTTCCTGCCACCAAGGGTGCAACCGTCAAGGTCTTCTGGGCTAAATAATCAATGTAAAACCATTAGAACATTGAAGATATGAAAAAGAATATCAAATACAGCATATTAGGCGTCATTGCAGGTGCAATGCTTGCATCCTGTGAAACCGACCCCGAAACAGGTCTGGTGAGACTCACCCACTATGCCACCTTCGATCTGACTGGGGGCGAAATCTACTCAGTTCCGATCGGTGGCTCGTATTCCGAACCTGGTGTGGTTTGCATGGAAGGTACAGAAGATATCTCCGACAAGGTCAAGACCACTATCTACGACATCTCTGGCCAGGTGGTCAATTCGATCAAGACCGATGAAATTACGTTCTACAATGTAGAATACTCAGCCGTCAATGTCGATGGATTCTCCTCTTCTGCCACTCGTACCGTATTCATCTATAACCCAGAAGTAAAGGGCAGCTGTGCCGGCACGTTCGATGTCGATATGAATAACACCACATACGGCGGCAACCCCATTATCGATGAAGCAGCAAAACGTGGTTATAAGACTGAGGCCGAGATAACCATCACCGAACTTTGTCCTGGCATCTTCTACATCAACGACTTCCTTGCCGGCTGGTACGAACAGATGCGCGGAATCGGCGCTAGTTACGCTATGTACGGCTACTTCAAGCTCAATCCCGATAATACCATCGATTTGATGTACAGCCACGTCAATGGTTGGGGTGATGGCCTCGACTATATCCAAAATGGCAAGTGGGACGAAGAAACCGGCACACTCTCCTACGAATCCGGTTACGCAAGTGTTATCTACATCAACCCAGTCCTCATACGTCAATAATACTTAATCCGCAAAGTAATTATGAAAAAAATACTATTTTCAGCTTTTGTACTCGCTGGTGCTCTTACGATGAGCTCTTGTAGCGATGGTGCCTTCGGAGGAGACTTCGAAGTTGACAATACCGAACTGGTTGATATGGCTGGTACATGGTGCTGCACCGTTGAAGCCAACGATGCCTATTACACCACACAGTATTATATTTACAATGGCTACACAGCAGAATTCCTCAACTCTTATTTCGGTGATCCTGTAGGCTACTACAATCCTGATGCCAACGGTGATGGTGTGGTAGATATCAACGACCTGGAGAGTGCCGAATATGCAGAATGGTGGGCCGAAAGGTCGGAAGGTGTCTTTGAGTTCCAGACATTCAACACTGCCGCCAACAACACCACCGAAATGTGGGTGAAAGACGGCTACTGGGACACACAGACCAGGGTTAAAGTGGATTTCAACAACATGACCTTCGAAGCTCCCGGCACATTGGAACAGGGTGCCAACGAGGTAGAGACCGCTCCTGGTGTCATTACCAAACTTGGAGAATATTCTAACTCCGATAATGATGTAGTCTATGGTTGTGGTGTCGTGATTGTAGGTGGCAAGATCCTGAAGAATGCTGCTCATGCCCCTGGTTCGGGCATGCAGACCGACTCTATCTTCTTCTACATCAAATATAACGATGACTACGGTCAGAACATCTACACCAAGGTGTCTGGTTATCGCAAGACCGGTTATACCGAAGACGATTGATTCCTATCGTATTTCTATAATAAATGCCCCGAGGATTGATTCTTCGGGGCATTTCTTTTTTAATATATAATATGTATAAATCTTCAATACCTATTGAACGTCAACTCAAGCAGAGAGGACCGGAGAGAAAGGTGTTTATTGTCGAGTTGGAGAATCTCAAACCGTTCATCAAGGCTCTGGATGCCGAAGGGTTGCAGGACTGCAGCATCGTCGAGCGGCTTGTCTCCTTCGTTGCGAGCCGATAGATAAGGCTCATAGACGCGCAAATGGGCATCGTCCTGCTGGAAACGCAGCAGGTAGGTGCTGTTCCTTCCACTGTGGTCCGAAAGTTGTAGCAGATGGAGTTGCACCGACCAGAAGATACGCGACGATACCATGTCGCATCCTCCCCCACCGATGGTGTCGATGCGGGCCAATTGCCAGAATCCGTCGAGTTTCCCATTGTCCGACATCTCAAGATCGCAGGAGCTGAAGGAGAGAAGGCCGAGAAGCGGAAGGGTGAGAAGTATGC
>JAZQBS010000119.1:0-6093 GCA_045545875.1 Bacteroidales bacterium
GCAACTCGACATCACACAACGCAGCATAGAGCAAGCCGAAGAGAACCTTCGACTGAATCGCGACTATTACCGTGCTGGTACAATCAAGATGTCCGACCTGCTCGAAGCCCAGTTGCTCTGCCAGCAGGCTCACGACAGTTATACCGATGCCTTCGCCGATTATCAGAATAAGGTCCTCGAATACAAGCAAGCGGTGGGCGCCAATGAATAGATCAGTTTTGGCAGATGAAATCGATATAATACTATAGCAGCATACAGATTTGGTGTACAGAATCTGTATGCTGCTATTGTAAACAGGTTGTCGTTGTTCGAAATCAAATCACTTCCAGTCCTTCGCTGGGCATCCAGCCTACCTGCCCGTCAGTAAGTTCGATCTCAGACCATCCTGAAAGTGTGCTGCGGACTCGCACCTTCAGACCTTCGTGAATGGTGAACAACTGCGTGCCACTGTCAGCAGGCGAAGCACGTACGATTACCGAAGGGGTCATCACGATAGCATAGTCGCGCTGTTGGATATGGTCACGCTGTGCAACTGCATAGTGAATACTGACGAGACAAAGAATGATGGACAGCAAGGCGCCATAGAATCCCAGTTTGCGACGGCTGGTACGATGGGAGAAAAAGTAAATGCCACAGCCTGCGATAAAAAGCAGGAAGAAGATAATGGCAAGTGTGCCCCATGTGTCGCACGAGAAACTGTCACGAACGTTATTGCCCCACGTAACGAAGAACATGGGCTCGATGGTCTCAATCTTATCGACGCACTGCAGACGTGCCAGTTCGACATTCTCCTTGGCATCTACATTCGAAGGATCGTAAAGCAGACAGCGCTCGTAGTTGAGGATGGCCTTGGGATAGTTCTTCTGCTTGTAGTAGGCGTTGCCGAGATTGTAGAAAAGTTCCGGATTGACACCGTACTGTACGGCAATCTGCTCGTATGCATCAATGGCATGCTGATACTGTGCCGAGTCATAGGCAGCAGCAGCTGTGTTCAGCAGGTCCTGTTGGGCATAGGTCTTCACGCAGCCGAAAGAGACGAGCACAAGGCTTATCAGGGCTAAAATATATCTTTTCACAATTAACAATAAATAATTAACAATTAACAATTATCTTTCGTTGAATCGCTTTATTTCTTGATCTCGGACTCGAGACGATCAATCACCTTGGAGGTCTTCTTATAAAGCACGTCCATAGCCTGTGAGTCGGTGGAAGGCGCATAGCGTGCAAACTGACAGGTATCGAGCACTTCCTTCACCTCATGGATGGTCGTATCGGGGACACTATGCTTCTCAAGCATTTCGAAAACAGTATCCTGCGTCAAGTCACTCAATGGAATGCGCAATTTGTCGCATACATATCCAAGAATAGCCTTGTGAATAGCTTCGTAGAACGCATTCTCATCTTTCGCATTGAGAGCCTTCTTGGCGGTCTTAAGGCGACGCTCAGCCACCTTTCCTGCGCGACGGGTACGCATACCTGCAATGTCAGCCATTCGACGGATGCGACGACGATAGATAAAGGCCAAGATAACGAATGCTAAGAAAGGTACAAGGAAAAACATCCAATAGGCGAGAGTACCGAAGAACGGCTTGAGAGGTTCCGGCTTGCCCGTCTCTGGATTAATCTTGCCCAAATCGAGACGATCTGCATCAACACTATGGAGATAACGGATGTCGTTGCCAAGCACACGAATACGCTCCTGGTTGGTGCCTGTAAAGTCAACGGCACCACCGCCCGTACTACCTTCATTCGGGCCTTTTTCCACCTCAAGGGTGTAGGCTTCGGTGCGAATGGTCTTGTACTGACCACTCTTGACATCGAAATAGCTGAACTCCAGGGCTGGAATCTCGTACTTGCCGGCATGACGAGGAATGACGGTGTATTCGATGGTCTTCTTGCCCTGCACACCCGACGATGTGGCACGTGTACTGAGATCGACCTTTGGATCAAATACTTCGAAATCTGTCGGGAACTCCGGTTCGGGTTCCTTGACGTATTTGAGGTTGCCTACACCGTCGATGGTGATACGATATATGACAGCATCGTTGGCTCGCACCTTATCGGCAGTGAGAACACTCTTCACATTGAAGTTGCCTACCGCATTCATGTAGGAACCCGGTTTGCCGGCAGGAAGAGACTTGACATTGACCTTGCGTGCAGCCGAACGAAGCGGCACAGCCACATTCTCGGTATATTCCATCGGCCAATCGAAGAATCCTCCGGTACGACGTGTCGAAACGATGGCGACATTGGCCGTCAGCGTAGCAGCTGGTATGGTCAACTCGCCCGAACGCGAAGGGAAGAGCAACCACTTGACAAGCGGATACATCTGGTAGTTGGCACCATTGAAATGCTCGAGCGAAGCCTGTGCATTGTCGTTGTCCATATCCTGCACAGTGAACCCTTCGAAATCGGGCAATTTGACATCGGAAGGATTACCCATCTGAGTATTGCGCCAATAGAGTTTCAACGTGGCTACAATTGCCTCACCTTCGTAGGCAGATGTCTTCGAGAGGTCAAGGACAAGGTGCACATCGTCCTTATTGAACTTGGCTTGTGCCCCACCCTGCTGACTACGCGAACCGGAACTATGTCCTTCGGGCTGCTGGTCGGCAGGAAGGACCTTGACCGAAACGCTGTTGGACGTGAGCGTCTCGCCATCGACCTTGATTGTGGCTGCCGGCAAGGTAAATGTTCCCTCCTTGGTTGCCGAAAGGACATACGAGAACGTCGTACGCACCTCGGAACTCATCTGTCCGTTGACGATGCTGGTGCTCGACGACGAACTTGTGGTTGGGCCATATAGCACATCGAAACCGGTATCCTTAAGATCGACGGTAATACCTGATGCACGCGCTGTAACGATATATTCCAAACGGAACTGCTGACCGACAGCGACGCTACTGGGCGCTTTGGCACGGAATGTCGTGTCGGCCCAGACCATCGCTACGGTCAGAAACGAAAGTATGAGAGTGAATAGGAATTTGCGTCTCATTATTTTATTGTTTTATTTTTTTACCAGTCCTTGTTGGTCTTGCGACGCTTCATCTGCTGCATCTGATGCTGCTTGACCTTCTCCTGGGTCTCCTGCTCGTCACGGTTGTTGGCGTTGAGGATTGCCTCAGCCTGGTCCTGGTTCATCTGATTCTGCGGCGGTTGCTGCTGTTCCTGCTGCTCCTGCTGTTGTTGCTGATCCTGTTGAGGTTGATCTTGTTTCGGCGGTTGCTGCTGTTGCTGCTCCTGCTGTTGCTCCTGTTGCTGCTTATCCTGGTTCTGGTCTTCGTTTTGCTGCTGCTGAAGGAGTTTCTTGGCAAGGAGCAGGTTATAGCGTGCCTCGTCATCAAGAGGATTATTGCGGAGCGCGCGCTTGAAGAAGTTGATGGCCTGGTCATATTGCTGACTGGCCATACATATGTCGCCGGCATTGAAAGAAGCGAGCGATGCCAAGCGGTGGTTGCCGCCACGCTCGGAACTTTCGATGACCTTACCATAGAACGACATGGCATCCTGTGCCTTTTCCTGCTCCTGTTGCTGGAGGAGGGCATTGGCGAGGTTGTACTGCGAGATGGAATCGGTAGGCATCTGCTCCTGTGCACGACGATACTTCATCTCGGCATCGTGCCACAGACTGTCGAGATAGAAAGCATTGCCTTCGCGAGTAGCCGAACGTGCCTTGCGGGCCGACTGAGCCGAAGCAGGGTCGAACATCATCATGCAAAAGCCGATGAGAACGAAAATGCGAATCTTCCGAAGCAGAGCATTCGCCTTATCAAGAAGGAACATATCAATCAAGAGGAGAATAAGTGCAATGGCAAGAAATGGCATGAACTTGTCATCATAATCCGCAAAGACATGACTCTCGAGTTCAGTGGTCTTTAGTTGGCCGAGGCTTTCGGTGAGAGTCTGCACTGCGGAATTAGTGTTGTCGGCATGAGCATAGATGCCCTGACCGGCTGCCGCAATGGCCTGAGCCATCTGCTCGTCGAGACGTGTCGTGACAGGATTGCCCGAAGCATCCTTGCGATAGGAACCCGGACGGCCCGAATCGTCGGGGACAAGGGCGCCCTGTGTCGAACCGATACCGATGACGTGGGTGTGTATGCCTTTGGCGAGAGCGTTGGCGGCGGCACCCTGCGCATCATCCTCATGATTTTCACCATCGGTGATGAGAACAATAGCCTTCTCGGAAGCCTCGTTAGGCGTAAAACTGCGTACTGCCAGATTGATGGCAGCACCGATAGCTGTACCTTGCAATGACACCATACGTGGGTCGATGCTCTGGAGGAACATCTTGGCCGACACAAAGTCATTGGTGATGGGAAGCTGGGTATAGGCCTCACCTGCGAATACGATGAGACCCACCTGGTCGTTGTCGAGATTATCGACAAGACGCGACAACATGCGCTTGGCACGTTCAAGACGATTGGGCTGGATATCCTCAGCCAACATCGAATTGGAGATATCGAGACAAACCATCACCTCGATGCCTTCCTTCTTGACGGTCTCAAGTTTCGAGCCGAACTGAGGACGGGCTGCAGCGATGATGAGGCAGACAAGGGCAAGCATCTCGATAGCAAACTTGACGCGAAGTTTCCCTTCGCTGACACCCCGCATCAACGGACGCAGCAGGCGCAGGTCGCCAAAACGACGCAAGGCCTTGTGACTGCTCATTCGGCTCACGAGGAACAAGACCACGAGAGCAAAAACTACAATCAGCAGCCAAAGTATATTAGGATTGGCAAAACGAAAGTTATCCATTGCTTAGGGTATATTGCGAAGAACGGTATTGCGAAGAATGACATGGAGGAGCAACAAGGCGATGGCAGCTAAGGCGAAAGGCAGGAACTCCTCATCCTTGCGTGAAAACTCACGAACCGACATCTTGGTCTTTTCCATCTTGTCAATCTCATCGAAGATTTCTGACAACGAATTTTTGTTGGTGGCACGGAAATAACGGCCGCCAGTGAACTGAGCCATTGCCTTGAGTGTCTCCTCGTCGATGTCTGCCTTGACCTTTTGGCGAACAGGGCGCCCGAACGGATCGTATCCTACGGTAGTCTCGAACTCTCCCTTTGAGCCGACGCCAATGGTATAAAGGCGCACGCCCATAGCTTGAGCGACCTGAGCCGCATCCTTGGGCGACACGTCACCCGAATTGTTGGAACCATCGGTCAGAAGGATAATCACTTTCGACTTGGCCTGACCCGAACGAATACGATTGACTGCGGTAACAAGACCATCACCAATGGCCGTTGAACCACCATCGATAAGGTCGAAGGTCACGGAATTAATCATATTCGATACCACCGCATGGTCGCTGGTCATTGGGCACATGGTGTAGGATTCGCTGCCGAAGAGTACAAGGCCGATGTTATCGTTGGGACGACCAGCCACAAAGCGCGAAGCCACCTCCTTGGAAGCCTCCAGTCGGTCGGGACGGAAATCCTCGAAATGCATCGAATTGGACACGTCAAGCGAAAGGACGATATCGATGCCCTCCGTATTGGACTGGCTCCAACTGTCGGAACTCTGTGGACGTGCCAGGGCGACAATGGTCATGGCAGCTGCACCACAGAGCAGCGCGAAATTGACATGACGAAGATACTCCTTCCACGAACGGGGCAACTTCTGGAAAGCGCTGGTCGAAGAGACCTGGAGCGAAGCCTGAGCCTCGGACTGCTTCCAGATGTACCACGCAATGGCGGGTATCAGCAATATCAATAGGAATAAATATCCAGGATTGGCGAACTGCATTTTATTATGGATTATTTTTCAGCCATTGTAGATTGATTCTGCTCCTCCCCTGTCGATTCAGCTTCGGAAACCTCTTTCTCAGTTTCTTCGACCTCGACCTTCTTGGTCTGCTCGACAAACATTCTTGAGTTGACGAACGAGAGTTGGTTCTCGTCGGCATATGGGTGATATTTGGCGAATTTTACCAGGTCGGCTATCGAAAGGATCTGCTTGAGGTTGGTCAGCGAAGCCTTCTGACTCTCAGCCAACTCATAGAGTTCGTCAAGAATCTCATCGGAGGTCTTTTCCATAGCAGGCACAGCGAAACGTGCCTCGATGTACTGGCGGAGGATTTCGGTA
>JAZQBS010000120.1:0-25586 GCA_045545875.1 Bacteroidales bacterium
GCCCAATACTCATCCATCCACACCACCCATCCCGACCCCACATCCCCCAATATCTACCACACCCTCGTCGGTCGCATCCTCCTCAATAAGCCCACTTTGCCCGGTCTCTACATTCACAACGGCCGCAAGCTCTACATCAAGTAAAAAGTCAACTACATCTTTACACCCCCACGTCATGACCCGCTTCCTGCTTCTCATCAGCTGCCTTTTCTATGGCATTCATGCATTTGGCCAGTCCTATCCCTTCCAGCAGCAGCGCCTGTCTGATGACAAGCGCATCGATCTCCTGCTCGATATGCTCACTATCGATGAGAAGATCGGCCTGCTGACGACCAATCTGGGCGTACCGCGACTCGGCATACCCTCATTGGCTACCTACGAAGGCTTGCATGGTCTTGCCCTGGGCGGTCCGGCAATGAACAACGGCCGAAAGACCGTCGATGGGAAAGAGGTTCCCGACGACCTTCCTACCACCATGTTCCCACAGTCCTACGGTTTGGGGTGCACATGGAATCCGGAGGCCCTGCGCCGTATGGGTGACATCGAGGCCGAAGAAGCCCGATACTACAGCCGGCACCCGCGTGCCAAACGCAAGGGCCTGGTCGTCTATGCGCCCAATGCCGACCTGGCTCGTGATCCGAGATGGGGACGCACCGAAGAGAGTTTCGGCGAGGACCCTATGCTCACTGCCGCACTCTCGGTGGCCGTGATTCGCGGATTGCAGGGCGATGATCCCCGCTATTGGAAGACCGCCGCCCTGATGAAGCATTTCCTCGCCAACAGCAACGAGGACGGACGCGACTCCACATCGAGCAACTTCAGCGAACGTTTGTTCAGAGAATACTATTCCTACCCCTTCTACAAAGGATTCACCCAGGGAGGCAGCCGTGCCGTTATGGCATCGTACAATGCATGGAACGGCACACCCATGTGCATAAATCCTTGCCTGGACGAAATCGTGCGCAAGGAATGGGGCAATAACGGAATCATCTGCACCGACGGCTATGCACTCACCCTCCTGATCGATGCCCACAAGGCCTTTGCTACCAGGGCTGAGGGAGCAGCCGCCATCGTCAAGGCAGCGGTCGGACAAATACTGGACCGCAGCAGGGATGAGATCCGCGAGGCCCTCGAGCGGCAATTGTTGACCGAAGAAGACATCGACCGGGCGATTCGAGGCAATCTGTTTGTCGCGCTGAAACTGGGCATGCTCGACGGCAGCGACACCCGTAATCCATACGCCTCGATCGGCAACGACACCCTCCATGCGCCCTATGACAGGGAAGAGGTCAAGGCCTTCGTGCGCGATGTCACGGCACAGTCCATCGTGCTGCTCAAGAACGACCGCCAGCTGCTCCCCATCCGTCCGTCGCAGATCAGGACCATTGCTGTGACCGGACCCTATGCCGACAAGATCGTTCAAGACTGGTACAGCGGAACCCCTCCCTATAGCGTCACCATCCTACAAGGCATCCGCGAAGCCGCCAAGCCCTTGGGCATTGAGGTAATCTATGCACCCGACAACCGGATGGGAAGGGCCGTCGAAGCAGCCCGTAAAGCCGACCTCGTCGTTGCATGCGTAGGCAATCATCCCTACGGAACCCGGGCCGACTGGAAGTTCTGTCCGGTGACCAGTGACGGTCGTGAGGCGGTAGATCGTCTCTCCCTCAACCTGCCCGACGAGGAGTTCCTGCAGCTGCTGTATCAAGCCAATCCCAACACCGTGTTGGCCCTGGTGAGCAGCTTCCCCTACAGCATCAACTGGAGCAACGAGCATCTGCCCGCCATCCTGCACCTCACACACTGCAGTCAGGAACAGGGGCATGCCTTGGCCGACGTCCTGTTCGGCAAGACCAGTCCCGCAGGAAGGACCACACAGACCTGGGTGACCGACCAGCGGCATCTGCCGCCCATCATGGACTATGACATCACTCACGGACGCACCTACATGTATTCGCTGCACAAGCCGCTCTATCCCTTCGGCTATGGACTCAGCTATACCCATTTCAGTTATGGTGAACCTCAAATCAGCCCACGTGTCAAAGGGGCATACACCCTCACCATCCCTGTCACCAACAGCGGTGACACCGATTCAGATGAAGTCGTGCAAGTGTATCTGCAAGCCAACACCACCAATCCGCAGATGCCTCGAAAGGCCCTGAAGGCATTCCAGCGCGTACCCATTCCAGCCGGAGCCACCGTCAGCGTGTCATTGAAAATAGACGACCAGGACCTGACCTTCTGGGATGAGTCACGCCATCAATTTGTCCCCATCCAACGCCCCTTCACCCTCCTCATCGGTGCCTCCTCCGAAGACATCCGCAAGGAGATGGTCGTTGAGAAATAAGCGAAGGAAATAGAAGAATCCATCCAATATCCTTGTCCCATCGAAATAAGTTTGTATCAAAATGCTTAGCAAAAATGAAGAACAAAAGCATTATCCTTACCATGGCCCTTCTGGTCATTTCGACCATTTTGAGGGCGCAGTACAACCAAGTCAACGACACCCCGAATCAAGAAAAGTATTGTTTTGCCTGGCAACCCGAATATGTCCAGGGTGACGCCCAAATCGATGGTGACATCCTCCATCTGGGAACGAACAACGGATACTACGACCTCACGGCCGAGACGGGTGTCGTCATCAGTCAGCTCCACGACTTCACGATATCTGTGCGCTATAAGGTCAGTTCCGTGAACGACCTCGACGGCTACGGACATTTCCTGTTCGCCTTCTCTACATTGGCCGAGAACAGTGCCCACGAAGGCCCCTACATGGCCATGCGACTGAACGAGCAGCGCTTCGAGACATCGACCGGTGGCTACGAGCACGAGGAGATCATCATGCAGGGCGGCAAGCCCCAACGCGACGTATGGCATCACGCTCTCTACCGCCAGCAGGGCCAACGTGGTGAACTCTACCTTGACGGAGAACTCATCGGGCGCAACGAGAAGATGCCCATCCTCGCCGAGATATTCAAGGACGCTCCCTCCAACTGTTGGATTGGCCGTGCTCCCTTCCGTGGCGATAAATACCTGACAGAGACCGACGTTGCCGACTTTACTATCTACTCCTACGCTATCAGCGATGAGGATATGCGACAATTGATGAAGGAAGCACATAAGAAATAAAGATATGGATAATGCTATCAACGGTTGCTACAGGCTCTCGTGGCGTGAACGCATCGGTTTCTGCTCGGGCGATCTGGCACAGAACCTGATTTACCAGACCGTCAGCATCTGGCTGCTCTTTTACTACAATAATGTGTACGGGCTCGACTCAGCCGTCGTGGCCGTGATGTTCCTCGTGGTGCGTGTCATCGACGTCGTATGGGATCCGATGGTGGGCGCTTTTGTCGATAAGTCGCATCCCCGTTGGGGCAAGTATCGGTCGTGGCTGATCTTGGGAGCCGTGCTGCTGGCTACCTTTGCCTCGCTCTGCTTCTGGAACGGGTTCAGCGGGTCGTTGCTCTATGCCTATATCACCTATGTGGGCATGAGCATGAGTTTCACGTTCGTCAATGTGCCCTACGCTGCCCTCGGCTCTTCGCTCACCCGCGATACCGACGAGATAACCATCCTGACCAGCGTTCGCATGGTGATGGCCAATCTGGCAGGATTGATCATCAAGACCCTGCCTTTGGTCATCGTCCTCTTCGCACCCAAGGTGCTGAACCCGCAAACGGGTGAGATGGAGGCTGTCTATAATACCCCCGAGGCAGGAGGCGCGTGGTTCATCACCATGAGCATCTTCGCACTGGTGGGGCTGGTGCTGCTCCTCGTCACCTTCTTCGAGAGCAAAGAGCGCATCGTGATGGATAAGAGCGAGAGTGCGCAGGTCAAGGTGAGCGACCTCTGGATGGAACTGGTCCGCAACCGTCCGCTCCGCGTGTTGTCGTTCTTCTTCATCATCGCCTTCACCACCATGAGCATCAGCAATGCAGCCGACTCCTATTTCATGACCTTCAACATGCATGCCACGCCTCTGATGACGACGGTGTTCATGTGGCTCGGCACTATTCCGGCGTTTATCTTCATGCCGATGGTGCCTGCCATCAAGCGCAGGATTGGCAAGAACGGGATGTTCCGGTTGTTCCTCGGCATCGCCATCACGGCCATGCTGCTCATGTACCTGATCATGTCGGTCGAGCGCCTCAAATCCATCATCCCTCTGATTTTCGCGGTGCAGTTTGTGAAGAGCACGGGCGTAGTAGTGGCTACCGGCTATATGTGGGCGCTCGTGCCCGAAGTGGTGACATTCAGCGAATATGCCTCAGGCCGTCGTGTAGCAGGTATCGTCAATGCGCTCATCTGTATCTTCATGAAGGCAGGCATGGCGCTTGGTGGCGTCATTCCCGGACTGGTGCTTGCCTGGGTGGGCTTCAAGGCAGGAGAGCCGGTGCAGCAACCGATGGCCGAACAGGGCATCCTCTGGCTCGTCACCCTGATTCCTGCCGTCCTGTTCGTATTGGCCATTTTCGTGATTGGCAAATATGAACTGTCTGACGAGAAGATGGACGAACTGAATGCAGCGGTAACAAAAAGACAATAAGGTAAAAATATGCAACTGACATCTAATTCCGACAAGATTACGAGAGACTATTTCGACTCTCTCCTGATTGAGACCCGTTATCTGGACGCCGTCCTCCCTTCGACCGAGATGACGCTGTTCGGCGAAACTTTCCGCACACCCATCATGACAGCTGCCCTTTCACATCTGCACAATACGGCACAGAACGGCATGACCATCTATGCCCAGGCTGCTGCCAAAAGCGGAGCCGTACATTGGGTGGGCATGGGCAGCAAAGAGGAACTGGAGGAAATTGTGGCTACAGGTGCCCGAACCATCAAGATCATCAAGCCCCATGCCGACAATCGTGTGGTGTTCCGAAAGATTGAGCATGCCGTCAAGGTGGGCTGCATCGCTGTGGGAATGGACATCGACCACGCCTTCAACTCCCAGGGTGGCTACGACGATGTGTTCGGTCTGCCCATGAAGGCCAAATCGACCGAAGAACTGGCCGAGTTCGTGCAGGCTGCCGGCGTGCCTTTCGTCGTGAAGGGGGTGCTCAGTCCACGCGATGCCGAGAAGTGCCTACAGGCGGGTTGTGCAGGCCTGGTGGTATCTCACCATCATGGCATGATCCAATATGCCGTGCCGCCGCTGATGGCTTTGCCCGACATTCTTTCCGCTGTATGCGACAGTATCCCTGTATTCGTCGATTGCGGCATCGAAAGCGGCATGGATGCCTTCAAGTGCCTCGCCCTCGGCGCCAAGGCCGTATCGGTGGGACGTCACCTGATGCCGCTACTCAGGGACGGGGCGGATGCCGTGGCGAGACGCATCGACGAGATGACGGCAGAACTCGCTGGCGTGATGGCTCGTACGGGCGTCAGTGGGTTGGACAAGATGGATTCGACAATCATTCACAAGAGGGCGTTCTGATGTATCTGGGCATTTCTTCATCATTGCAGCACAGCTCACCCAAGGAGTGGGCTGCAAAGCACAAGGCCCTCGGCCTGCAGACAGTCAACTTCCCCGTCACCTGTGACGAGGATGCTGCAACCATCATGGCCTATAAGCAGGCTGCCGACGAGGCAGGACTCACCATCGCCGAAGTGGGCGTCTGGCGCAACACACTGGCTGCCGATCCCGACGAGCGCAAGAAATGGATTGATTACGCAGTGCGCCAGCTCCGCATGGCCGATGCCATCGGTGCCGCCTGTTGTGTGAATGTGGTGGGCACGCCCTATGGTCCCCGTTGGGACGGTGGCTATCGCGACAACTTCAGTCGCGAACTGTGGGAGATGGCTGTCGGGATGATTCGTCAGGTCATCGACACCGCCCGTCCCCGACATGCCAAATTCTGCATCGAGTCGATGCCCTGGATGATACCCAGCAGTCCCGACGAGTATCTGCGCCTGATTGAGGATGTGGATCGTACGGAGTTTGGCACCCACCTCGATGTGGTGAACATGATCACCTCGCCCCACAGGTATTTCTTCAACGACGAATTCCTCCACGAGTGTTTCGAGAAACTCCACGGCACCATCGTGAGCTGTCATCTGAAAGACATATTGCTGAAACCGGAATATACGTTCCAGCTTCAGGAGTGCGCCTGCGGAGAGGGTACGCTAG
Source organism: Bacteroidales bacterium (assembly GCA_045545875.1). GTDB lineage: Bacteria > Bacteroidota > Bacteroidia > Bacteroidales > UBA3663 > Liminaster. The sequence goes on from JAZQBS010000120.1 coordinate 6,137, forward strand.
ACATCAATCTCTATGCCCGGTTGGCCACTGCCGAGAACCCCTGCATGCCCATGATCATCGAGCACCTGACCACCGACGAGGAATATGTAGCCAGTGTGAAGTACGTAAGGGACAGGCTGTCCAAGCAGTATTAAAAATTTTGATAATTTTGAGCTATGCGACCATCTATAAAAATATAAAAAGAAAACCCCACCAATCTTTTCTAAATATGAAAACCAACATTATTTTTGCAGCAATGCTGCTTTGCCTGACACCGTTTGTGGTCGAGGCACAGGGAACCGATGTGAATAGTCGCGACCTTCGCGGCAAAGTGGTTTACCAGGACGACGAAGTGGTGTTCCGCCAGCTTGACGAGCATACTTGGATAGGGAACGGACACAGGGTCTATAACGAGTCGCTCTACCTCGTTGAGGGCAATGACCGCGCACTCCTGATCGATGCAGGCACATACATCCCCGGGCTCGACAAGATTGTGGCAAAGATCACTTCCAAGCCTGTCACGATGATTGCGACCCATGCCCATGGCGACCATGTGGGCGGAGTAGGTCCTTTCCCTGAGGTTTACCTCAATGCAGGCGACATGACCATCGTTCCGAACAACATGCGCAACTACGAGGGACAGATCAAGTATCTATACGATGGTGAGGTGATAGACCTTGGAGGCCGTGAGATAGAGGTCATCTTTACTCCCGGTCATACGGCAGGAAGCACTACGTTCTTCGACAAGGAAAGACATTATGGATTCAGTGGCGATGCTTTCGGATCGACCAACCTGCTGGTATTCATAAACCTTTCGACCGAGATGTACTCAGCCGAAAGAATCGAGCGTTACATGAAGCAGAATGACATCCATTTCCTATTCCCTGGCCATTACAGCGGTGACAATCTGGAGACGCTCCAGCGTGTCATCGACATCAAGGATATGTGCCGCGAGATACTGGACGGCGAGCGAAAGCCGACCAGCAGCAACGGCAACAATGGAGGTATGGACATGATGGTTGACGACAAGGGCGTACGTATCAACTTCAGCAGCAAGACAGGAATCAAATAATCTTGCTTTTGCCCGATAAAGGCAGGTTGTCCGAAGAACCGCCAACGAGGAAGGTGATGTCGCCGGGTTCCAGGATCCAGCACTGCGTAGCCTCATCCCAACGACAGAGGTCTGAGCGACGGATGTGGATGGTCACAGCCTTGCGTTCACCAGCCTTCAGCGCTATTCGACTAAAGCCCTTCAGCTCCTTTATTGCGCGAACAGCATAGACCTGCGCCACCTCTTCGGCATCGCGGTCGGAAGTGTTGGTGAGTGTGAAACTAACGTCGAAGCCCTCGGCTGTGGACTTGACGTCGAGGTCGCTGTATGCGAAGCTGGCATAGGAAAGGCCGTAGCCGAACGGATAGGCAGGAGCGACTTGCTTCTGGTCATACCAACGGTAACCCACCAGGTCCTGCTCGGCATAGTCGGCGATGAGCTGCTGACGGCGTTCGTTGCTGCGATTGCGGGTGATATCGACAAAGATATCGCCTTGTGCATTGTTCTCGATGTTCTGCGGATAGGTTCCCGTGGCGTAAGCAGGCACATCCTCCAGTTTCCTTGGCCACGTCATCGGCAGTTTGCCCGATGGAGAAATCCTGCCCGTGAGAACTTCGGCAAGGGCCTGACCGCCCATCGAACCATTGAACCAGGAGGCGACGAGTGCACCCGACACCTCACTCACCGTCGTGACATCTACAGGTCCGCCAGAGACGATCACAGTCATCAATCGTTTGTTCGCCTTCGCTAGTGCAGCAGCCAGCTCGTCCTGTCCGGAGGGCAGGGTAATGGCCTTGCGGTCGGAGCCCTCGGTCTCTACCTCGCGGTTATCGCCGGCAAAGAAGATGACGAGGTCGGCCTTCCTGGCAGCTTCCACAGCCTGTGCCATGAGTTCGCGATCGGCAGGTTGAACGGGGTTGAGATGCTTGTTGCGGCCCTCTCGGTCGAAGCTCTTGTAGCCTGCGACATAGGTGATCTCCACTTGGTTGCCAAGGAGGGTCTGCAGGCCTTCGAGGGGTGTGATTTCGCAACGTGTCTTCACGCCTGCCCCTACTCCACCCAGCGCCATCTTCGCCACGGCATTCTCGCCGACCACAGCGATGCGGCGGATGCGCTTAGTATCAATCGGAAGCAGCCTCCTTGAACCCTTTTCTGATGCAACAGTTTCGTTCTTCAGCAGCACGATGCTGCGACGTGCCACCTCCAAGGCAGTGGTCATCTCCTCGGCATTGCCGACAGGCCTGGTATTGGCAAAATCCTTGGCTATCGGCCTCACCGTCAGCCTGACGCGAAGGATTTCCCTGACACGTTGGTCGATGACATCCTCGCTTACCTTTCCTGCCTTCACCGAATCGAGTAGTGCCTGGCCCATATATCGGTTGCCAGGCATTTCTACGTTCATACCGGCCGTGACGGCATCAACGGTCGAATGCACGCCACCCCAGTCGCTGATGACCATGCCACGGAAGCCCCACTGCTGGCGCAGGATGGTGGTGAGCAGCGTCTCGTTCTCCGAGCACCAGCGACCGTTCACCTTGTTGTATGCTGCCATGACGCCCCAGGCATCGGCCTCGCGCACCGCCATCTCGAAGGGTCGAAGGTAAATCTCATGCATGGCACGGTCGGAGATGCGCACATCGACGAAGCCACGGTAGTCCTCCTGGTTGTTCAGTGCGTAGTGTTTCAGGCACACTGCCGTGCCGTCGTCCTGCACACCCTTTGTATAGGCCACGGCGAGCATTCCGCTCAGTATCGGGTCCTCACTCAGGTACTCGTAGGTACGTCCTCCGGTGGGGATACGCTGGATGTTGATGGCGGGACCGAGGATCATATCCTTGCCTCGCAACCGGGCCTCATGGCTCATGCCCTGTCCGTAGGCATAGGCCCACTCGGTGCTCCACGTTGCAGCCAATGCCGAACCTGTGGGGAAGAACGTCGCCGAGTCAGTCGTCAGGTGAATCGAGTTCCAGGAGTGCGGTTCCATCTCTTCGCGGATGCCGAAGGGGCCGTCAGCATATTCCATGTCGGCGATGCCCAGACGTGGGATGCCTGCCGACGAAAACATGTTCTTGCCATGGAGCATGTCGATCTTCTCTTCGAGCGTCATCCCTTTGATGATGTGGTCAATTTCCGTCTCATGGTCGAGCAACCTGGTCTGACACGCTTGTGCCGGCTTTACATTGAATGTCCTGACGTATGGATTGCCAAGGGTGAATGGTGCCCAGCTCTTCGAGCCCGGCTTGTTGGGATTGCCGTATTTGACGAAGTTGGTCCAGCAGTCCATCACCTCGTCTGCCAACCGGTAGTCGGGCTCTGTCATGGGTCGCCAGCTGCGGTCCAACGTGTGGAACATGAACCACAGCTCGGCCGAATGGAAGGCTCCATCGTGGGTGCCTGGCAGCTTGCGGGCAAAGAGATACTGATAGGCCGGACGATGGTCGAGCGAGTCACGCAGGAAGCAGAACTCATCAATCTGCTTGCCCATCGGACGGATGTCGTCCAAAGTGCAGCCTATCATGTAGTTGGCATCGGCCAGATGCTGGTTCCTGGCTGCATCGTCAAAGCTCTCGGTCAACAGAACACCGTCGATGTGCGGACGGAACTGCCCCATGCCTTCGGCCTTGAATATCTCAAGCAGTCGCTCGGCAGGCACGGCACGCATGGCCTTCAAGCTTTTATAGCCGAACTTGTCCATGAATGCCTTGCCCGTCGCCTCGGCCTGCTTCTGTCCGTTTTCGGATTGACCGAAGGCAGCGATGCCGCCACCACTTTGGATAATGGCATTCCTGATCAAACCTTTCGACATGGGCGAGGAGACAAGGTTCTTGATGCTGGCAGCACCTGCACTCTGTCCGAGCACGGTGATGTTGTCGGGATCACCTCCAAACTGTGTGATATTGTCATGCACCCATTTCAAGGCAGCCACCTGGTCGTAGGTGCCGTAATTGCCCGAAGTCCTGTCGGCAGTCTCTGCCGACAGTTCGGGATGAGCAAGGAATCCGAAGATTCCGAGACGATAGTTGATGGTGACAAGTATCACGCCCCGCTTGGCCCAGGCATCGCCGTCCATTGTGATCTCATGGCCATAGCCGTTGAAATAGGCTCCACCATGCACCCAGAAAGCCACAGGCAACTTGCTATCCTCATTGCCTACTGCATCGGCAGGTGTCCAGACGTTCAGGTACAGGCAGTCCTCGCTCTGCACGGTATTCTCCTTCCAATAGAACTCGTTGCCATAGAAGGTGCCCACGGCATTGCCTGGTTGCCAGCAGATGTTGCTGAAGGTGTCGGCCACCTTCACCCCATTCCACTTCACAACGGGCTGCGGACGTTTCCATCGGAGGTCTCCGACAGGAGGTGCAGCATACGGGATGCCTCGAAAAACGGTCACAACACTTGCTGCTGAAGGTACACCTTGTATCATGCCTCCTTCAACTTCTACTATGGGACCTTGTCCCCAGGCAAGAGCCGTCATCAGACTCACTGCCAACACTGCGAATGTTCTGTTTTTCATAACTTATTTCTTTTGGCATCATTCAGCCTTGCGGCCAAACTCGTTATACGATATGTTTTCGGGGTTCCACTTGTCTTTCGGCTCTGGCTGTTCAGCGGGGTATCCAATGATAATGGCACAGTGGGGAACGATGTGTTCGGGCAGCTTCAGTGCCTCGATGGCACCTTTTGATCGATCTTCACGCAGATAGAGTGCAGTCCACACGGCACCAAGGCCTAGGGCATGGGCTGCCAGGAGGATGTTCTCGGTAGCCGCCGAGCAATCCAGGATCCAGGAATCATGGGCTTCGTCTTTAAGTGTTTTCTGCATGTCACCGCAGACGACAATGGTCAACGGAGCCTGTTCCAGCATCCTCGCATTGGGATTGGTTGCAGCCATTTCCTTCATCTTGTCTCTGCTGGTGATAGCCACGAAGTGCCAGGGCTGCTTGTTGACGGCGCTAGGCGCAGCCATACCGGCACGGAGCAGTATCTCGATAGTATCGGCACTGATGGTCTGGTCCGTGTACTGTCGGATGCTGGTACGTGTCATGATGTTCTCTACGATGGCCTTGCCGTCAGTGGTTGCTGCAGTCTCAGCCTTTTGTCCATTACCGTTGTAGCAGGCTGTCAATGTGAGCAGTGTTGCAAGTGCTGATAAATACTTTTTCATACGTCTTTCTTCGAATTTATAAAAATCACCTGTAGGCGGAATTAGAAAAGGCAGTAATAAATGCCGAACGTTTCAGGTTGGGAGTGCGTAAAATACAGGGCCGAGAAGACCTCTATGCCTTGTGCAGGCGAAGGCAGAGCATGGTGAGGTCGTCGCTTTGCTCCGTGTCGCCCACGAAGTCGGCCACAGCCTGCGTCATACTTTCGATGAGCATGCGGGGCTCCTTTGAGGAAGTTTGCATCACCTCAAGGATCCGTTTCTTGCCGAACATCTGGCCTTGGGCATTTTCTGCCTCGTCAAGTCCGTCGGTATAAAGGAAGAGCGTGCTGCCCTGGGCAAGGTCGGTCTCCTGGGCCTTGAACTCCCAGTCAGGCATCGCACCTACAGGCAGATTGCTATGGATGGGAAGGGGCTGCCCATCGACAAGCGGAGCCTTATGTCCGGCATTGCAGTAGCGCAGATGTCCCGTGTCGAGGTCGAGCACACCGACGAAGAAGGTGACGAAGATCGTCATATGCGTGTTGCGGGCCAGCTTATCGTTGATGCGACTGACGATACGCTCGGGGTCCGACTCACTGTCTGTCAACAGACGGAAGGCTCCGCAGAACGTCGTCATCACCAGCGCGGCAGGCACTCCCTTGCCCGCTACGTCGCCGATGCAGAAGTACAGGAGGTTGTCATGCAGGACGAAATCGTAGAGGTCGCCACCTACCTCCCTAGCAGGAGTCATCGAGGCATACATGTCGAGGCCTTCACGATTGGGGAAGACACTGGGCACCATCGATTTCTGAAGGTTTCGTGCAAGGCTCAGCTCGCTCTCGATGGCAGACTTCTGTGCCGTTGTCGTCTTCAGTTCTTCCATATATAGGCTGAGCGACTGCTGCATGTTGCCAAACGAGTCGCGCAAGAGGCGTATCTCGTCGTCATGCTTGATGTCGGGCAGCGGTGCGTTGAAGTTTCCTTGGGCCACCTCTTCTGCCGATCGGGCAAAGCTGTGCAGTGGAGAAGTGACCTTCCTGATCTGCAGGCGACAGAACAGGAAGATGGCTGCCAAACCGAAGAGCATGACTGCCAGGATGATGATGTTCAGCATACGTCCGTTCTGCTGTACTACGGCCTCGGGTATCACCATCATGACGGTCCACTCCGCGAATCTCACATTGCGATAGCCAATCCTCGATGGCACACCGTCGATGATGGCAGATACTACCCCCCACTGACCCTCCAGGGTAATGTTTTCATCGAGTGTGGCCTTCAGCATGCGTTCCTTGTCGGGATGGATGATGTAGCGACGATTGCGGTCGATGACGCAACTATAGGGCTGCTTCCGATGCTTCACGTATTTACTGTTGGCCTGTTGGACATTCTGCAGCATATCGTTCCTCAAATCCTCCAGCGAAAGGTCGGCACAGAGCACGGCCACAGGGCGTCCTTCACGGTTGTGGACGGGTATGGCGTGTGTGGTCAGCAGGCGCGGTGCCATATTGGTCGGCAGCAGCGGATCCTCGAAGTAGGGATCCACCCAGTCGGCACTATCGCTTTCCATCCGCGCGACGTACCAATCGTCGTCGAAGTAGTCGTGATAGGCACCGTCAATGCGCATCACGCTTATCACGTCGGCCGAATCCCTTGTGGCAAAGGGCACGAAGCAGTGGCCTTTTTCGGGATAATAGTCAGGTTCGAACAACAATCCGCAGCTGACGATGCCAGGGTTCAATCTGACAATACGCTCCAGATGGTCGTACAGCAGGTCAGGATCATCGATGTCGCGCTCTATCTCGTGCACGCTGTTGATGTTTGCCACATAGACATCCGACAGTTTGCGCTGTATCTCCCTGTACTCCCTCATCACCACAATCTGAAAGCGTTGCATGGCTTCGTCTTCCATGTACTTTCCAACAGTGAAATACACCACACTGGCAATGACAGCCATCGTTGCCAGTACCACCATCATGATGCGCAGCGTGAGTCGTTTGGAAATGGTTTTCATTTTAGTGATCGGATGAAAAAAGACGTTGATTTTGCCGCAAATATAGGTATTATTTTCTAAAAGACAAAAAAAAGCGTTGATTTTTTGCAAAGTGCACAAAAAAAAGCGAGCCTATCGGCCCGCTTTTCCTTTTAGAGAGGGGTGAGGGATTATTAGTAGTTCATCGTCAGTTCAGCAAAGCTGTAGCTGATGGGGTTGCCGGAGCACTCTATGCGATAGTGCGTGCAAGCCATTCACGGATGCTCTGGATGTGATCGATCTGACTGTCGAAGAGATCGGTGTAGTGAGTCTTGTCCGCTTTCTTGGCGTTGTCATAGACGTGCTTCAGACCTCTTACTTCGCACTCCTCATATTCGGGCAGGTAGGTGCGGCTATAGACGAACGTTCTGCCATCGTGTTCTACTGTTACAGTGACGGTCACCTCGTAAGCGGGCAGCATGTAGTACAACCAGTCGTCCTTGTCCTTACCGCGCACCAATTGGTGTAAAAGGCATATCCTACTCCCACAAAACATCCCACATCCATCAAAACCACTTTTCATCCATTGTACTATAAGTTTTTTTCTCTACTCATCTTATAATAATTCATGATAATTCGTGATCATTCGTGTTTAAAAACTTCGGACGATCAGGTCATCCCCCTAAGCAGGAGGACCGAGGGGTCCATTAACGTTAAAAAGACATATTTATCCCCACTTTTTTCGCAATACTATTGGAGTATATGAAAAAAAGCATTATATTTGCGGCGAATACGAACCATTACTAATTTTATCAATTATGAAAGAAAAGTTTACCAACTCACTGTTGATGCTCGCGTGCACCACGCTTTGTGTGATGAATGCATGCTCCCAGGCGCACTCCGACGAGATAGTTGCCGAAGGGGAAACCCCTGTAAAAGTCGCCGATACCTTCAGTTTTACCGAAGGGCCCGCTACTGACGCAAAGGGTGACGTCTTCTTTACCGACCAGCCCAACAATATGATTTACCGTTGGGACTGCGAATCCGGGGACATCACGGTGTTCACCGATCAGAGTGGTCGCTCCAACGGAATGTACTTCGATGCCCAAGGCAACCTGATAGCCTGCGCAGATATGGACAATCAGCTCTGGACTTTCGACATGAAAGGCAGTTCTCGGGTACTGATCACCGACTTCCGTGGCAAGTTGCTCAACGGTCCCAACGATGTGTGGATCACGAAGGATGGAGGTTATTATCTGACCGACCCCTATTTCAGAAGAGACTATTGGAAACGCGATCCGGCACGCCAGCAGCCTGTCGAAGGCTTGTATTATCTCGCTCCGGGAGGCAATCAGCTGGTCTTGCTCGACTCGACGCTCAACCAGCCCAATGGCCTTGTCGGGACTCCCGACGGACGACATCTGTATGTCGCAGAGGCTAAGGCAAACAGGATCCTGAAATACGACATCCAACCCGACGGCAACCTGACCAACCGCCAGGTATTTGCCGATATGGGGTCGGATGGTATGACAATCGACGACCGAGGCAACATCTATGTCACCGGTGACGGAGTGACCGTATTCGACAAGAATGGCCAGAAGATCGCCCATTTCCCCATTCCCGAGGACTGGACTGCCAACGTTTGTTTTGGCGGAAAAGACCGCAATATCCTGTTTATCACCGCCTCAAAATCCGTTTACACCCTGAAGATGCTTGTCCATGGAGTAAGGTGAGGAAAAAGACGCATCCATTTATCATTCCAAGTAAGCAAAACGAGCATTTTTGCGCTATTTTCAGCGGAAAACACTAAAAATAACCCATTTTCCGCTGAGAATAGCCACTTTTTTATCATATTTGCAGCGGAAACATATAATTCAAGCAAGCTATGATTATTGGACGAGAAAAAGAAAAACGGATATTGCAAGACCTCCTCACTATGGAGGAGCCACAATTTTGTGCAGTATATGGACGGCGTCGTGTTGGCAAGACATATCTCATAAGGGAGTCATTCAATTACCAGTTCACCTTTCAGCATGCAGGCATAGCTAATGGGTCTTTGCGTCAGCAATTGACGGCGTTTCGCAATTCATTGACAGCCGCAGGAATGAAGACAGCTATTCCAAAGACTTGGATTGATGCGTTCGAACTGCTCAAGCTGCTCATCAATCAAGCTCCAGCTGGTAAAAAGGTCATCTTCATCGACGAATTGCCCTGGATGGACACCCCCAAGTCAAACCTGATAGGCGCATTGGAGAGTTTCTGGAACGGATGGGCTACCGCAAGGCCGCAAAAGGACATCATCCTTATTGTATGTGGCAGCGCAACCTCCTGGATTACAAAGAAACTTCTGAAGAACAAAGGTGGACTGCGTGGCCGACTGACCAACAGGATAAAGCTTGCACCATTCACGCTCCGCGAATGCGAACAGTTTTCTTCCGCATCGAACCTTGTGCTTGGCCGGAAAGATATCCTTGAGCTCTTTATGGTACTTGGCGGTATTCCCTATTATTGGAGTTTTCTTAAGAAGGGGTTGAGTGTTGCTCAAAATATCGACCAATTGTTCTTCGATGAGACTGCCCCTCTGAAAGATGAATTCGAGGCCCTGTATCACATCCTGTTCAGAAGACCCGCCAACTACATCAAGGTGATTGAGTCTCTCAACCGCACGAAAGCAGGAATGACGCGTGAAGAGATACTCAAGGCCAGCGGATTGTCCGATGGAGGTACGTTCTCCACCATTCTTGAAGAACTGGAGGAATGTGGCTTCATTCGTCATTATATGGACATTGACACTGCTGAATCGAACGCCATTTTCCAACTGATCGACAATTATACGCTCTTCTATTATCATTGCATCAAAAAGAACGCTTTCAGTGATGAGCATTATTGGACCAACACCTATCTTTCTACCGAACATAACGCATGGAAAGGACTCGCTTTCGAACGTGTGTGCCTGCTTCACATTCCTCAGATAAAACAGGCTCTTGGCATTTCTGGTGTTCGAACCAACGTTTGCTCATGGTTTGCAAAAGGAGATTCTAGCCATAGAGGTGCTCAGATAGACCTGCTTTTACAAAGAGCTGACGGTTTTACCGACATCTGCGAGATCAAACACACGAAAGACACCTTTGTCATCGACAGCAGCTATGCGAAGAACCTCGAACACAAAAGGGAAACATTCGCAAAGCTTTCGAAAGACAAACAGACACTGCATATCGTCATGATAACCGTGAGTGGTGTAGCGCATAACGAATACTGGAACATAATACAAAATGAGATCACGCTAGACGATCTGTTTGTCTAAGGCACATCCATAAAATCATTAATGGTAATTAACGCCTAATTATACGGTCATTAACGTTAAAAAAATAGGTCAACCAAACTAATCTGCAGCGATGAAGCGAACACTAATCTGGATAGGCGCCCTCGTGGTGGGTGCCGTGTTAGGACTGTTGGGCATCAACTGGCTCAACGAAGTGATGAACGTGGTAGCAACCATCTATACCCGTCTGTTCCAGCTGCTGGCCGTACCCACCATCGTGCTGGCAGTGATCACCACCTTTGCCACCTTCGGCTCGAAAGGCACAGGACGCATCTTCGTCCACACCATCACCTATACCCTGCTCACCACCTTCGCAGCCGCCATCGTCGGAGCCCTGCTCTATCTCATCATCGCTCCCTCCAACCTTCCGTCCCTTCCCGAACTATCAAGCGAAGCGTCAGCCTCCATCCCCCGGCAGGGCGAGGCAGCAGGCTTCTCCTACCTCTCCCACCTCATCAGCATCATCCCCAACAACATCCTCCGACCCATCCTCGAAGGCAACGTGCTCTCGCTGCTCCTGCTCGCCTTTGTCGTCGGCATCGGACTGTCCAAACTCCCCGATAGCGAAAACAAGTCGGTGGTGGTCAAAGGCCTGCTGGGACTCCAGGAACTCCTCTTCCTGCTCATCCGCTGGCTCATCTGGACCCTTCCCCTCGGCATCGTCGCCTTCTCTGCACAGTTGCTGGCACAGGTTAGTGCAGGCGTCATCTCCGACAGCATCGGCAAGTATGTCCTGGTCATCCTGGGCGGTAATTTCCTTCAGTTCTTCGTGGTGCTCCCGCTGTTCCTGTTGGCCAAGGGACTCAATCCCATCCATGTGCTCGGTCGAATGATGCCCGCTGTGCTGATGGCACTCTTCACCAAGAGCAGCGCCGCTACCCTACCCGTCACGATGGAATCGGCCGAGCAGCGCCTCGGCATCCGCAAGAACGTCGCCCGCTTCGTCCTGCCCATCTGCACCACCATCAACATGAACGGATGCGCAGCCTTCATCCTCGTCACCTCGCTCTTCGTGATGCAGAATGGTGGCACCCCCATCACGCTGGGCACCATCCTCCTCTGGATACTCATCTCCGTCTTCTCGGCCGTCGGCAATGCAGGTGTGCCCATGGGTTGCTATTTCCTCACCCTCTCCCTGATGTCGGGCATCGGTGCCCCCATCTCCATCCTCGGCGTCATCCTCCCCATCTACACCATCATCGACATGGTCGAAACAGCCGAAAACGTGTGGTCCGACTCCTGCGTTGCCGCAATGGTGGACCACACAGTTGAGGGATATTAAGGGATATTGGGGATATTAAGGGATTCTTGGGGACGTATCCTTGTTCCCGTTCGGTCACATCCGAGAGAAGCGCCTGGTTGAGAATGGGACCCAAGAAACATTTGTCCCTTAATATCCCTTAGATTCCCTAAGAGAATGGGACCCAAGAAACATTTGTCCCTTAGAATCCCTTAATATCCCTAAGAATCCCTAAGAATCCCTTAATATCCCTTAGATTCCTCTCACTTCCTCTTGCTCCCGAAGAACCCCTCGAACAGATCCATCTGCTTCTGGTTCTGCACAGGTCCAAGGTGGAAGCCCTCCTTGATGATCATCACCGTAGGCTTGCCCTCCGCATATTCCGTCCAGTAAGGCAGGCTGTCACCATTCGGGTTACCCGTCTTCGTGAAGTTGATCCAGTACTTCGACATGATGCTGAGCATATGGTTCTCCGTCTCGGTCATCTTGCCGCTGCCGAACTTGTACCCATAGATGAAAGGCATCTCGGCAACATGGCTCGCGCCACCACGACGACTGGGCACGATGGTGTTCTCCGAGTTCTGGTCGAAGTAGTACATATACACGTTGCCCTTGCCCGTCTTGCTCTGCAGGTTGCCCCAGGCATAAGTGCCCCAAGCAAACGATCCATCGCGGAAGAGGTCCGAAGCCGCAAAGTAAACCTCCATCTCGTTCGTTGCAGGATAAGCCTCCAGCACCTTGTCGGCCCATTCGCCATAAGCCGCCCTCACCTGCCGCTGGAACACCTCCACAGGCATCGGTCCGGCGAACATCGAACCCTCGTCCGAATTCGTGCCGATGATCACGTTCACGTCGTTGTACTCACCCTTCTGATAGAGCTTGTACTGGTCGTCGGTGATCACATATCCATCCACCACAGGCCAGAACAGTCCCTGTGTGCTATCGACAATAGCCTGGAAGGGAACCTTGCGCAACTTCTTCATATTCTTCGCCTTCAGTTTCTTCTGGAATGCCACGCCCTCGGGTTCCGAAGCCTTCACGGTGCAGATGCCCGTGTTGCCTCCTCGTGTCTCAGCAACGGGCCAGAACGAGCCACCGCTCTCGCTGATGGCACCACGGAACAAGCCCTTGCACAATGGCGAAGCGCAGAGGATGCTCACCGAGATGCCACCTGCCGATTCACCCGCTATCGTCACCTTGTCCGGATCACCACCGAAGGCAGCGATGTTGTCGTGTATCCATTGCAGCGCCATGATCTGGTCCATCAGGCCATAGTTGCCCGAAATGCCGCGCTCGCTCTCCTTGCTCAGGTCGGGATGCACCATGAAGCCCAGCGCACCCAGTCGGTATTCGATGCTCACATATACGATGCCCTCACGTACGAAGCTCTCCTGCGTGCCGGCATACGAACCGCTCGAAAAGGCTCCTCCGTGGATCATCACAAACACCGGCAGACGTTCGTCCTTGCTCTTGGCAGGAGTCTCGACGCTCAGGTAGAGGCAGTCCTCGCTCATCCCCTCGTAGTTGCCGCCTTGGGCCGATTGCGGTGGACGTGCGCCCCATTCATCTGCCTTATACACACCTTCCCACGGGCTTTTGCTCACCGGTGCCTTCCAGCGCAGCTCACCCACAGGTGCCTCGGCATAAGGAATCTTCTTGTACAGGGCATGTCCTTCGTGCAGCACGCCTTCGATTTCTCCCTGCGCCACCGTTGTGCGCAGCAACTGTGCCTCTGCAGCAAATGCCACCGACATAGCAACGATTGTCATAAACAATGTTTTCTTCATAACAGGAATATTTATAGGTAATGTATTAAATTGTTCTTTCTGTTTTCAGTTTCGTGCAAATCTTCAACAAATCCCATTATCCGCTGCGAATATACAGCATTTTATCGAGACGTCCAAATTTTTCGTCAAAATTCTCATGATTTCCCCCATTTTTCCAATGTTTGCCTTCCCTCCCCTTTCTCACTAAGACGTTTCCTTCGCACCCATCTTTGGCTGCCTCCCTCAAAAAAAACACCCCAACCCTTGCCAATCTCAAAAATAATGCGTATTTTTGCCGCATCAATGCAAGTCATCCCCCATTCACAACCCGTCTCATGAAAATCCTGCATACCGCCGATCTGCATCTCGGACAGATCATCTATCAGAACTACGACCGCATCGACGAACACCGGCATTTCTTCCGTCAGCTCGAAAACTGGTGCATCGAAGAGCATCCCGATGCCCTTCTCGTCAGTGGCGACATCTTCGACATCCAGCAGCCCTCGGCTTCGGTCAAGAAGGCATTCACCGACTACTTCGTGCACCTCCACACCGCATGCCCCGACATGCATATCATCGTCGTGGCTGGCAACCACGACAGCGCTTCCCGCTTGCAAGCCGACAATGCAGTTTGGAAGTTCGCCAATACCACGCTCATCGGCCTGGCTCCTTCCAACGAGTTGCTCAAAAGTCCCGACGGATGGCAGGACAATTACATCGTCAGGCTCACCACGGGCTTCGTCATCGCGCTGCCCTACATGATAGGCGAACGAAAGGATTTGATGCAAAGCCTCCTCGATTATGTCAACGGGCTGAACACCGCCAATCTCCCCGTAGTCATGATGGGACATCTCGCTGTCACCGGATCCGATGCCACCGGTCATGGCTTCGAGATAGGCAAAATCGCTACCCAGGACGTTGCCTCGTTGGGACAGGGTTACGACTATCTGGCCTTAGGGCACATCCATAAGCCGCAGACCATCGGTCATCCCGACGATGCCCTGGCCGTCGAAGTCAGTTATCCCGCTCCCGTGGTGCGTTATTGCGGCAGCGCTCTCCACGTCAGCTGCGACGAGACCTATCCCCACACCGTAAGCCTCGTCGAAATCGACCGCCACAACGGGCAGGTAAACCTCCGACAACTGCGCATCGACGAACTGCGCCACTTCTTCGTGCTGCCTGCCGACGACGCTTCTTTCACTTCTGCCGACGATGCCATCAAGGCAATCCGGACCTTCGCCGAAAGTCAGAAGAAAGGTTACTTCCGGCTGCGTATCGACTACAAGACCGCCCTGCCCTCCAATTTCACTCAGATGGTTTACGAGGCCATCGCCACCTACAACGACGAGATACGCTACAACCCGAAGATCATCTGGACGGGAATGCCCGACATCGATTCCACCGAGACCGTCAAGCCGACATTCGAAATAGCCGACCTCCAGCAGATGACCGAACCTTTCAAGTTTGTCGAAAAGACCATCGACCAGTACCCCGAACTCGATTTGGACGAAGTCCGCGAAGCCTTCCGCGAAATCAGCGAGAAGGTGAAGCAAATGGACGAAGAGGACCGACAGAAGGCTAACGCTAAAAACAAGAAGGACAAATGAAAATCAAGGAATTACACATCAGGAACATCGCGTCAATCGAAAAAGCCGACATCGATTTCGAAAAAGGGCTGAACGACCCCATCACCGGCTGTCCCGCCAGCATCTTCCTCATCTCGGGCGATACGGGAACCGGCAAGTCAGCCCTCCTCGACGGCATCTCCCTGGCATTATACAGGAAGACGCCAAGAATCACGGGCGTTGTCAACCCAAAGAACAACAAATTCACCAACAGGGAGGGCGAAGAGATGTCGATCAACAGCATCGAGCAATACACGCGTCTGGGAATCATGCCCAAAGACGAGTGCTACGCCGAGGTGGTCTTCGAAGGGAACGACGCCATCGTCTATCATGCACGTCTCTCCTTGGGCATCTACCAGGGCAAGACTACGGAGGTGAACGGGCAGAAGATTCGTCCCATCCTGCATCGCAAACCCAGTTGGGAATACAGGAAAGGCGACGATGCCTGGGCAAATGTCGAAATCAATACAGGTGAACCCCTGCTCTCGGCCATCGGCCTGTCCTACGACCAGTTCTCGCGCATGGCCATGTTGGCGCAGGGACAATTCGCATCCTTCCTCACGGGCAACAAGTCCGAGCGCGAAGCCATCCTCGAAAGGTTGACCAACACCGAGATCTTCTCCCGCTATGGCGAGGCCATCAAGCGCTTGTGCCGAGATGCCGAAGATGATAGGAATTGGGCACAAAAAACGTTTCAGAACTTGACCGATAAGCAAGCCGAGGGTCCCGATGTCGAACAGCTGAAAACTGCGGAGCAAAGTCTCAACGAACAATTGATAGCCCTCAACGCAGAGCGCGACACGAACAAGCTCGTCTTGGAGAAGGTCAAGCAACTCGAAACCTTCATGAACGAGCTCAACCAGGCCATCCTGACGAGGAACCGACTTCAACAACAGACCGGTAGCGAGGAATTCAAAGCAAACGAACGCCTCATCGCCGATTTCGATGCGACCATCGACCAACGGAAGCTGTTGGCCGAATTGCAGTCTGCCGGCAAGGACATGCGCCTGGCACAGGAGCAGATCGAGCAGCTGAAAGCATCCTTCCTGCTGCTTGTCTCCGACCTGGCTTTCCGCTCCCTTCAACTCAATGCCTCCAAGCAGGACCTGTCAAATCGCAAGGCATGGCTCGACGAGCATATCGACCGCGATGCCCTCTACACCAACGCTGGTCAGACCATCGAGCAGATCCGTCAGTTGGGCGATAATATCCGCGATTTCAACGAGACGCAAACCAAGATTTTGGAATATCAAGGAAAGGTCGAGCAGCTGACTGAGAAGACCAACGACGCACAGCAGAAAGCCATCGATGCCCGAAAGGCTGTTGAGGACAAGCAGGCTCAGATAGACGCACTGACTCAGCAGCGCGACCAGCTCAATCCGCAGAAGGTCAACGACGACATCAATGACGTTAATACCCGCATCAACAAGCTCAACAGCTTGGAGGGTGACAGCCGCAACCTGGCCGACAAGCAAAGGGAAACCGACGAGTTACGCGCGGACTTGGAGCAGAAGAAGGCCCAGCTCCCCCAGCTGCTTGCCGACAAGGAGAAAGCCGAAGCCGCATTCTCAGTGGCAAAGACGAACAAAGACAAGGCGCAGGCCCTGCTCTCTACCATGCAAGCAAGCATGGACGAAAAGCTCGCAAGTCTGCGCCGACGCCTGTACGAACAGCATGCCTCCACCTGTCCCCTCTGCGGACAAGGCATCGACCACCGGCACCTCATGTCCGACGACGAATTCCAGGCGCTGCTCTCCCCGCTCGACGAAGAAAGGCAGAAGGCCGAGCAGATCTACGACCAGGCATTAAGAAGACAAAACGACGCAATAACCACGTACAATACGGCCAGGCAGACATGCGAAACACAGGAGAAGGAACTCCAGAAGAAAAACAAGGCAAACCTCCTGTCCGAGACGCAACTGAGGCAGAAGGCCTCCACCTTGGGTCTGGATGTCCTGCAGCCCATTCGTCCCCAGATTAGCAAAGCCCTCGTCCTCTGCACCCAGCGCCTCACCCAGCTGACGAAATCGCAGTGTCAGGCTGAGCAATTGCAGCGACAGATCTCTTCCCTCTCCCAGGAAAAGGGGCTGTTGGACAAGGCAAAGGAAAATGCCGAAAAGGCTTATAATCAGGCCGAAAAGGACCAAACGAAGAACGCCGACAACATCACCAATGCTCGTCAACTCGCCGAGTCGCTGCTCACGAAGCAGGCCGACCTGCAGCAGGTATTGCGTCCTTTGCTCAATCCCTATTATCCCGATTGGGAAGCCGACTATGAGCTTGCCCAAACCACACTAAGCACCGATGCCGGAGAATACAATCAGCGCAAGACCGCTTACCGGGATCTGCGCCTGCAGACGGAGAAAGAGGCCGACCTCATCACCAATTTCGAGCAGGTCCGCCAGAGCATCATCAAGCAGCAACCCGATTGGACCATCGACGCCGAGCCAGCTCCCTTCAATTGCTCCGACATCAATGCCAGGTGGACCACCCTCTATGGCCTCATCTCGACCCAGACAGGAAAACTTCACACAGCCGAAACCATCATCCTCAATCGGCAGACCACGCTCGAAGCCTATTATGCCGCATCAGGCAAGAGAGAAGCCGACCTCTTGTGCATCGACGCCCAGACAAGTTCCATCCCGGCTATTCGCAGGTCCATCATCGATACCAAGGCTCAGGTCAAGTCCAACAGCGACCAGATCGAAAGCAAGGAAACGGGCATCCAGTCAACCCTGGCATCCCTCAATGTCCAGCGTGTCGAAGACGCTCCCGTCAGGGAGAACGTAGAGGGGAAAATCGCCGAC
The DNA here is from genome assembly GCA_045545875.1 of Bacteroidales bacterium. Lineage (GTDB taxonomy): Bacteria > Bacteroidota > Bacteroidia > Bacteroidales > UBA3663 > Liminaster. The sequence goes on from JAZQBS010000120.1 coordinate 24,040, forward strand.
AACGAAAGCATCATCAGCAGCATCACGGGGCAATTGGGAAGCATCCGCACGCAGCTTGAAAACTACCAGAAGAGCGAAGCCGACATCAGGGAGGCAAAAGAGGGACTTGATGCCGCAACCAAGAAATATGAGAAATGGAATCTGTTGAACAAGCGGTTCGGCGACACACGTTTCCGCACCCTCGTGCAGACCTATATCCTGCTGCCCTTGCTCAACAATGCCAACATCTACCTCCAGCAGATCACCGACCGCTACAAGCTCACGTGCAGCGACGACAACGAGCAGCTGGCAATCCTCGTCCTCGACAGGTACAACAAGGACCAGGTGCGAAGCGCCACCGTCCTCTCGGGTGGCGAACGCTTCATGATCTCCTTGGCCCTGTCCCTCGCCCTCTCCTCGTTGAACCGTCCCGACATGAACATCGACATTCTCTTCATCGACGAAGGCTTCGGCACCCTCGACCAGAACAGCCTCGAATCCATCATGTCCACCCTCGAGAAGCTCCAGGAGATTGCCGGTCAAAGCAATCGCCGCGTCGGCATCATCTCCCACCGCGAAGAGCTCCTCGAACGCATCCCCATCAAGATCAAGGTCTCCAAGAAGGGCGAAGGCCGCAGCTTCGTCGAGATCCAGAATGACATCAAATAAAGCACTCCTTTTGTCTGGTTCCAACATAAACGGGGATTATCATCCCCGTCTGTGCTCTCACCAGCCTTTCAGGCTTCTTAAAATCATTAACGAGTAATTAACGGTTCATTATACGGTCATTAACGTTTCATTAAATATGTCTGACGAAAAAAAACTGAGGTTCCGGGAATGTCCGCATTGCCACAAGCTGATCTCACGAAAGAGCTGTTCCTTCTATATAATGAAGGGATCCAAATATCCGATTGCCTGTAATCATTGCGGCAAGGAAGTGCAGCCTTCCGTGGAGGCCTGGCCCTTCAGGGTCGGATTCTTTTTCGGAGTCCTGGCAGCCGCGGTCCCCACGAAGTACTATTTGGCAAAGGGTTTTGGCTTCTGGGCATCAGCATCGAAGACAATCCCCTACTTCCTGTTGGCTTTGGCAGTGACGGGTATAGTCATCGTGGAATTCATCAAGTTCAAGAAAACAGATTATTAGGCACTCTTTGGAATCCGCAGCAAAGCAAATTTTTCATCTTCTTAAAATCATTGACGAGTAATTAACGGTTCATTATACGCTCATTAACGTTAAAAAGAGATATCCTTCGGATAGAAATCTTGGAGGAAATCAAATGTGGGAATAACAGCGAAACGGCTGTTTCGGAACTGGCGGTTTCGGTTTGTCATCCCCTTAAGCAGGTATTCAGCCCCCGCTGTTGATTCCCTTCGGTCACGTCCAGGAGAAGCGGGGGATAGAGGGGGTGCGGAGGACCGAGAGGTTCAGCTAAAATTGATAAAATGAGAATTGAAAAGTTGAAAAGTTGGAAATGTTGATTTTTTGTGTTTTTTCGGCTTAAAAAATCAGGCTGGTTCTAACGGATCAGCCTGATTAAAATTTTACAAATGATTATCATTGTTTTGCC
>JAZQBS010000121.1:0-12392 GCA_045545875.1 Bacteroidales bacterium
CTGATGAGAAAGTCCTTCATTGTTGCTGAAGTTTTGCTTTCCATGGTGCAAAGGTACGAAAAATTTTGCAATCTTGTATCATATGTGCACCATTTTTTGGATAGCTCCCCCCAGTTTGCCACGGAACTTTTCATCTGCGCCAGAATTAGAGAATTAGAGAATTTATTCTGAGAAGGCGAAAATATCGTTCAAAGAAGATGAAAAATGGATTTCATTAGGATGAACTGCCCGATGGCAGTTCTGACTGAAGAACTGAAAACATCAGATGAAAGCGAGCTTCCCTCTGCTGCTTTCAATCCTTCAGTCACCCTTCGGGTTTCATCCTAATGAAATCGAAAATCGCCTTCGGCAGCAAAATCTTAAAAATATGTCTATCCCAATCTGTTATGGATAAAATTCTGTTCAAACAAATATATTTTAGTATTTTTCTGCGGTAGCGATTTTTAGACATTAGGATATGACCCCAAGGGGGTGCTGGATGGCTTAGAGCTGGCAGATAGGAGCTTGCTCATGGCTGACAGCTCTAAGACAAGCAGCAGATGCGCCATCGGGCGCATCTTATCCTAATGACTCATTTTTCGTCTTTTAATAAAAATCCCTTAAAACAAATGAAACATATCGTAGAGAGCGTGGAGGAGATGTTCCACGCACGAGAACCAACTGGAGAGGTGATCATCGACGAAGTCGTGAATGCGATACGCTGCACCAACACCCATCGCTCGGAGGACATCGCCCTGCTGCTCGACGTCGATCAACGGGAGTTGTGGCACTCGGTACACCTGCTGACTGGGATGAGGCTGAATGACATCATACTGCACTTTCGTGTGTTGCAGGCCAAGGAGAAGTGGGATGCCCAAGAGGCACTTTTCCAGGACTATAAGGAGATCATCAAGGTCAAGAAACAGGAAGCACCGGAAGGCTTCGTGATGACCAAAGAGATGAAGGATGCCTATCGCTACAACGTCAGCACCAGGTGTCTCGATGAAATTGCCAAACGCTACGGTTGGGATTCCTACCGAAGTCTGCAGCGGACCGCCAGACGTTTCGGCATCACCTTCGAAACATTGGGCTACGCCGTCCGAAAACGGGGATAGTGCATCTATGTTCGTAGGCGTACAATATTCTGCAGTAAATGGAGCGTCGATGTTCATTAGCAAACAATATTCCGCGGCAAATGGTGTGTCGATGTTCGCAGGAGAACAATATTCGGTTGTAAACTGTGTGTCGATGTTCGTAGACGTACAACTTTCCGAAGGAAATGGCGCACCAATGTTCGTAGGCGAACAACATTCCGCAGTAAATTGCACGTCAATGTTCGTAGATGAACAATATTCTGCAAGAAATTGTGTGTCGATGTTCGCAGACGCACAACATTCTCCAGGAAATGGTGCACCAATGTTCGCAGACGTACAATAAAAAAAGGAAATGGAGCATCAACGTTCATTGATGCACATTATTCTGCAGCAGATGGAGCACCTACGTTCGCAGACACACAACACTCTCAAGTAAATGGAGCGCCTATGTTCGTAGACGCTCCATTTCGTTTTGAAAACACATTTTCTCGTGAAAAGTTGAAAGATTTCCGTATTTTCGTAGGTTTTGCCTAAAAAAATTTCCGTATTTTCGGAGGTTTTCAACAAAAATCCTTCAAGAAATCTCAAAAAGGTGCAAACGACATCATTATGAAGCGAAGCTGGAGGTGAACAAAGGGAATGAACCTACTATTTTGTATGCAGCCGACTATAAGGTAACGTCCGCTGGGGGACATGCGATAATTTTTTGCTATTTAGATTTGGAGGTTTGCAAAAAAAGTCCTATCTTTGCACCCCTATTTTTAGTGAATAGCAAATTGTATGTGTAATTAATTATTTAGACTAAAACGGAAGGCCCATCCGTGAGGACAGGCCTGCTTTTTATTTATCTCGAATTTGCGAATTATTATTGCTTACGCAAGAAATCTTGGAGGAAATCTGAGGGGGAAATGAAGTGGGTCCAAGGGAAGGCTCACGTCGTTCGCGTCCGAGCGAAGCGGGGGATAGAGGGGGTGCGGCAAGAGGAACTGAGCACGGATCAGCAAGTCATCCCCCTAAGCAGGAGGACCGAGAGGGTCTATAACTCTCCAGCCATATAGAGCGGAAGATAAACTACTCCATCTTTCTCGAACAAATCGCCAGTATGTAAGACAAACGGAGTAGCCAAATACTTGCCATATTTTCTTGTGAACTTCTCAAGTGAGGTCAGGCTATATCGCGATGACGACTTCACCTCCACTGGCGAAATATTATGACGATCAGTCACCGAAGGTTTTCGTACAAGGAAGTCAATTTCCATCCTATCTTCTGCTACCCTGGAAACATTCGAATAGAAAAACAATTCGTTACCTGCAGTTCGTAGCATCTGCGCAACAATGTTTTCGGTCAGCATACCTTTGTTAACCTCTAGTTTGTCGAACATCAACTTCTTATACAGTTGTCCCTGATAGATGTCTTTCTCACTGAAAGCCATGGCTATCAGGAGATTTCATAACTATCTTTACACCAAAACAAGGTATGCAAATATACGAATACTACACGAAAACGAGGTATAAATAATGTGAAAAACTACACGAAAACGAGGCGTTTTAATATATTTTAAGCTTTTCTGCGACCTTCACATCCCACTTCAACCGAATTATCGAACACGATAACACGAATGACACGAATATTTTCTTAAAATGTTAATGATCGTAAGCAGCACCACGGGTCGGCGAAGCTATTGCCAGCGCGAGGTAGATGCGGGCTGTGATGAGGTAGGCTTAGGGTTTGACATTGCGAGTAGGTGTCAGGATGGTGCGAGCCAGTTGGGCAGGCGAGAAGGGGATTGGGTCGAGGAGGAACTCGGGGATGTTGTACGAGCGCAAATGCAGCAGCTCGTAGTCAGGATCTGCCTGAGGCATCTCGAAGGGCTTGTGGGCGCGTCCCTCGCGGTCGAAGTATGAAAAGTAGAGGCGCGTGTAGTTGTCGTCGCGACGGCGGCTCTGGTAAACGATCCATCGGCCGGAGTGAGACCAGTTGTGGTAGCTCTCGGCGCTGGGGGAGTTGGCGGGGGCGATGGCTTTTGTAGAGGCTATAGAGTCTATCTGGCCCATTTGGCCCAGTGTGCTCAGATCGTCCAGCCGCAAATCAGCCTCGGGGTGATAGACATGAAAGCAGCCATAGCCACCGATGCTGGTGAGCAGCCAGCGACCGTCGGGGCTGATGCGAGGCAGTGTGGCGCTGAGCGAATCGGCCGAGGCATTGAGCACCAGCTGAGGCTCACCAAACGTGAGCTGCCGGGCATCGAAACGACGGCGATAGATATCGTAGCGCACTTCGCGATAGCGGTTGGTCACCTCGTGCTGACGTTTGATGCGGTGACGGTTGTCGGGGTCGAGGGCATCGGCCTCTTGATAGGTGAAGCAGGCCGAGCTGTAATAGAGCCATTGGCCATCAGGCGACCAGGTGGGGAAAGTCTCGAGCAGATCGGGCTCGTCGCAGATGGGGATAACACGCTCGTGATCTGCGTCGTAGAGTATCAGTCCGCTCTGGGTGTCCTGCACTTCGGATTTGGTCAGACCATTGGTGTGAAACTCCATGAAGGTCTTGTTCACCGAATAGGCGATGAGAGGTAGCGTGGGGTGCCAGGCGGGATAGACCGCGCCCGAAATGGTGTTGGGCAGCTTCATATTGTATTTGCCCCATCGGCCCTCGTTATAGACCACGGTGCCGCCGTACTCCTCGCGGACATGCAGCTGGTAGCGGTTGGGACGATTGCTTTGGAAGGCATGGCAATTGACGCAATGACCACCCTGTGGGTTGTCGAGCATCTGGTTGTTGTAATACTCTACCTCGTCGAAGCTCTCGAGGTCGCGATAGGCGAGGCTGATGCGTTCGTAGGTATTGTAGGGCGGAATGAGGCGATAGGCCACGTAGCGGTCGATGCTGTCGCTCACCACCTCGATGCCAAAGCGTGGATGCTGGAGCCAACCTGTAGCCGCACTGTGCGTGTAGAGGGTGACGTAGAGGCTATCGCCTACGCATCGGGTGAGCATCTGGCGCCATTGCTCTGGTTCGATCATGACGCGATGATTCTCGCCAAAGCAGACACTGCCACCGGGGTAGTCGAAACGGGCTACACACTGGTCGATGCTATCGCCACAGACCGAGAAGTTGAGCGGGGCGATGTTGACGGGAATCGTGGCCCCCGTGATATCGGGCAGAATGCTTGCTGGCCGGGTTATGGGCTGATACTGGCTGGGCTCCACTGCGGAGCGAGAACAGGCGCAGAGGAGCAAGAAGAGCGTGATTGTGTAGAGAAGCTGTTTCACTAATAGGTCTTGTTGAAGGTGTAGAAGTCGTAATACCACCAGTAGGTAAAGCCATACCGGGGTCTGAGCTGCTTGCCGACAGACTCTTGGGATTGACCCATCTGATCGGCCATTTCGAGCTGTTGGCGATAACTCTGATAGCGAGCGGCAATCTCGGGATCGATATCGAGCCCCTCGGAAAGACCGAAGAGCAGGGCCGCCTCCTGGAAGTGTCGAGGCAATCGGGCTGAAGATCCCGCCAGCTCGATGTAACGAGCCAAGGTGCGGGCAAAGCAGAGACGATCGCGACGAAGCATGGCGAAGTGAACGGCCAACTGTTGTTCCGAAGCCGTGTCGTATTGCTCCTGGCTCAGGCGCTCGGTGAGGTAGATTTCGCAATAGCCGCGATCGTTGGTCACCTCGTCATTCCGGGTCATGAAGCGACGCACTGCGGCTGTCTCCTGGGCCGATACCTCGTAATCGCGATGGAAGGTGAGCGTATTGAGCAACTGGCGATATTTGCTGGCCGTGGTGAGTTCGTCGTTGGCAATGGCACAACGGTACATCATGCGCAGGAAGTAGGGCGAGAGGCCATACTCGATATTGTCCTCCTGGCACCACATGAAGGCGTAGTTGGGTAGGCCGAGCCAATAGTAGATGTTGGGGCTGGCCGAGTGTGCCATGTGGATGGGCAGGTCGATATTCATGGCGGGACGGATGCCCGTAAAGGTGAAGCTGAAGCCTTGGTCTCCCAATCGACCCTGTTGTGCCAATGCCACATCTGTCATCAGGACCATCTCGCGGGTAGGCATCTGCTGGAGCGATTGCATGGGGGCTATCACCTCGTCCCAACGGCCCTCGTCCATCGCACGAAGCATCTGTAGCTCGGTGTGGTAATTCCGGTTGCGATAGTTGAGCATATTGCCACCTGCCAAGGCGGCGATGAGCAGGAGAAGAGCCACCACTCCTAACTTCTCGAACCGACGACCGAGGCGAGCCAAAAGTGGAAGTAGGAGCATACTGCCCGCCATGATGCGGAAGGGCCACTCGAGCAGTGGTGTAGAGGTCTCGGGGATGGTGAAATGATGCCAACCGTAGAGCAGCAGCGGTTCGTGCCAATGCAATGAGGGAGACTCGTGATACCAGAGAGCTACGGCCGTGAGCGGCAAGACAATCATGCCCAGACGGCAGCTCCAAACCTTGAGCGACGTGCGTAGCGGGGTGCTGAGGAGCAATACAACGATGCCGAGCGTGCCGTACCAGCCCAAGATGGGAAGGGAGAAGAGACTCCAGACAAAGAGCACCAAGAGACGATAGCGCTCACGACGAAGCAGACTGTAGAGATAGAGCACGAGAGCCACCGCCAGCACCCCTAAAGTGGGGCCGAACCAGTAGCTGGGCGACTTGAGGCAGAAGATCCAATATCCTAACTGAGTAGTGCTTGCCAACAGCGCCACGATAGGAATGAAGACCAAGGCTGCCCAAAAGCCACGAAGCCGATTGGCACGCAATAGCAACCACGCAATCAGCCCCCAACACCCCACGAGGAGTGTGGCGCCGAGCTTAGGATAGTAGAAGTATTGGGTACACCAGCCGCCCAACCACTCGCGCCAACCGCCTGGATGGCCTACCATCTGCTGCCAATAGGCATCGGTGCCCAACCAGGGATTGAAGTCTTGTGCCGTATAGAGCAGCTGTGCATTGCTGATGGCCAACAGATACCAGGCATAGCCTAAGAGCCCCACGAAGAGGAGCAGATGGAGTCCTTTCTCGCGAGCAGTGGCAGGTTGGCGCAGCTTGGTGATATGGTAGTTCTGAGGCATATTTGATTCTTATTTTTCGCCGCAAAGATACAAAAAAATCCCCTTTGTACCAAATACAAGGGGAAATATTTGAGGAATGTAACAAAAAGGGGCTATATTTGACAAATTGACGATTTACAATTTGACAATCCTCGCCGTCTTTTATCGATTGAAGGGTGGTGATGTTTTTTTCTTGATTTCTGCTCGAAGAGCATATACAAAGGTCATTTTAACGTTAATGGCCGTATAATGAGCCGTTAATTACTCGTTAATGAAATGTGAGGGACACGGAGCTCTGGTTTCTTATCACGTATTTGCGAATTTGAGAATTGAGTGGCTTGGGATGTTTAGGCGAATGTGCCGATGAGGGTTCCGATGAGGATCATCAGAAGGGCGGCGTAAAGATAGGCTTTGGGGTTGCGTACCGAGTCCTTCTTGACGTAATAGATGATCAATCCGATGATAGGGAAAAGGAAGGAGATGGTTATACCTATGCAGCCTGCTTTCTCTTTCGGTTGATAAGGGGTGTTGTTTTCGTCTCTCATTGTTTTGGGGTTTAAGGATTAGAAATTGCTTTTCGGTTGATTAGATTTCAACGCTGCAAAGATACGGGTTTTCTGCGACATCTCCAAATATTTGGGATATATTTTTGAGAAGATAAGATTTTTTTAAAGAAGGTGAAAATGCAGACAACCTCGGCCCAATACATTGTTTATGTGCGGCTAAGGCCGTCCCCATGAATGGGGCCCCTTCTTCGAATGCAGACAAGGCTGCATTTCGAAGATCTGCAAGAAAATGTGCAGGTCCAATACCTGCAGAAAATTGCACTACGTGCAGAAAATAAACGGGTCCAGGTGAAGGGCACACAGAACGCACGGAACGCACAGAAATATAATCCGGTGAATCTGAGGAATCCGTAGAGGTTTATAGCTTCGCTAGAAATCTTTGAGGAAATCGGAGGAGGAAATGAAGCGTGGTCAAGCTTTTGTAGGGACAAACCTCCATTTCCACACAAGATTTCCCCCAAGATTTCTGCTCGAAGAGCATATACAAAGGTCATTTTAACGTTAATGGCCGTATAATGAGCCGTTAATGGACCCCCTCGGTCCCCTAAAAGGGGGAGGATGCCATCCGGACCTCATATATATGCAGATGGATCCTTTCGCCTTTTTCAAAAAATAATCACTTTTTTCGATTTTTATTTGGAGATTAACAAAAAAAGTACTATCTTTGCGGTCCAAAAATCAAGAGTAGCAATAAAAAATTGTATGTGTAATAAAAATAATTAAGGCAAAAATGAACAGGCCCATCCGTGAGGACAGGCCTGCTCTTGTTTTATATGCCGATAGGCACTATGATTTAGAAAATTACTTATTGAGCTTGAACTTGTAGGCGAGGGAGAGCTGGAACGTGAGGTTCTTGCTGTCGAGATCGACCTTGCTCTTGTCGAAGACCTCGGTGAGGCCGAAGGTGTAGCGGGCGTCGATCACGAAGTGACGATATTCGTAGGACAGGCCGATGGGGAGGGCGAGATCGAAAGTCTTCACAGGATCGCTGAGATCCACCTTGACATCATTTGCCTTGATCGTTGACGAGACATTGAATCCTGGCTGCAAGCCTGCACGAAGGGCAAGACCCTTGACTACGTAGAAGTTGGCGGTGAGGGGCATATTGATATAATCCAACTGGTAGGTGACATCTGCCTTGTCCTGCTCGGCACCCTGCTGGCTGTAGAGGACGCCTGCACTGAGGCTGAAGCGGTTGGTGAGGAAGTATTCCATTTCGGGACCGATGACCAGGCCTACGCGTGCCTTGGTGTCGCTGGTGTTGTTGAAGTCGGAACCTATCATACCTACACGTGCCTGAAGTGTGATATCACCTGCCTCGTGCTGTGCGAATGCTGATACTACGGATGCCATCATGATGGCTGCTGCGAAGAATAACTTTTTCATATTGTTTGTTGTTTTAAGCTTTTTGAGCTGTTTGAGTTGTTAATTTTTTGTTTGTTAATATCTGAAGTTTTTGTCGCATCAGGAATCGTTTCCTTGATTTTGACGCTGCAAAGGTAGGGGGATTTTTTGATGCGTCCAAATGTTTTTCGGGATTTTTGGTTGGGTGGTAGCGACAGGGACGGCAAATGGCGACAAGCGCGGAGAGGGGCGCGTGGATTTGTCGCGTTTTGGGGTTTTTAAACACGAATTTTCACGAATTGATCACGAATTTTTCTAGGAAGATAAAAAAAAACTTTATGAAAGGTGTAGGTGCGGAGCACCAAGTGCTGATGAGCGCTACATCCATCTGCGAATGCGAGCATTCTCATCTGTATGTATCACTTATCAGCGCACGGCATGGCCGTGCTACACCTTTCAAAAAGAGAAAAAGACTCCAAATCTTTGGAGTAGAAAAAAGCAGAGCAGAAAAAAGCCGTCCGGATCCAAGACGAATTCAATTATTTATCAATAATTTGAGAATTTTAACGTTAATGACCGTATAATGGACCGTTAATGACTCGTTAATGATATGTGAGGGACACGGGACTCTGGTTTTTATCACGAATTTGCGAATTTTCTTATTCGTAACCCGTCCAGTCGGAGTCGCGCGGCTTGGCTAATTGACCGCCACCGTCGGAGGGATCGTCGGTCAACTGAGGGTCGGAAGTGATGATGATGTCGGAGGTGGTGACGCGATGCAGGCGCCAAGTGGGGGTGATATATTGCTTTTTCATATTACATATTATATTTAGAGACCCCCTCGGTCCCCCTGCTTAGGGGGAAGACTGGTGGGTCCAAATTATTGTTGTTTTTGACGGGGTCCGTTCCTCTTGCCGCACCCCCTCTATCCCCCGCTTCTCCTGGACATGACCGAAGGGAATAACAGCGGGGCAGAATACCTAAGCAGGGGGATAAGAGGGGGTCCTGAGGAAGAGGGTCTTTACTTGACGAAGACCTTCTGGACGGTGCCATCGTCGAGGATGAGGATGTTCAGGCCCTTCTGGAGGGAGGAGTAGCGATGGCCGTCGGGAGAGAAGATGAGGGAGTTCGAGAAGTTTGAGGGGGTTGAGGGGGTTGTGATTTCCCTGATGCCTGTCTCTTCGTCGCCGGGGAGGTTGAACTTGGGAGCGCTGGAGGCACTGGAGAGGCGGATGAAGGCGCGGAAGGGCTTGGCGAGGCGGTTGCCATCGGCATCGTTCTCGGATGGATTGTCGGACCTTGTGCCTGTGTATTGATAGAACGCGACCTTGCCGTTCTGCTCCTGCAGGATGTAGTCGGTGCCCTTATTGAGCGAGACGTCATTGGCCACGGCTCCTACGAGGATGCCTTCCTGGAAGGATGACTTGTCGGCATCGATGGCTTCGGGACCTACGAAGGAGTATTCGCCTGGAGTAGCATTTACGATATAGGGCACATTGCGACGAATGCTGCTTTCCTCCTGCAGTTTGAGGACACCGTTGGCATCGACCTCGGAACAGCTATAGACCTTCATGCCTGAGGGCAGCTCGGCGTTGAAGGGAAGGATGAGGGTGCCAAAGCCTGCAGTGCCTACGCTATATTCATGCTCCAGCGTGTTGCGGTAGATGAAGTTGACATCGGGGAATTTTAGGGAGGAACTACCATTTTGAACCGACAGATATGCCGTATATTGTTTATTCGCTTCAGGCTGCTTACCATTGGTTTCCATAATAACAATGTAATTATCAAAGTCGATAGAGCCTTCAACTACACCGCCATCGGGGACGGAAAGATGTTTTTTACCGGGGCCTGCAATTAATGACTCTGTTAAATACACGGTAGCAGAAACAGTAATATTGTGCGTCACGCCACAATCGTTCCTTACCTTATAATGCATAACTACGTCATTTCTGTATGTATTGTTGTCGTTGTTGAAATGGGGTTCTTCAATGAAAGTTACCTTCAACGGATAAACCGTGAGGGTGAATGAAGCCAGACTTTCCCAATAATGGGGAGACTCGGGAGCTACAGCCGTGATTGTAACTGTTCCTTCGCCCACACACGTAATCTTTCCCTTCGTATCGACTTTTGCAATTTTCGTATCGGACGAAGTGAAGGTCGGTGTTCCATCATAATCTCTTTCCCATGTTATTCCAACTTCATCGCCTATAACATAATTATTCGATTTACTGATTGCAAAATGAAGATCATTCTTATCTAAGACCTGGACTTCAAAGGTCGCTTCGGTAGCGAGATAGCGCCGATCGGGGTCAGCTTCTCCCTTCACCGTAATCACAGCTGTTCCTAAAGAGACTCCAGTAACGACACCTTGTTCGTCGACAGTAGCGACAGCGGGATTGCTTGAGCTATAGGTAACTGCTCCCTGATAATTGCTGTCGTGCGTGATCTGGACAGTCTCTTTGACCATCACATCCGAGTTGCTGATGAGGAAATGCACATTTCCAGGGGTCCGGTTCTCGGCTCCCATGATGGTGACGGTCGGTATGGTCTCGAAATTTGGGACCAGGATATCCTTCCACTCTTCGGAGCCTTCGACATGAAAAACAGGAAGAAACTCATAAGTGCCATTGTACTCAAAATCGGTGAGGAGGTTGAAACTGATTGAACCATTGCCCATATTGTTATTTATTGCCGGTGCAGCATCATAACTCTTCAGAACAATCGGATCGCCAATATTGTAATATTTGACTGTCGAGGATTCACGTTCAACGACTTTAACACCTCCTTGAATTTTCACATTAACGTCTTCAGGGAAATGACTAGCATTATTGAACACACAACTTCTATTCGTGAAATTGATGTAGTATTTTATTGTCTGACTACCCATTGCCGGGTCATAGGTATAGTGGTCTACTTCCGTCTTGTTATTAACCATCATGGACATAGGATCGGACACGTAGAACGATTGTGAGAGCACAATTTGAGGAGTGGGTTCACCTCCTTCATCCGGCTTGATATTGACGATAACCTCTTGACCTTGATTATAACCTCCGGTGCCAAAGCCAGAGGGCACGAGCGTATTATCACCTCTCAAGGTGAAATAATTGTTGTAAACGCCACCCCATCCCCAGTTTATATGGTACATGTTGGTGCTGGCCTGGTAGCCATCGCAGACAAATGCATGTCCAGAATAGCTGCCGGCTTCGCTGCCAGAATAAGGCACAGGACGACCTGCAGAAAGCTCATTGTAGATCAATTCCTCCCAATCTTCATCGGTAAAATATTGCCTGTCTTCAAAGCGAACAGACTTGTCATAACCGAAATACTTTACCAATACTGGTCCAATACTAAAACTACCAGCGCCACTTTCACCTACACCATAATTCATTTTCAAAGCGACACCGGCATGATACATCAGCGTGCCGACAGCCTTGATATTATCGTCGGTAATAGGTCTTCCCTTATATGATGTGAGCATGTTGTCCCAGTCATAAGTCGTATTGCCGAAATCGGCTGAAAATGTATGACCATCATCCGTATAAGAGAAACTACCTGTGCCATGTTCGGGATAATTCCAACGTTTCATCACCTGAGCCATCGCAGTTGCCACACAACCGGTGAGGTAGCGCGCGCCATTGCTTTCATAGACGGGAATCTCACTATTATATGGATAAGTCTGGTTCCAAAAGGTCTCCATAAGCGGGGCGACGTCTTCACGCGTCTGGGCGGCTTTGGCACGATAGGCTGCGGCGGCAGCAAGGGCTTCCTGGGAAGGAGCCTCAGCATGGGCAATCTGCTCGGTGTACTGGCTGAGCCACCAACGGAAATTGTCGGGGGCCTGGTCGTAGTCGAAGGAGCCGCAGGTGCTATAACCAAGGATCTGCCGGGCAGACTCGTCTCCACCTGCGATGACAAAACCATCGTCGTCACCGACATTGAAGACGTAGAAGCAGGTCTTGCCCTCGCTCTTCGAGGTGTAGGCGAGCTTGAGGTCGGAGGATGATGCAGTTCCCTTGGCATACTTGGGACCTACAGACTGACTAGAAAGGAAATCAATGGCACGGCCCTTGGCAACATCGACACTGACTTCCTGCGACATCATTGAAGTGCATAATGATGCAAAGGCAAATAGCAATAGTACGTCTAATCTTTTCATAAGTTTATGTGTTTTCGGATGCAAAGATGATGCTTTTATTAAGAATTTCCAAATATTTTAACAAAAATATGTAGGAAAAAATTGGAAAATACCTCGGATTGACAATCGAGTAGGAGGTAAACGCTAATCGTAGACGTTTATCTCCTACTTTCACGTTTACCGACCTCTCACACCACCGTACGTGCCGTTCGGCATACGGC
>JAZQBS010000122.1:0-5489 GCA_045545875.1 Bacteroidales bacterium
TACCTCGACCTCTTCCGTCGCTCGGGCTTCACGCACAGCAACTATGGGCGATACTATCAGAAGGACGCACTTCATCCGAATGTCGAAGGGTACAAGCACCTCGTCGATATCACCTTGCCGTTCCTGGCGTTCCCGAGATGAATACAACTATTCTAACGCTATAGTTTGGGATACTTCAAATCGTAAGCCAAGAGCACCGAGAATTCGGAGGAACATACCAGCTCCTGGCTCGATGCTTCCATTCTCTACGCGAGATATATACGACTTGTTGGTGCCTATACGTTGTGCCAGTTCCTGTTGAGTGACCTTCTCGCGCTTACGAGCATCGCTAATAATTTGCCCTACACAATATGAATATGCTTCCTTGCGAAATGCTTCCCGCTCGGGTGTCCCCACTTTTCCGAAGCGTTCATCCATCATGGCATCAACGCTAATAATGTCATTCCTTTCCTGCATAATACTCTTTCTTTATTTGTATCGCTTTATTAATTTCGCTTTGTGGTGTCTTTTGAGTTTTCTTTTGAAAGCCATTGAAAAGCATTACCACATTGCCTTCATCAAAGATGAAAAACACACGGAAAATGTTGCTGTTGTGCTCAGCACGAAGCTCAAAAATCTCGTCACGGAGATACTTTACAAACTTGGCATTGACACGTTCTTGAGTCTTCAACATATCAATAACATAGAATACTTTGCGAGCTTCGGCATCAGTAAGTGTGCCGATGAAGTCGCTGAAGTAATTCTTGTATGCTAATATGGTTCTTTCACCTTTCATTGGTACAAAGATATAAAATGTTTACATATCATGCAACTTTTTTGATGCTCATCTAAGATTATTAGATTATCAAAATACAATTGATAGCCATTTTTGTCAAGTTGGTGTATCAATATGTAATTCTCAAATTCTCTAATTCGTGATAAAAAGAATGCGTTATTCTCCTTCACCCTCCAGCAGCTGGATGCCATCGGCGAGCAGGGAGATGCGCTGCTGCTTGTAGAGGGCGCCGATGGCCTTCTTGAAGGTCTTCTTCGACATCTGAAGCTCGGAGGCGATGAGTTCGGGCGTGGAGTGGTCAGTGAGCGGGAGGAAGCCGTTGCGACGATGCAGAGCCTTGAGGATGGCGGCCTCGGCAGGATCGATCATCTGACGATAGCCGATAGGCTGGAGGCTGAGGTCGATCTTGTCGTCTTCGCGCACACCTTTGACCCAGGCACGCAGCCGTTCGCCGATGTGCAGCTCCTGGAAGATCTGGTTATGATATAGGAGGCCAGCATGTTGATTGTTGATGATGACCTTGTAGCCGAGGTTCGTTTGCTTCCAGACGAGAGCTTCGACTTCCTGACCTTCCTCGTAGGCGGGCGGCACGTTGCCTAGATGCTTGTCTATCTTGGCGGTGCCTGCGATGCGGCCCGACAGCTGGTCTATATAAATATATATAATGTATCGGCGTCCTTCCTCCATCTTCTGCGCCTGTTCGCGATGGGGGATGAGCAGTTCCTTCGACGTGCCCCAGTCGGCAAAAGCGCCGACGGCATTCACACTGTTGATCTTCAGATAGGCGAACTGCCCTACGGTGGCGTAGGGATGCTCGTTGGTGGCGATGAGACGTGCCTCTGCGTCTTGATAGACGAAGACTTTCAGTTCGTCGCCCACCTTGACATCCTGCGGCATGTAGCGTTTGGGCATGAGTATCTCGACCCCTTCACCTCCATCGAGGTACAGGCCGAAGTCAACGATCTTCGCCACTTTCAGCGTATTGTATTGTCCTAATTGTGCCATGGTTTTCTTATTCTTTGCGGACGATGAGTTTGTCGCCTTGGAGTTCGGGGACGACACCGAAGATGCTGCGACGCAGGCAGTAGTTGATGTCGGCGCGGAAGCCATGCTGGATGAGGCGGCGGGCATGTTCGCTCTGGAGGAGGATGTTCGAGAAGTCGCGGTTTGCCTGATGCCAGAGGGCGACGGCCATGCGTGCGCCATCGCTGGCAGCTTCCACACCGTCTTCGGCAAGCAGCGTGCTGGTGAGGGCGCCGGCGAAGAGGGAGTCTTCCAGACAGATGCGGCCGTTGGCACCCGAGCAGACGATGAGCACGTCCTTGCCTAGGGAGAGAATACGTTCGGTGAGGGCGCGCAGGTTGACGAAAGCACCGATGAGTAGCTGATAGCAGTCGGCAGCGCCCTTGATGGCCTTTGTCCCATTGGTGGTCATGAAGACGATGGACTTGCCGTTGACCTTATCGACAGAATATTCGGAAGGAGAGTTACCGAAATCAGCGAACGAACAGCGTTCAGTAGCCTGCTCAGCACCCACAAGGTGTCCCAAGGACTTATAGGCAAGTGCTTCCTGCTCGGTGGCAACAGGAATGATATAGGATGCACCGTTGGCAAAAGCCGTGCAGATGGTTGTGGTGGCACGGAACACGTCGGTCACCACCACGACGCTGTCGCGGTGCTCATAGAGATGGATTAGGCTGGGAGAGAAACAGATTTCGATTTGCATTGTTAGTTAAGGGATATTAAGGGATATTGGGGATATTAAGGGATATTAAGGGACGATACCATCGCCTTGTCAATATGGTGAATAAGGGACTCTATTGACATTCGTCCCCAAATATCCCTTAGAATCCCTTAATATCCCTTAGAATCTCTTGTTAAAGATTTGCGTCAATCAGCTTCTGGAGGTCTGCCTTGGCAGCGAGACCAACTTTCTTGCCGACAACTTCGCCATTCTTGATAAGCATGACAACGGGGATGTTGCGGATGCCGTACTTGATGGTGAGGTCTTCACCCTCGTCCACATTGTACTTGCAGATTTCTGCACGGCCTTCATACTCCTCAGCGAGTTGCTCGATGATGGGGCCGAGGCGCTGGCAGGGGCCACACCATGTTGCCCAGAAGTCGATAACTACGAGTTTGTCACTTGCCAGGATTTCGCTGGCATTCTGATCGGTGATTTGTTTTGCCATAATAGTAATTATTTAGTCGTTAGGAATACTTTCTTAATAAAACTGACGCCCGTCTCACGACAGTCGTCAGCCCTTTCTCTCATTTTATGAAGTTTTGTGGAATTACTCACGATGCAAAGATAGGGACTTTTTTCGAACGCTCCAAATATTTCATCCAAAAAAACCATTTTTTTAAGGATTTTTTACAAATGGAGCCGTCTATGGGTCTATTTGAGCCTTATTTGCTGGTATTTTATGCCCTGACGACGCCAAGTATAGATGGCGTGCAGTGTGCCATCTTTGCCAAGCAGCAGCGACGGATAACTGTACTGGCTGATGGGCGAAGATTCGAGCGTGAGACGGTGTGTCCACGTGATACCGTCGGTGCTGGTAGCGATGCACGTAGGGTTGCGCAGCGGTTTGTCGGGTCCGGGAACGAGCGAGAAGGGATTATAGACCATTGCAAACGTTCCGTCGGGCAACGTCACGGCATCGATGCCAGAGTTGTTGTTGGGCACGTCGTCGAGCAGTCGCATAGGTCCCCAGGTGAGTCCTCCATCTTCGCTGAACGCTGTGGCAATGCGAGCCAGATGACTCTCGGTATCCTTGGGCCGATGGGTGCGGCAGAGCATCTGTATTCGTCCATCCTTATGAACGAGCAGGGCAGGTTGGATGGTGCCGATCTTCGGTTCTTCGGGAACGGGACCGTAAAGCGCCCACGTCTGTCCGTCGTCTTCGCTCATCTCGATGTAGCTGCGCCATTGTCCCGACTTCTCCTTCGAGGCGGTGCCTGTCTCCTTGCTCGACGGGGAGAGGATACGAGCCTTTTGGAGCACCGTGCCATTGGCGCAACGGAAGCCCTTGGGCAAATAGATGGGCTGGTTCTTGATGGCGCCAAGCAGGCTGTCGCTACATTGCACGGGGGAAAGCTGTGAGCTTGGTGTGGGATTGGCGGTTGCGACGAGCTCCTGACGCGGATTGCTCCACGTGTGTCCGTTGTCGCTCGAACGCATCATATAACCTGTCCAATCGCGTACGTTCTTGCCAATCTTGTAGAAAAGAAGGAGGTCGCCGCCGGGAATCTGGAAGAGCACAGGATTGTAGCAAGCCTTGCGGTTCACGTTCGTCTCGATGGGCGTGGTGAGCGTGCTGTCGATCTCGGTGCCGAAAGGCTTGGCTCCTTCGCGCAGGTCACCATTGGCAACGAGTTGCAGAGGTTCCCACTGGTCCTTGCCCTTGGGTTTGCGCGAAGTGTAGATGCAGACGTCGGGAGCGCCTTCGCGCGCACCGAGGAAGAAGGTGCAGAGCAGGTCACCATTCTTGAGTTCGGCGATGGAGGCGCTGTGACACGATGGATGGGCAGCATTCTGGAAGTCATAGATGAACTGGTCGCAGATGATGCCCTCACGATCGCGACTGAGACTGTCGGCATACTGGCGCTCGTAGGCTCCACCTTTATAATAATCGCGCAGGGGCAGGGCGGGGTCGAGGTCATAGACGAGATGGTGATGGCCGGAACCAAGGGTGAGGGTTTGAGGGGTTTGAGGAGTTTGAGGGGTTTGAGGAGTTTGAGGTGTTGTGGGCAAGTAACCTTTCGAACCTTTCGAACCCTTCGAACCTCTCAAACCAACTACATTATACGGCAGCGTGACTTGTCCCGTCGCGTTGCAGGGGATGGTGATGTCCCATGTGAGCTGTCGGTCAGTCTTCTGCCAATGGCTGGAAGCAAGTCCGTAGGGTGTCTTGTAGCTGGCCGAAGCCTCGTCGAGTTCCTCCACTTCGAAGTTGGGCGAGAAGTCGATGACCTTGAAGCCGGGAGCCGCGGCCTTGATGCCGCCCACGTTCTCCATGCACCAAGGAATGAGGTCGCCGAGCAGCATGATGTGGTTGCCTGAATTCATGCGAGGGTTGGCGGTGTCGCCGTTCCAAAGTTCCCAGATGGTGGTGGCTCCGTGCAGGGCCATATAGCCCCAGCCGGGATAACTCTTCACGGTGGCGAGCATCCAGGCGAGGTCCTGACGGCCCATATCGGCAAGACCGCGCAACAGCCACGACATGCCGATGACGCCACACTGGATGTGTCCGTCGATGCCGCGCAGTTCGGGCGTGTCACCAGGGAGGAGCAGATGCTTACGCATGATCCAACGTTCGACAGTGGCAGCATGTTCGTCGGGCACGATGCCGAACGCCCAAGGCAGAAGGTTGGCGGTGACGCTATTGTTGCTGTAAAAGACGGAATCGGGATAGAGGATGTGGTTGCCGGGGCCCGTCATCGAGCTGGGTGTGCGTCCTGCCTTGGGATCGTCGGCACTTGTCTTGACGTGGAGGAAAACGTTGTTTATGGCATCGCGCAGCGCCTCACGGCAAGCCTGGTATTCGGCCTTGTCGGCTTCGAGCAGTTCGATGGTGAGGCCTTGGCGATTCAGGGCCAAGCGTTCGGTGTTGGAGCAACCTTGCAGCTTCTGGATGAGGATGTCGTCGAACTTCATCATATCCAAGTCGGATCGTAGCCATGTCGTTCTGTGAGCCAAGGAGTTGTCATA
>JAZQBS010000123.1:0-69416 GCA_045545875.1 Bacteroidales bacterium
CCTTGGCTCACAGAACGACATGGCTACGATCCGACTTCGGCATACATATTTGGTGTATCAAATCTGTATGCTCCAATCGAAGCGGTCCAATTTACGTTAGTGAATTGGACTCCGCACATCGCGGCATACATATTTGGTGTATCAAATCTGTATGCTCCAACTGGAGCGGTCCAATTTACGTTAGTGAATTGGACTCCGCCAGCAACAGGGTACTTACGTTTGTTCACGAACA
The DNA here is from genome assembly GCA_045545875.1 of Bacteroidales bacterium. Lineage (GTDB taxonomy): Bacteria > Bacteroidota > Bacteroidia > Bacteroidales > UBA3663 > Liminaster. The sequence goes on from JAZQBS010000123.1 coordinate 233, forward strand.
CTTTTTTTGCGCAAAGAAAGGATGCTTCGACGTTCCTCGACACTTAATCCGATTGTGTAGATGATGCAGAGCAAGAGGAGACTGTTGAGCAAGACGAGGAGGATGAGGCCCCACAGGTCGTCGGGAAGCAAGCACGAGAGGAAATAGCACAACACGGCATCGACAAGAGCGACCACCGCCGCAGGAAGGACGATGCGCGAGAGAATCTCCCTGACGCGAAGCGCAGAGACCTGTGCTCCCAACCAGACTCGCAAGGCACAGGCGAACATCTCCAACCCGACAATCGAAACGAGCATCCACGTAGGACTGCCTGTCATTCTCGCCACCAGATAACTGATGGGCAGGACAAGCAGGATGAGGCTATCGGGAATAAGCATAAACTTCACGATTCGACCCGTTGCCAGGACTGCGGTGCGGATGGGTTCAAAAGCAGCATAGGTTAGACTTATGAAGACTATGCCTTGCGCATAGGAAACCGCATAGGCGGGGACGTCGCCAAGCCACAATGCCATGATCTGCTCCGTTCGACACAGAAAGGGTAGCATCAGGAAATAAATGAGATAAACCTCGAGTTTGGAGCCGCTATATACAAGTCGGCGATGTACGTCCAGAGCGCCCTCAGCATAAGTCTTGGTGATTTGGGGCTGTATAGCCTTAAAGAGGTTGAGGGCGAACGAGAGAATCATGTTCTTGAGCTGCAAGGCGATGGTATAGACCGCATTGATGGCCACGCCAAACGTCCAATTGATTACCAGCATAATGCCTTCGCCACTAATGGTGTAAAGAATGCCTCCGAGCGTCGAAACGCCTGCAAATCGTGAGATTTCGCCCATCTTCGCACGGTCGATGCTGAAATGATAGCGTGCCTCAGCGAAATGACGATGACAATAGACCTGATAGATGATACGGATGAAAATGGCGATGGCAGCCATCAAGGCTCCATAGACGATGAGCCTTCCGCTGGCGAAGAGGCTCAATGACCAAGCCGCAGCACAAGTGAGCAGAACCTTCAGAATCGAGATGGCAGCAAAGGCATCCATCTTCTCGTGAGCGATGACCAATGCGTTATAAGGAATGGCGATGATTTCGAAAAGAAAAGCCAGCACCGTGAACTGGAAGACCCAATGTGCCGCTGTAAGACTTCCCGCGGGGATATTCAACTTATGATTGATGAGCCAAAGACCAACTGGTTCGATAATGATGACGGTTGCAAGCGCAAGAAGCAGCAAAACATTGAGCGACGTGCTGAACACTCGGTCCACCTCTCCCTTTTCGCCTCGTCCCAATTCGTAGGTGATGAATCGCTGCACCGCCGTTGTGAGGCCATTGCTGAATACAGCGAACATCGACACCACCGATCCCACAACGCCAAAGACACCCAGGTCATCGACTCCCAGATTCGCAAGAGTGAGTCGCGTGGCCCAAAGGTTGAACCACACCGTGAGCAGCATGCGTCCGTAGAGCAGGCCGGTGTTGCGCACGATGCGCTGCTTGCTATAGGTGGGGGCGGTTGCTCCGTTGCATTTGGAACTCACTTGACAGCTGCAATAATGACTTTGTTTTTCTCCGAACTTTTCTCCGAACCAACGGTTCCTTTCTCCGAATCTATCTATTGATGTTTACTAAACGTGCGATTTTTATTTCCACCATGCGCTTCCAGATAGCCGAAGTGATTCCTTTTATCGTCCACAAAAGACAAAATATCGACCATTTTTTGGGCTAGCGCAGGCTTTATCGACCATTTATCGACCATTTCTTGAACTAAATCATGTTTATCGACCACTTTCCACAGCTTCGCTGAGCTCCGTCACACAATAGTGAAGGAACAGACGGAATAAGCCCATATTTCGGGGCAAATATACTAATTTTTTCTGACATTCAGTGCATTTGGGGGCAGAAAAATGAGAAAATAGGCGTAAACGTTGGGTTTACGCCTATTTATAGTAACAAATTAATTTGTTTTCTTGCAGATTCCACAAATATGCTTTATCTTTGCGGCACACATTTCGATTAAAACATTACTATCATGAAGAAGATCATTTTACTGGCATTAATCACACTGATGTCCTACACGAGAGGAGCTGGGCAAAGCATGTTCAGTGGCTCTACCGAGCTGGAGGTTATAGCCAACGAATGGGAAAATATTACACTGAGCGGGGTGGCCAATGGTTCACTCGTCTCAATGCTCGACTGCTTCAATCAGAAATGGCCCACATGGATGCTTAATGCTGCCATCCAGACCATGAAGAAAGGCGTGGATGGCAGAGACTCCTATGAGAATGATCAGATTGTTGTGCGCAACAAACCGAAGAACGGTTTTGTTTCGGTTGATTGGTGGGGCAATGCCGAACGTCTCGAATTCATGAGGGCCTGTTACTGGACGCGTTCCAATGGTAACCGCTTGCTGGGAATATACTTTGGCGGGACAAACAAATACCCCAACATCCATTTCGTATGCTTCTACGACTACGACCCGAAAAAGCATACCCTTACTCCCGAACCACAGATCATTGATGGTTTCCGAACAACGGAGGAAACAAAATACTATTATGATTTGCCAGAAGAAGGCAAGGAGTTCCAGATTACCGAATTCGGAGAACGAGGCCATTACATCCACACATTCAAATGGGACGGGATGAAGCCCGTGCTATCGCAAAGTGAGAAGATGGAAGATGACATCGAGTGCGAACACAACGATGAGGAAGATGAGTGAGTGATTTTTGGTGGTAAAAAAGAGAAAACAGGCATAAACAATGGGTTTACGCCTGTTTTTATTGGGTTGCAATAATCAGAAGTCGAACGAGAAGCCTGCCATGAAAGTGGCCTTGGGCATGGGATAACCTGAATTGATCTCGTACTGCTGAGCCAAGAGATTGTCGCCTTTGAGCCAGAGTTTGAACGTAGGAGCGAGTTGATAGTTAATGGTGGCATTGACCAGCGAGAATGTCTCCTTCTCCTCGTTTTCGCCCACAGCCTTGTAAAGGCCGCAGACCTGTATCCATCCGGCAGCTACGCTCCATTTCCCCTGCTGGAAATTGGCGCCAAAGAAACCCTTGTAGCGAGGTGCTGCCACAATCGGATTCTCCATATCGAGATAGCTGTGATTGGTGTTGAGGCTCCAGTGTTCGTTGATACGCCAAGTGGCATCCATTTCGACACCCTTGTTCTCAAGCTCACCCGTGTTTACATTCTGTCGCTGGATGGTCTGAATGATGTTGTCGGCCTTGATGTAGTAGAGGTTGAGGCCATAAATGAAGCTTCCGTCCATCACACGATGACGCCAGGCGAGCTCGTAGCTCATTAGACTCTCGGGCTCAAGGTCGGTGTTCGAAGGAGGATAAAGGTACATCTCACGCATCGTGGGATTACGGAATCCCTTGCCCACCATTGCCTTGAATTCACCCGTTTCGATGGGACGAATCACGATACCACCCTGTGGAATCCATTGACCACCCGTGATGGTGTGGTTGTCGTAGCGAATGCCGGCATCGATTGTGAGCCACGAAGCGATGTCCTGCTGCAAATCGACATAGATTCCGTATTCGTTGTTATGGACGTGGCCGCTCTGCTTGTTTTGTGTCTCAAGTACTTCGCCTGTCTGACGACTGGTGTAATATGCACGTCCATAGATGTGCTGATAATCTACACCGAAAGTGAGGTTGCTGCCCTTCCAAAGGTTGGCTCGCTGGTACCAGCTGACACCTGCCAATGCATCCTTTGAGCGGAAGAAACGTGACTGAGGGCTGCCTCCGTTGGCACTATAACCATCGTTGATCTTGTGGCGACCGAAGTTGTCATAGACGCTGAGACGTCCGCTGGTGCGAGCATAATGATTCTCGATACCCAGGCTTGCCACGCCACGGGTGATCCACTGGTCAGCTTCAAGCATCTCGGCACCCACTGCACCGGGATAGGACGAATTGAAGTGAGTGACGTCGGCATCGGCATAGACGTTCCAATGTGAAGAGAGATCGTAATTGAGTTTCACGTATCCGCCATATTGTTCGAAGCCCATATTGGGACGATGATTGTCGCTCCGCGAGTATTGGGCAGCCACGGTGCTTGAGAATCGACCCGAACGAACTTGATTGTAGGCATCGGCCTGCAGGGTGCCATAACTTCCCGCTCCCAAACGGATGCCAGAACGCACACCATCCTCATGCATGCCACGAGTGACGATATTGATGACGCCGCCCATGGCATTCGAACCATAGAGCAAAGATGCAGGGCCACGAAGCACCTCGACACGCTCGGTCATCATAGTCTGATAACTGTCGGAGATGGAATGACCATAGATGCCCTGATATTGCGGATGTCCATCGACGAGCACCATCATTTGGCCAGCTCCCGACGAGATGCCTCGCAGCATCATACCGCCCGAACCACCCGTGCTGACGCCATAGCCCATCACACCACGACTGGTGACCATCAGGCCAGGCACCTGCTCCATCAAAGTGGGCAGAACATTGATGCGCTCGTGTTCGTTGAGTTTCTGTTCACCCACCACGCTGATGGTGATAGGAAGATGACGAATGTCGGCAGCACCACGCGTACCAGTCACCACAACATCGTCGATATTGCGGTCGTAAGCAATGCTGTCGGACGAAAGTGTTTCAGCGGCCATCACACTGGCCGCACTTAGAGAAAAGAGACAAAGAGTCAGTTTTTGTAACATTTTAAAAGTAACCTTGATGATTTATAAAACGATATTCTTCAATTTTACGCCGCAAAGATACGAAAATTATTAATAAAATCGCTGATATTTATTACTGATATATTTACCAATTTCTCTTTTTTAAGCATTTTTATAGAAAAAAAAAAGCGAAAAGCGGGAATGATTCCCGCTTTTCACCTTGTTTGAGCCACCTTACGACGCACAATTGGAGCAAAGAAACGACGACCCACATTGTGCCAGTTTTCGATTCGATAGATTCGATAGCGGCGTGCCGGTGTATCGTAGATGAGATACAGGAGAATGAGAATAATGCCTGCATAGACGGCATATCCATAAATCTCGCGTACGCCGACCATAAGCATATCAGCGGAGAAATGCTCCATAAACTCGCCCAAATTGAATGGACTGCGCGAAAACGCCACCTCGTTGAGCGAAGGAGTATAACGTGCAAAGGAATCACCGACTGCCAAACTGAAAAGCCGGCTATATATGGCACTGCCGATGGCTCCGCCGCCCATCATGTGAATCATATTGAAACACGAAAGGCTCTGGAAGAATGTATGGAAATCGACCGAGAAGTTGAGCTGCGTCATCAGCATGATGCTCATCAAAGTGGCTGCCATTGCACGACAGAAGACGGGCAGATAAAGAGCCTGCAGATTGAGCCCTGGATCAATGAGGAAATACATCAGCATAAGATAAGCCGTGCCGAAACCGGCAGCAACTGCTCCCAGACGGATGAATCCCCAACGACGCACCTTCATCCACCAGTACGCCACTCCACAGGCGACCACCGATGCCAAGAAAGCCACCAGATGACGTGAAGATCCCGTATAGTCGGTGTAGCCCAGGCCTTCCTCAAGGAATATTTCCTCAAGCACACGTTCGGCAGCCATCAATACTTCAAAGAGCGTGATGAGCACCAGGATACCCTTCACATTGTGGAAGTGAAAAGCCTTTCGCGAAATATAGGCATGTGGCTTGATGTGTGTGCCATGGATAATAAGGGCAAGAGTGAGACAGATGGTGCCGACAAGGGTGTAAGTGACAGGACTGTCGAACCAGTTCATCCAATCGCCATAATCCATCAAGTAGCAAACTTGGAAGCAAAGGGCATTCCAAAGTGCATAACCCGCCCAATCGATGCCCCAAAGAGGGGTCTTTGGGAAGATGCGGACCCTATGTGTACATGTGACAAGGATGAGCAGTACAACCAGCATCAGACCTACGATAAACCAATGAGTGAGACGCCAATCGTCCCATTCGAAGGCGAAATTAACAGCAATCCAACTCGACAGATTCATCGAACCCATGATGAAAAGATGCAATATGGGGAAGAAGACACGGAAGTCGCGCTTAGGCGTAAACCATAGCTGGATGTTCGAGATGCATTCGAAGGTACCCTGAAATTTACAAATACCCTCAATGAAACAAAGTGCCCATAGCAAGGGACGGAAAGTCACATAAGGGATGAACAGATTAGTCAGTAGCACACCAATGGCCGCAGCCATGAGCAACGACTTGTTGGTGAAGCGGAACTTCATACGGAAGAGCAGCGGGAAATAGGTTGCCATGCCCGTCAGGTTGCAATAAAGAGCCATCAACAGGTCCTCACGCATCAACTGCTCCTCGCCTACCATATAACCCAGTGCACCCAAATAACGACCTCCACTGAGCTGAAAACAGGCAGCAATGAAGACGTAAATCCAAGGTTGGAAACGGGCAGGCACGAATCCCTTGAACGATGGGATAACAAAAGGTTTCTTCATCAATATTTCACCTCCACTTCGAGATTATAACCAGCCTTAAGAAGCTCCAACGTTTCTGCAGAGTTGCCCTTGAGGCTGATACGGACGGGTATGCGCTGCTCTATCTTGACAAAATTGCCTGTAGCATTGTCGGTGGGAATCATTGAGAAGGCTGAACCTGTGGCATCGGAGATGCTTTCCACAACGCCTGAATATTCAACGCCAGGTACGGCATCGGCCGTAAGCGTTACAGGAAATCCGACCTGGACATGTTTCATCTGTGTCTCGCGGAAGTTGGCGATGACCCAGAGATCTTCCTTGTCAACAATCTCGACCATCGTCTGTCCGGGATTGACGAGTTGTCCCACATGAATATCCTTGGCACCCAGCACGCCATCAGCCGTAGCCACGATGACGGTGTAGGAAAGGTTGAGTCGCGCCATATCGAGCTGCGCTTCGGCGACACGGATGGCAGCCTCAGACTGGGTGAGACGATGTCCCTGCTCGTCACGAACGAGCGAAGTTGTGTTTTTGGCACTCGTCACCTGCTCGTATTTTGCCTTGATGGCTTCGTAGGCAGTCTTGACGTTGTCGTACTGCTGACGTGTCACAGCATCCTCCTTGAGCAATTGGTCAAAGCGATCGAGTTCGCGCTTGGCACGTTCCATTTGCACGCGAACCTCGGTAATGGTTGCATCGTTGATTCGAAGATTATTGCTGGTAGTGCGAATTCCCGTTGCAGTGGCCTTGCTGCCAGCCATGGCATTGGCAAGACCTGCTTCGGCTTGAGCCAAGGCCAATTGGAACTCGGCATCCTCGATGATAACGAGAGTATCGCCTTTCCTTACTTTCTGGTATTCCTCGAAACGGATTTCCTTGATGAAGCCTGGAACACGGGTGTTGACGGGCGTGATGTGCTGACGCACAGTGGCATTGTCGGTCCATTCAACATTGCCTAGATGAACAAAGCGGCCGACGACATAACAAAGACCAATTATGATAAGACCTGCTACGACGATATCGTAGGCTAGGCGTCTTGGATTGAGTTTCATATTTTTTATAAAGTGTGACTAATATACTTCAGTTTATAATAATTGTAAAGGAGATTGATGCGAGCATTGACAAGAGAGAGGTCGGCACTAAGCTTCACACTTGAAGCATCGAGCATGTCGGTAAGCAATGCCAGATCATTCTTGTAACGATTCAGCGTGACGGCATAGTTCTGGTCGGCAAGTTCTACACTTTTCTCTTGGGTTCGGACTTCGGTAAATGCAGTCACGAAACCCACATAGTTGGCCTGCACACCATTCTTGACACCTTCACGAGCCAAGGCAAATGACTCCTCGGCCTTGCGAACGTCAAGACGTGCCTTACGGACATTACGATTGTTTTTCCAAAGGCTCGACAACTCGTACTGCACGCCGAGTCCTACAAACCAGGCGTTGGCATTTGCATCCACGGGGATAAGGTCATTGGTATAAGGACCACTCAAATGGTCCTCGGCAACGAGCGCGAGATGAGGGAGATAGGAAGACTTGGCGAGTTTGAGCTTCTGCTCGGCAAGTTCGGTTGCAAGACTTGCCTGCTTGAGTCCTACGTTGCTTTGGGCTGCCAGTTCCTGCCAGGTGACTTGCGACTCCTCGCTATTGGGCAAAAAGTTTGTGAGCAAAGTGGTATCGGGCATAATGACTGTAGTCTCGGGCAGGTGAAGCGTGGTAACCAACTGATGATTAAGGATGCTGGCAGCATCACAAAGCTGGGTCTTGTTGAGTTCAAGGGTCTGTAACTGCAATTCGTAGCGCGTGACAGCAGTCTTGAGAACAGTTCCCTGTTCCACGCGTGCTTCCATATTCTTGAGCAATTCGCGGGTGAGTTCGATGTTTTTATCGAGCACCTTGATCTGATTGTCCAATTTGTAGAGATTGAGATAGTAGCCAGTAAGCAGGAATCGCATTTCCTGCCGATTCTTCTGCACATCGAGCATTGCCATCTGTTCGCCCAGTTCTGCCATACGAATGCCCGCGCTGATGGCTCCACCTGCATAGAGAACCTGCGATGCCTCGAAAGCGAAATTATTGCCCCAATGAGGAGTATCCTGCTTGCCCAAAGAGGCAAGTCCCGTATAAGGAGCGATGGCATAATGGATTTTGGTGGTTCCCTGGGTCGAAAAACTACGATCCATCAGAGTAACATTGCCAATATATGAGCCGCTCAGACTCAGATTTACATCAGGCAGCTTAGCATTGCGCGCAGCCTTGACCGATTCAGCCGCGCTCTCGCGACCGGTTTCGTAAACTTTGATGCTCTGACTGTTCTCATCTGCCAAACGATACAACTCATCCAAGCTCATGACCCGCTGCTGGGCATGAGCTACTGATGCTGACACTATAACAAAAAGGGATACAGTCAAAAGCCGTAAGATTTCTTTTCTCATTTTTATTTTGTTTTGATTCGAAAAATTGTCCAAATGACAATTTCATACTTCTCTATAGCTACTGGTTTCTCTCATGAGCCGAAGAGCCTTCTTACAAAGCATTTTGACATAGCAAAGATACGCATTTTTTCTGAGACTATGCAATTGATTGCATTCTTTTCGCGTATTTTTCTTGTATTATCCGACAACGTTGCTTTTCATAAATGACAAAAAAAGACAGACAAAAAATGGATTCATCCTTGCTGAACCGCATGGATGAATCCATTCATATTTTGCAGAAAACAGACTCTGATGAAAGCGTGTTATTTCTTCTTGACAGGTGGCTCGGGGAAGTGAACCTCCGACTCGCCCATGTCTTCGCTGGTGGCCACGGCGATGCCGCGCTGCTGGGGCTGATTGACGGCGCAGTAGAAATGATAGACCACACCATCGTGCTTTACGACGAAGCTCTTGTGGGCGAAGAAGCTGTCGAACTCCTCGCTAGGCTTGATGAGATCGGGACCTTCCCAGTCGTACCAGTGCACAAGATCCTTCGAACAGGCGAAGGTGTTGTATGCCTTGTATTCGCGGGTAGGATTGAAGGCGCTGAAATAGAACATTGTGTAGAGACGCTGCGCACCCTGACGCTCGACATACGAAGGGTTATCGAGCACCACGCCATCCTTGATATACATCTTCTGAATCTGTGCATCGCCTGTGATGATGCCCTGACTCTCGTGGGTGAAGACGGGATTGCCGGGATAACGTTTCCAAAGACGCATATCGTTGCTGGTGGCTATGCCGATGCGTTCACCCTTGTAGTTGGTCTCGGGATTAATGCCGCCTGCATTGTAGAACATCACGAAATTGGTGCCCAGGCTCTTGTCCTCGTCGAGATAGACCATCGACTTGTACTGAATGAGCTGCTCGAACCACTGGCTGTCGGCGTCGCGCTCGGAAATGATGGGTCGATTCAGCGTTTCCCATTCATGGGCGGTGGTAATGTCGCCTTCGGTCCATGCCAATCCGATGTGAAGCGGTCCGCGAATGCCCTCATAGCCCGTGCCAGCACCGCCAAGGTAGGTCATCCAATGACGTCGATTGTATTCCTGAAGGCGATATGTGCCTGCCCAGTTCCAATCGAGCAGCGACGGGAAACCGCCTCGCTGATTGGCATCCCAACGCAAACTGTCGATATATGGATCGGGATTGACATCGGTGGCTTCGTGATTGAGGTCCTCGCCAATGAAGCTGAGCACACGGCCCAAGGTCTCCCAATGCAACAGGTCGGGACTTTCGGCCAACCACGTCTCGTAGCCACGTCCATCCTTGCCGCCCTGTCCGTCATAGACAACATAGGTCATATACCACTTGTCGCCCTCACGATAGACGGTAGGGCAATCGATCTTGTGCTTATTGTCGGTGGGCGCAATGACCAAGCCATACTTGAATGGTGTCAGACTGGCCTGGAAGACGGGCAGCATCTCCTCTTGCGTAACTACGTAAGAAGGATTGGTGGCAGACTGGCTCCATGCTGTGGCGATGGAGGCCGAAAGGATAGATAGTGTCAGGAGAATATTTCTCATTAATTCAATTAACAATTAATAATTAACAATTAATAATTAACAAATAACAATTAACCATGAACCATAAACCACGAACCATGGATGGCTATACTTCTAAAATCGTGGCACCATAGAGGTCCTCGAAACGCTGGCGCATATGGGGCATCTGTCCTCGACGAAGGCTGAGGTGCAGACGGCAAGAGAGTTGGAAATCCTGAGCGAGGACCGTCGCCCCCTCCTCCTTGACGATGCGCATCACATCGCCCATCAGCGGATATTCGAAAGCAACCTGCAATTCTTCTTCGATAAGACGCTCCTCGATTTGTGCCACGGAAAGCGCTTCCTGGGCAGCTGTGCGATAAGCCTCGATGAGTCCGGACGTGCCAAGCTTGATGCCTCCGAAATAACGCACGACGATGACCACCAGATTGGTAAGCTCGAACGAATTGATCTGACCGAGTATCGGTTTGCCCGCTGTTCCCGAAGGTTCTCCATCATCGTTCGATCGGAATTCCTTACGCTCGGGCCCAATCATATAGGCCCAACAGCAATGGCGCGCATCGCAGTACTCGTTGCGATAGAGCTTCACGATATCGAGCGCTTCCTGTGCAGAGCTGCATGGCACGGCGAAGCTGAGGAACTTGCTCATCTTCTCCTTATACAGCCCTTCGCTGGTCTGCGTTATGGTCTTATAGGTATCGTCCATCGCGTCCCCACATGAGTTTGTTGCGCAACGTGTCGAAGAACGTACGATCGGGTCGGCGCACCACACCCAACGTGTGTTCAGCCTTGACGAGCGTCAGACGCGACTGAGTAGTGAGGTGCACTGTCTGTCCATCGACGGAAACGAGGTAGATGTTATTGCGCGAATGGACCTCAATGTCGATGGTGCAGCTGTCGCGGATGACGAGCGGACGCGTGGTCAACGAATGAGGCGCAATCGGCACAATGACCCAGCACTGCGACAATGGTTCGAGGATGGGTCCACCGGCACTCATCGAATATGCCGTCGAACCCGTTGGTGTGGCGATGACAAGCCCATCAGCATCGTACTGGTTGAGGAAGGTGCCATCGATCCACACCGAAACGGAAACCATCGACGACTGGTCACGTTTCAGGATGGAAATCTCGTTGAGTGCATACTTCTGATACTTCTGGATACAATTGTGAATATCCAATTGCAGAAGCCTACGATGCTGTATCGTATATTTTTCCTCCACAAGCACTTCCCGCAACGCATCCTGCAGTTCATCGAGCGGTACGTCGGCCAGGAAGCCAAGATGTCCGGCATTGATGCCAAGGATAGGAATGTTCAGTTCGCCAACGCGGGCAGCAGTGCGCAGGAACGTGCCATCGCCTCCTACACTGAGCGCCATATCGGACTCCTCAGGTTCAACGATTTCGACATCCGACAACTGACCTATCAGCTGCCGCACCTGTTCCACCACCTCGGGGCGCGTATTATTTCCGAATAAACAGACTTTCAATTAACAATTAACAATTAATGATTAACAATTGCTAGATGCGCTCGAGCACCTTGATGATGAGGTTTGGCATAGTCACCTTGTAATCAACGTTGGCGGCGTGAGCCACACGATTGGCGACAACATGGCAAACGGTGACGGCCTTGTGGCCAAGCATACGTGCAAAGCCGGCAAGGGCAGCCGACTCCATCTCGTAGTTGGTGATGCGATAGCCCTTGTAGTCAAACTCCTCGATGCGCTTGTTGATGAGCGGAGAAGCAATCGGAAGACGCAGTATGCGTCCCTGTGGGCCATAGAATCCGACTGCCGAAATGGTGACACCAGCTACCATATCATCGCCGGCGATGCGGGCAGCGAGATCCTCATCGGCATGTACCACATAGGGATCGGCAGCTTTCTTCGGATAACCGATGAACGAGGTGAGCTCACGCTCGAAGTCGAGATCAGCCACATTGTCGCGATCGGCATACCAGTTGAGGACACCATCGAAGCCGATACTGATGTTCGAAACGATGTTGGTGCCACAGGGCAGATAAGGCTGCAAGCCTCCACAAGTGCCGATACGCACCAGTTCGAGCGTATGATGCTCAGGACGAATCTCACGGGTCTCGAAGTCGATGTTCTTGAGGGCATCGAGCTCGTTCATCACAATATCAATATTGTCGGGGCCAATGCCATGGCTTATGGCCGTGATGCGCTTGCCCTTATAGGTACCTGTAATGGTATGGAATTCGCGGGAAGAGATTTCGCACTCCCTGCTGTCGAAGTAGGAGGCAATCAGGTCAACACGTCCTGGGTCACCACACATGATGACCTTGTCGGCCAACTGGTCGGGACGAACATGCAGGTGGAAACAGCTGCCATCCGCATTGATTATTAGTTCACTGGTTTCAATCATAATTTTAAGGATAGTTAAAAAGGTATTAATAGTTTTTTAAGGATAGAAATCAAGACATCACTGCTCAAGCCGACGATATCGAAGCACCGACTGATTCAGCTGAGCATAAAGGGAGAAAAGCGATTCCTCGGCCTGTTTGATCTTCGGAGCCAATGCTTTCTTATTTGCCGCCGAAGCCTTGGCATATTCCGAACGGAGGGAAGCAAGGTCAGTTTCCTTATCTGCTATCATCTGCGCCACTGCAACACTCCTTTGGTAAGCTTTGAGGGCATCTGAATTACGGAACTGATCTTCGCTGGTATAGACCTTGTTATCGTTGATGATGATATGCAATCTGGTATCCTCCACAATCTCCTGAGGAGCTTCTTTCAGTTCGGCGATGAGCGAGGCATAGCCTCCTTCTTCGCGCCAAGTCTCGGCGATATCGTCGATGCGGGCACGACTTGGAGTCGGCTCGTCAAGATAGACCGGGTCCTCTTCGAGCAGGAAGAGATAAATCGTCACGCTGTCGGTCGGTGCATTGCGATTGGTAGCCCACCATCCCACCTGATGTGTCTCGTCGATGGCCATCATGTAGTCATCGTAGGGCGAATTGAACGGCATGCCCAGACGTTCAGGTTCGTAATAAGCATTAACTTCGGCATTGAAGGTAGTGCGGTAGATGTCGAATCCTCCCATACCGGGAATGCTGTCGGAAGCAAAGTAGAGCGTCTCGCCATCGGATCGAAGGAAGGGGGTAATGATCGAGAATCGTTCGGAGCCGATGCCATTGATCGGATGACGCTCGTCCCACTGACCTTGGAACTTGTGACGATCTTCAAGGCCAGAACCTGTGCTGAAGATCTGATAATCGGCAGCAAGATTCTCGAAATACGGCTCACCCCCGTCACTTTGTATGCGTCCAGCCTCCGAACCCAAGCGATAATAGGTAAAGAAATCATCCTTAGAAGCGCGCAAACTGTCGATAATGACCACATCCTGACAGTGATCGTAGGCACGCTGTCCGATTTGCAGGACCGTCATCAGACTGTCGGCACGATTGAGCCACTCGGCAGAAGACAGGGCAGGCAAATAACTCTCGAGTGCCTCGACAGCACCATCGAAATCGTAGAGATGCTGTTTGACAATAGCCAGATACCACAATGCTCCCGATCGCGGATTCTGCCTGATGGCCTTTTCCAGAAATGGCTTGGCCTCGCGATATCTGCCCAATTGGCACAGTCGCTTACCTTCGGCCTTGTAATCGACGCGTGGTGCTGCCTGCGCCTGCGCGAAGGCCGACAAAAACAAGATAAAAAATAAAAAATGTATGTATTTTTTCATCGATGTCTGCATTTTAGACTGCAAAAATAACTACTTTTTCGCAAAAATACTACTTTTCAGTTAAGAATTTCACTATTTTACCTTTTTTTTTGTAAAAAAAGAGCAATTTGTGCGAAAAACTAAGTATCTTTGCACCAAATTTCGTTTATTTTCTGGCAAAGCCAGCCTACTAATCCTCAGATTATGTCACAAAACGAGTCTGAACGTTGTCTTGTTATTATTCCAACGTACAACGAAAAGGAAAATATTGAAAATATCGTTCGCTATGTATTCAAGTTAAGCGAACCATTCCACATATTGGTCATCGACGATGGTTCGCCCGATGGCACTGCCGCTATTGTCAAATCGTTGCAAACCGAGTTCCCCGAAAGACTGTTCATGATCGAACGCGAAGGAAAAATGGGACTCGGCACTGCCTATCTCACTGGTTTCCGCTGGAGTCTGGAGCACAACTACGACTACACCTTCGAAATGGATGCCGACTTCAGCCACAATCCCGATGATCTGCTGCGTCTGCTGGCCGCCTGCCGGGATGAAGGTGCCGACATGTCGATCGGTTCGCGCTATGTAAGCGGCGTAAATGTTGTAAACTGGCCCATGGACCGTGTGCTGATGTCGTATTTTGCATCGAAGTATGTGCGCATCATCACCGGTATGGACATTCACGACACCACAGCGGGCTTCGTCTGCTACAAGCGTCGCCTGCTTGAGAAAATGGAACTTGACAAGATCCGTTTCCGCGGCTATGCCTTCCAGATTGAGATGAAGTTCACGGCCATGAAGATGGGTGCCAAGATTATCGAAGTGCCAATCATCTTCACCAATCGCGTGCTAGGCACCTCGAAGATGTCGGGCGGAATATTCTCGGAAGCAGTTTTCGGCGTCATCAAACTTAAGGTCAGCTCATGGACGAGAATATATCCAAAGTTATAAGCGACGTCAACATCTTTACCGAGGGACGCCTGGTGCACGGCAATTTGGTCGTCGGAGCTGATGGACGTATCGCGGAGATTCAGGAGACTCCTTGCACAAAGGAATCCTCGTGCTGGCTCCTCCCCGGCGTCATCGATGCGCACGTCCACTTCCGTGAGCCGGGATTGACCCAAAAGGCCGACATTGCAAGCGAAAGCCGGGCGGCAGCAGCAGGCGGCGTGACCTATGTGCTCGACATGCCCAACGTCAAGCCCACCACCACCTCTCCCGAAGCGCTCGCCGAGAAGCATCGTCTCTTCAAAGAGAAATGCATCGTCAATTACGGACTGTGGTACGGCATCACTGTCAACAATATCGACGAGGCACTTGCCCTCTACGGCCAGCCCGACTCACCACATCGTGACGAGATTTGCGGATTCAAGGTCTTCCTCGGATCCTCGACCGGAGGCATGCTGATGAACGACCAGCAGAAACTGCGCCAACTCTTTGCCGGCACACAGCGTGTCGTCGGCATCCATTCCGAGAGCGAAGACATCATCCGCCAAAATGCCGACCATTATCGAGAGATGTTTACCGGGCAGGAAGTGCCCGTGGAGTATCATCCCAAGATCCGCAGCACCGAAGCATGCATGGCGACTACACGCATGGCTGTAGATCTTGCCAAGGAGACGGGCGCACAACTACACGTCTGCCACATCACCACTGCCGACGAACTCCAGCTGATGGGCGAGACACCAAACATCACCGGCGAAGTTTGTGTATCCCATCTATGGTTCTGCGACGAGGATTATCAGCGACTGGGCACACGCATCAAGTGCAATCCAGCCGTCAAGACTGTCCAGGACCGCGAAGCCCTTCGCCGAGGGTTGACCGACGGACGCATCTTCAGCATCGCCACCGACCATGCCCCACATCTCATGAGCGATAAGCAGGGAGGAGCATTGCGTGCTGCCAGCGGCATGCCAAGCATACAATTCAGTCTGCTGGCCATGCTCGAACTGTGCAAGCAAGGCGTGTTACCTTTGAACAAGGTTGTGGAACTGATGTGCCAGCATCCCGCTGAACGTTTCGGCCTTACGGGTCGCGGAGAGATACGTGTGGGCAATTATGCTGACCTTGTCCTCGTCGATCCGAATGCTACGACCACTGTCAGCAAAGAGAACATCCTGAGCAAATGCGGATGGAGTCCATTCGAGGGCACAACTTTCAGCCACCGCATCCTTGCCACCTGGGTCAACGGGGAAAAGGTTAATTATTAATTGTTAATTGTTAATTATTAATTGACAATGGCTTACGAAGCAAGACTAATCAATGTCGAGGAGGCTATCAAGCAAAAGGCCCCCAAGCAATATCCCAAGATACCGAGGTGGCTGTTCAAGTTCACCGCATGGCTCATCTGTCAGAAGGAGATGAACGAAACCATCACCGCCCTGAAGGACAAGGAGGGTGTCGATTTCGCCGAAGGCATGTGCAAGCGCCTCAACGTAAAGTACAATCTCCATGGTATGGAGAATATCCCGGAAGAGGGACGTTTCGTATTTGTCAGCAACCATCCTCTTGGCGCTTTCGACGGAATCTCCTACATCAACGTCCTCGGTCACAAGTTCCCCAAGTTCAAGGTCATCGTCAACGACTTGCTGATGTATATCGTAGGCTTGCAACCCGTCTTCCTTCCTGTCAACACCTTAGGTCGTCAGAAACGCGAGGATATGGAAGCCATCGACAAGGCATATAATGACCTCGATATGCAGCTGCTGAACTTCCCTGCAGGCTTCTGCAGCCGATACATCGACGGCAAGATACAGGATGTGGAGTGGAAGAAGTCGGTCATCACCCAAGCTGTGGAAAGCCAGCGCGACATCATCCCTATGCACTTCGAGGGACGAAATTCCTTCACCTTCTACTTCGTGGAATGGCTTCGACGCAAATTGGGAATGAAGTTCAACATCGGCCTCATCCTTTTGCCCTGGCAGATGATGAAGACCGCCAAGAACAAGACTTTCACTATCACCGTAGGCAAGCCCATACCTTGGCAAACCTTCACCGACAAGTCCAAAAGCCCGACAGAATGGGCACAATGGCTGCGTGAACAAAGTTATTTATTAGCAAAAAAATAAAGACTCCGAATACTCAGAGTACTCCGAATACTCCGATTACTCTGTATACTCCGACAATTCCGACAACTCATAATTATCTCATGGAACAACCCATCATAGCTCCTATCGACAAAGCGATTCTCAAAGAAGAGCTGGCTAACAAGGCGACCCTTTTGCGTCATGCACGCAAGGGAGGGACCGACATCTATATCTTCAATGGCAACGAGTGTCCCAACCTGATGCGCGAAGTGGGCCGACTGCGTGAAATCGTCTTCCGCGAAGCCGGAGGCGGCACGGGTCTCGAATGTGATGTCGATCATTACGACTATATGGAGACGCCCTATATGCAGCTCATCGTCTGGGAGCCGAAAGAAGAAGCCATCCTCGGCGGTTATCGCTATATCTATGGCCCTGACATTCGATTTGACGAAAAGGGACAGCCTATCCTTGCCACCAGTCATATGTATTATTACTCCGACAAGTTCATTCGCGAGTATCTGCCTCACATGATGGAGCTAGGTCGTTCGTTTGTGATTGTCGATCGCCAATCGAGCCGCAGTGGTGCACGCAGTCTCTTCACCCTCGACAATCTTTGGGACGGCCTGGGTGCGCTCGCAGTTACGTTGAAAGGTTGCAAGTACTACTATGGCAAGTTCACCATGTACCCAACCTTCCCGGAGCATGGCCGCAATATGATCCTATATTTCCAGAAAAAATATTTCCCCGATCCCGATCACCTCGTTTATCCATATCACCCTCTTGAGACCAACACCGACATCGAGGCTATGGCCAAACTCTTCTGCAAGGACAACTTCCACGATGATTACAAGATTCTCAACTGCGAGGTGAGAAAGCTCGGCATCAATATCCCGCCACTGGTCAACGCATACATGCTGCTAAGTCCCACGATGAAAACTTTCGGCACCGCCATCAACGATGAATTCGGCGATGTCGAAGAGTCGGGCATTCTTATCACCATCGATGACATCTTCCAGGACAAGCACGAACGGTATATTGATTCGTTCGAGGGATAAGGTTATATGAGTCCCTGTTCCACCTGGATGCAAACGTCCTCGAGTTCCTTGTCCTTGCCATCCGGCTCCCACTGAGCCTTCAGACTCACACCAAAGAATTTGCCAAACATATTCCAAAAGAAGGCACGACGTTTGCCCAAGAACTCTCGGATGATGTAATACGTCTGTTTGTCACATTCGCGATCCACCAGACGCACCAACAATTTGCCTTGACGATAATTCAATCGCTTCAGTCGGGGCTTGTATTGGGCAAACAGGTTCTTTTCCAACTGCTTGAAATAGACTTTCTGCTCTGTTTCTGTCATACGCTCCATGTCGAAATAGGCCTGCGTCATAAGCCTGCGGGCATCTTTGGCTATCGGGAGCGTCTTCTTCACATCGTAAACCATACGTAGAAACTCCTTCTCGTGCTTCTTGTCACGAAAGTGCTTCTTCGTGAAGCAATAGACATCCTTCAACTGAACCACGGCAATAGTATCTCCCGTCAGCAAATCAATTTCCGCCTGATATTGATGTTCGGCAAGGACAATGATTTCCTGTGCCGCAACCCTTGTGGGATACGACAAGCCGAGTGCCACCAGAAGCATCATCAGCAGAGAGAACGAGTATGTACGACAGATACTGGTCATTTTGCGCTGCAAAGATAAAGCAAAAAAATCAAATTCATGCAAAATAAGTCCTATCTTTTGCTTTTTTTATGTATTTACTGGTGTTTCCCGCCCATTTTAGGGCAGGAAATTGCAATTTTGACACAGGATAATACTACCGAAGAGCAACAAAAGGACTTGAACCTCGATTGGCAGGAACAGATTCTACAACAGATTGACATCGATAATCTGGGCGATGCCGCCTATAGCGAACTTCTCGACGAACTGAGCGACCTCGTGGTCTGGAGCGACACCACGGCATCTTCGCTCATGCAAGGGCGACTAAGACAAAACGTCATCGTGAGCAGCAACCGCACCCTGAACCAACGCGCGGGATATAGTGAGCAGACGACAGGACGTCAGTCGATGAACAAGGCATATCTCGGCGACCCGTGGCATCATAGCCTTCGCTACCGGATGCAGCTCGGCAAACATTGGCAGGCCGGCCTCAATATGGAGAAGGACGCAGGCGAGGCCTGGAGACACCAGTTTCCCGCTTTCGACAGTTGGCATGCCTTTGTGCGAGCCAAGGATGTTCGTATTGCCTCAAATCTCAAACTGCAAGATGCCGTGGTCGGACATTACCGGCTTCGAATGGGTTGCGGATTGCTCATCAACCAAGGTTTCTCACTTGGTAAACAATACCTGAGTCGTCAACTGACGCAACAACGCAGCAACACAATCACACCTTTTGCATCCAATGCCGAATACGCCTATATGCAAGGCGCAGCAATGGATCTTCGTGCGGGCAATCACTTCTCTCTGCTGCCCTACTTTTCGGCACGACAGATCGACGGCACTTACCACAGCGACCGACGTGTCCTCACTGCACTACAGACCGATGGATTCCATCGGACCCAGACCGAAGATGGACATCGCCATGCCGCCTGGGAAATCGTCACGGGTGCTCGTCTGGGATTGCGTGGCGAATGGTACGATCTGGGAATACACGGAACTTATACCCAGCTACAATATGATTATTTGCGAAACAACCTGTATTACAACACCAATTATTTCAGGGGACATCAACTCGCACAATTCTCGGCTGATTACACTGTAAGAGCCCTGGGTGGATTCCTCCGTGGAGAATTTGCGATGGATGACAAGGGAGCCATTGCAAACCTGACTGCCCTGCAATATAAACTGACCGACAACTGGGTTTCCACACTTCTCTATCGCTACTATGACCTAAAATATCGGCAACTCCATGGCTCCGCTCTAGGCGAAAACAGCGAAATGCAAGGCGAACAGGGTGTCACATTGAATATCGACGGACAACTCCTGGCGCATTGGCAATGGCAGAGCATGCTCGACTACTTCTGGTTCGGACAGCCGCAATACGGCATTCGCGACACTCATTCGC
Source organism: Bacteroidales bacterium (assembly GCA_045545875.1). Lineage (GTDB taxonomy): Bacteria > Bacteroidota > Bacteroidia > Bacteroidales > UBA3663 > Liminaster. The sequence goes on from JAZQBS010000123.1 coordinate 20,412, forward strand.
AAGGATTGGAGGGTATGGTTCGTCTGCTCTATACTCACCGCAAGGTAAATGGAACTTTGGGCTATCGCATCAAACAAAAGGCGGATTATATCCGACACTCTTTCGATGGCATACTCAGCATCCAACCCTTCGAATCGTTCACCAGCAAGACACAACTTCGCACACGAATTCATAACAAGAAAGAGAATGGCAAGGCCACCAATTCCTTTGGCTATGCAGTAAGCCAATCCTTCGTATGGAACTGCAAGATTTGGAAAAGCTGTCCCTTCTCGCTCGTCGGACAAGCCTGCTATTTCCATACCGACGATTACAATAGCCGAATCTACCTCACCGAGAAAGCCATCCTTTATGGCTTCGGCCTGCCCATGCTCTACGGCGAAGGGTTGCGCTACAGCGTGACAGGAACCATAAAAATAGGCCCACATATAAACGTGGACCTGAAATGGGCAATGACAAACTATGCGAATCGAGCCACCATCAGCAGCGGACTGCAGGAAATCGAAGGCAATAACCAACAGGACCTTTGGCTGCAACTGAGGCTGAAAATCTAGTCCATCTAAAACATCTAGAGCATCTAGAACATCTAGAGCATCTAGAATATCTAAATTATCTAGATGTCCTTTTCGTGATATACTGATTGAATTGTTCCTTGTAGGCTTCAGTGACGCGGATAATCTGTTCTCCGATATAGACACAATCGTTGCGATCGATGCTGCGAATATGACTCAGCGAAACAATATAGGAACGATTGATGCGCATGAAGCCCGCTTCGGGCAGCATCTCCTCAGCAGCCGTCATCGTCATGTGCGTGACGATGGGCTTGCGCTCTCCTTCGATAAAGAATTTCAGGTAATCCTTCATCCCTTCGACGTAAAGAATACGTGCAAGGGCAATCTGATGCAACTCGCCATCGGCACGCAGGAAGATGAAGTCATCCTCCTTGTTGCTTGGCTGCGACGGCTGGGAAGCTGAAGTTTTCGCGCTTTCCTTCATCGCAAAATAGTTTCGAGCCTTCTCGATTGCTGCCTGAAACTTGATGTATCGGATAGGCTTGAGCAGGAAGTCAAGGGCATTGACCTCGTAACTCTCGAAAGCATAATCCTTGAAAGCCGTGGTGAAGATGACACGGGTTCGTTCGGTATCGATAGCGTGCGCCAACTCCATCCCATTGAGGTCAGGCATCTGGATATCGAGGAAGAGCAAGTCCACCGGTTCACGAGCGAGCACATCCAATGCTTCGATGGAATCGGTGAAGGAGCCTTTCAGTTCCAAGTCGGCGATTCGTCCGACAAATGTTTCAAGCAACTTGACAGCCAATGGCTCGTCATCGACAATCATGCAGGTCATACAGTAATCTCTATCTTGATGCAATATTCTTCATTCTCTATCTTTTGCTCCCAAACATACTTGCCTGAATAACAGAGATCGAGGCGGCGACGGGTATTCTCAAGACCAATGCCCGAACCGCTATGGTCACTTTCCCCTTTCGGGAAATTGGTATTGCGGCAATCGAACACAATCTTTCCATCGCCAGCATGCAACCTAACGCTAATGCGTGAAGGCTGATTGCTGCTCGTTCCGTGCTTGAAGGCATTCTCGATAAACGAGACGAAAAGCAGCGGAGCAATCTGTTCGCGGCCTGTTCCAACCTGAAAGTCCTCGTTCACTTCGGTCTTGTCACTACAACGCAGCTTCATCATAGCAATATAGTTCTGCATAAACTCCACCTCACCGGCAAGCGGGACAAGCGGCTTCTGGCTCTCATAAAGCGCATAACGCAAAAGGTCCGAAAGCTGCGCGATGGCTTCCTGCGCCTGATCGGGGTCAATCTGCGTCAGAGAGGAGATGTTGTTGAGCGAATTGAAAAGGAAATGCGGGTTAAGTTGATTCTTGAGCCATATCAGTTCGGCCTCAGTGCTCTTACGCTGTGCTTCTTCGAGTTCGAGTTGTCTGCGATGCGTACGGATATAACTACGATGCAGAATTGTTGTGGCTACAACAATGATATCGAGCGAAATCAAAGCAGAAGTAAATGTGTTTTTTCCGATGACCATCATCTCGGGCAATTCTTCTATGTTCGAATGATCGAAACAGAAGAAATGCAGATTGCTGATGGCTATGAATGCGAAGACAGCCAATACAAACCACACGTATCGACCGCGCTCGTAAAGACGAGGAATAAGCAGATAATAACTTACAAAGTAGAGAAATGCAAACGGCGATACCACCCATGCACCAGAAAACAGGTATATATTAATATTACCTACAGGATGAATAAGATACTGGACCACTGCGGGAGCCAGTATAATGAATATCCAGACCACAATCTGGAAGAAAAGCAAGATGATATCCTGACGACGATAACTATGCATAGGAGAGGTGACTTTTATAGTATAACGTAGAACCGCTGCAAATATTATGTCAGAGACATAAATAATAGGGGAAAAGAGCCCCGATGCATCGCGCACCAAGGCTCCAATCTACTCAATCAATTGTCTTTATTGGCTTGCAAGGCTATACTTGGAACTCGTTCACCAGTTACGACATCATATTGACCGATCTCGATTTCGGGATGATTCTTGTCGATAGAAAATACGCGTCCCATGACGGCATTGCCATTGCTGTCGTTAACCTTGACCTTATAGGTACCCTCTTCGCGAATATTAAACTTGAACATGTCGTTTCCCTTTACTTCGCTGAATGCCACGAAATCACGATTTCCATTCGATAGGCGATAAAGTTCGACGTTATATGTCTTGTTCAACTTCTTGCGGCTCGTACTTGTCAGGCTGCCTGAAACCTCGTAGTTCTGCTGGGCATCATTGGTCTGAGCCTTTACTTCGTTACCACACACTGTCATCATTACGATGCTGAACATGATTGCAAAAATCTTTTTCATAATTGTTTTATTTTTTATTGTTAATACTGTTGTTCTTGTCTTTTGACACTGCAAAGATGAGACAAAAACGGCAGATATAAAAAAGGATTTCGACGAAATACCGTAGTATTTTCGACGAAATCCTTCATTTCGATGTTTTCTTCGATGAAAAGGCTTCTCAAAGTGTTCCTCCCCGAGCCTTCACGCGCTCTTCCCAAGCCTTGCGTTCCTGGGAGATGTCGTAGCCTCGGGCAGAAAGGTAGTTGTTGATGCGGCCCTTGTACTTGTTGAAGACCTCGTGCTTCTTGTTCGACGACTCGGCATCAATGGCCAGGTCGCGCGCTTCGCAAAGCCAGGCATACATCTGTGCCTTCTCCTCGTCGGTCAGGCTGGGAATCATGTCGCAATAGGCATCGTAGGTCACCTGCACCTTGTTGTAGGTCATGGCATCGAAGATGGCGATGATCTGCTCATGACTGAGATAAATACCCAGATTGGCAGGGAAGGCAAAGTGACTGCGGTAGAGCTTGCTGTCGCAAGCCGCACGCGCAGCATCGATTGCACGGTTCTTCTCATCACCTGTCAAGGTGCGTTTCGCCTGATTGATGAGCGTGTCGCGCTCGGCATAAATGTCGTTCAGCTCGAAATAACGATTGATGACCAGATTACGCACATTGGTCTTTGCCGGTTCCGAAAGCTCCAGGCCGGAGATGTTCTTCTCGCTGCGTGAGGTGATGGATGCAACGTATGCAGAATCGCGGCCTTCGCCTTTCACTTCGACAGTCTGTGCATATATATTATTATATAATGTACACGCGAGAAGCGCGAGGGTGATTGAAAGGACCTTTTGCATGATAAATGAGGAGTTTGTGGAAATGAATGTGAGATAATGGGAAGTGAAGGAAGAAAATGGGAGTTAGCGCTACTTCAGCTAACCCCCATTTACATTATTCCAAGAAATTAGTTGGCAAGAGGATCGAAAGTGCCATTGGCACCACCCTGGTTGTAGTCTTCCCAACCGATTGTCTGCTGCAAACCGGCATCTGAAGCTTGAGCCGCCTGTGGAAGGCCGAGGAAATAGTACTTGGCAAAGAAGTGCATGTATTCCTCCATGTGGTCGCTGGTGTAGGAGTCGCCTTTCTTGGTCTTTCGAACCAGGAACTCTGAGTAGAAGTTCTTCATTGCCTTGCACTGGTCGGCCAGATCGTAGCGAAGGTCGATGGCAGCGGGACGGCTGATCTCCTGGTCGTTGAGTTCGAACACGAGCGGGTCGTCGTTGATGGTTGTGCCACCAAGACCCTGCTTGACGGTCTCTTCGCTTACGCGGAACTCCATATTCTCACGACGCTGGCCATTGAGAGGCTTGAAGCCAAGGTAGGTGCAGGTGTTGCCACCCCAACCGGTGAGCGCCCATGACGAAGGAGCTCCATTGATCTCGGAGACATTGGCACCGCCATCGAAAAGCATCCAGCGGCGCAAGTCATCGAAGCGCTTGCCCTCGTAGGCAAGTTCAATCTGACGCTCGTAGAGCACTGCTGACAGACAGGCTGCCTGATCGCTTGAAAGATTGGCGTCGAGTCCGCAATCGCCCGTGTAGCCTACACGACGACGAATCTGGCGCAACAGCTCGACGGCCTCGCCCATCTTGCCGGCTCCAGCTGCAGCCTCAGCAAGGTTGAGCAGCACTTCGGCATAGCGAATCTCGATATAGGGAGCAGCCGAATAGGTGAAGCCCGAAACTGTGGTCGAAGCAGTCCAGTTGTAGAGTGGAGACGGATTCACGTCGGCATCATCCGAACGCTTGCGCACGTACATGCCCTTCACGTTGGCCAGCAGGTTTTCGGCGCCATAGGTGTTGCCCGATTCGATGTTGTCACGTTCTTCTGCCGTATTGTACCAGACGTAGTTCCAAAGCTCGTAATCGGCACCCTTGTTATAGCTCGGGTTATTGGGGTCGGCCTGTGTGGCATCACCGTTGAAGGCCCAGCGCACACCCGGGAAAGCGAAGGTGCGATAGAATCGGGGATCACGATTCATGAACGGGTAATTGGGATTGTAGGCATAATCCGAAGCCTGCAGCTTGGAGTAGGTGTTGCAGGATGAAGGACGGCGACCATCGGCCATCGGGAACATATCGACCATCATGGCCGAAGGATTCAGGCCTGAGCCCGAGGCGTTCTTCGGACGGATCGAGCGCTCCCATGTGGAGTTCTTCTGCGTATCGCCCGTCTGGATGGTGTTGTAGTTGGTCTGGAAGACCGACTCACAGCTGCGGGTCTGCGAGAAGACAGCGGCAAAGGCAGCTGCATTGGCACCACTGGCCTCATAGAGTCCATAACCGCACTTCTGTATCTTGGCCAAGTCAGCATTCATCTCATTGTAGGCATTGGTCCAGCGGCTCTCATCGCCAGTGCGGTTGAAGAGAGGACTTGCCCAAAGCAGGAGCACACGGCCCTTGAGCGCCAATGCTGTGCCCGTGGTGATGCGGCCCCAATCGTCAGCCGAGCGCCAGCCTCCGTTGAGTGTGGCTGCCTCAAGCATATCGGCTGACTTTTGAAGGTCGCTGAGGATAAATTCTATACACTCGCGTGCACTGTTGCGCGGATACTGTGTGCCTTCGACAGGCTCTTCGACAGTAGTCATGATGGGCACACCACCGTACCACTTCACGAGCTGATAGAAGCACCATGCGCGGAAGAAATATACCTGGCCCAGGAACATGTCCTTATCTTCCTGTTCGAGCGATCCGCCCTCGATGCCCTGGATGACATCGTTGATGTTACGGATACGACCCCAAACGGATGCCTGAATATTGTTCGAGCTGTAGTGGAAATAATCGGGCACGCTATTGCCGCCCATCACCGACAGCTCGTTGTCGGGATGCACAAAGGCACTGAACCCCGAATATTCCTCGGTCGATTTCGACTGGTCGTCAGCGCCACCCGTGCTATTATACTTCCAGTTGGCACCGCTCGTCACATCGGGCAGACACCAGCTGTAGACATCGCTGACGCGGGCATTGCAGCCTGTGTAGTAATTATAGATATCGACGTTGACATTATCGTAGTTCTTCTTCTCCTCAAGGAACGAGTCGCTGCACGAAGACAGGGCTACTGCCGCGAGGGCGAGGAGGCTGAAGAGACGGATATTTTGATTCTTCATAATTTGTTTTCGTTTTAGTTATCGTTATTTCGGATTAGAAGCTCAGACTAAGACCAAAGGTCCACTTGCGAAGATTCGGGTAGGAGCCGTAGCCGCCTGCCATCTTGTCGATGTAATGGTCGGGATAAGGATTGTAGAACGAAATGAGGTTCTGGCCCGTTACGTTGATGCGGATACCATCGATGCCCATCTTCTTGACCCAGTCCTTGGGAAGTGAGTAGGCAAGGGTGAGGCGATTCAGGCGGACATCCGTGTTGCTGATGCGCCAGAATGTCGATGTGGTGGCATTCACACTGGAGTAGGCAAGGTTCGGGTATTTGGCTTCGCGATTGGCAGCCACCACGACGTTGCCCGAAGCATCGCGCACATCCTGGTAGGCATACATATCGTCGGGATTCCAGAACGAAGGCATGTTGGTGTAGTCAAGACCGTCGCCCGGCTTGAGGGCTGCCGACGGGATGGTGCTGTAGCTGCCCCACGATGCCGAAACCTGTCCGGTGATGGCGAGGCTCTTCCACTCCAGTGAGAAGTTGGTCGTGAAGCCCCATGGGTTGCTCGAGCGTGTCGAGATCTGCACCTGGTCGTTGTCCTTATCGACGATGCCGTCGGGAGCTGCATAGCTGCCGTCGGCCTGCTGAGGTCCGCGCACATCCTTATAGATGAGCATGCCGGGCTTCACCTGATCCTTGCTCATACCAAGGTAACTGGTGATGCCGAAGCGGTCGAAGTATTCGTCGATGTCCTGATAACTGCGGAACATACCCAGGCACTGCAGACCCCAGAGGCCCACATCGGAACGCTTGTTGCGCTGCATCTGACGGTAGATGTACTCCGTAGCCCAGTCGATGTAGAGCACCTTGTTGTCGCTGTAGCCGGTATTGATGCCGATCTTGTACTTCCAGTCCTTGCCGATCTTGTCCTTCCAGTTGAGCGAGAGCTCGACACCGTAGTTGTCCATCTCACCCAGGTTGAGGGCAGCCGTCTGTGTACCGATGACGGTCGAGACGGACTTGTTGAGGTTGAGCAGCATCTCGCGGTTCCAGGTGTAGTAGGCATCGATGTTGATGCCGAGACGGTTTTGGAACGTATTGAAGTCGATACCGATGTTGCCCTTGTACGACTTGTCCCAATGGACGTCGCGGTTCACGGCCGAGTTGTTCTTGTTGATGGTGATGCGGTTAAGCGTCTCCTGATTGGTGCCTGTGCCGAAGGCTGGGCCGCGGTTGGCATCCTGTGCATAGACCTGCATCCACTGCCAAGCCGCCGTATTGTCACGACCGGTCAAGCCGAACGAAGCACGGAGCTTCAGGTAATCGATGCCGGGACGGTCGGCCAACCAGGACTCCTTGGAGAGTACCCAACCGATAGAGGCCGATGGGAACGTGCCCCAATGGTTCTCGGGAGCAAACTTGGTGGAAGCGTCCGCACGGAGCAGGAACTCAAGCAGATACTTGTCAGCATAAGCGTAGTTGGCTCTGCCGATATAGGAAAGGGTTCCCGATTCGGCGCGGGTGAAGGTTGGGATCTTGGTGTTGGCCTCAGCCGAATTGGACTGCTTGGTCGTGAAGGGATAAGGTTCGCTGACGTAACCATAGAGATACTCGTTCTCGGCCTCACTACGCTCTATCGAGAAGAGGGCGCCCACATGGTGTTTGCCGAAGTCACGGTTGTAGGAGACGTTGAAGTTGACCTGGTAATTGTCGGTGCGGTTGGAGTTGCGCGACAGGAACGAAGGCGAACCATTCGAAATGGTCATGGGAGTGAAGTTATCCATTGCGAGCACCACATCATCACCGTAGCCGGCACCCGTCGGAGTGTAGAGGTGCGAACCCGAACCGTAGCGGTTGTGGAGCGTATAGATGGTATAGTCCGTGCCGTACTGGTTGGTCTTGCTGTTGTTGATGCTCTTCGAATAGGTGAAGCGGGCGGTAAGGCCCTTCAAAGGTTTCCAGAATCCGAAGTCGAGGTCAAGGCTGCCGCTGAAGGTTGTGTTGTTGTTGACCGTTTCGCTGAAATCACCATTGTCCTGGAGAGTGTTGAACGAATAGTACTGGTCACTGTTCACCGAAGAGTTGGTGGGGCCATAGGATGCAATGGGTTTGCCATCGACCTCCTCAGGAATATAATAAGGATGGGTGAGCAGCAGGTTATAGTCCTTCTCACTGCTTGTGCCGCCTACCTTCACGAGAGGTGTTTTCTTGGAGCCATTGTCACCGCTGACGGTAAGGTTGGCCCTTACCCAGTTGCCAAGTTTCACATCGACACCGGCACGATAGTTCCAACGGCTGTAGTCAAGTCGGCCAAGGTTACCATCCTGGTCGAAGTAGCTGAGGCCGGCGAAATAGGAGGCACGATCCGTGGCGCCGCTGACGTTGACCGAATGTTTCTGTGTGAAAGCCGAACTCCAATACTTGTCGAGCAGGTCATAATTGAGTCCCTGCATGGCAGCAAGCTCATCGGCCTGGAAGAGGTCGGTCAGACGGTTGAGCGTCGTGTTCTTGGGGTCAGCAGCTTTCACGGCATTCCACAAGCGACCATAATTATAGGCTGAAAGCATCTTCGGACGAGCCACTTCGTCGGTAACACCCACCGAGCCCGAGTAGCTGATCTTCGGAGCACCCTGCTGGCCCTTCTTGGTGGTAACAAGGATAACACCATTGGCAGCACGCGCACCATAGACAGCAGCAGCGGCATCCTTCAGCACGGAAATCGATTCGATGACGCTTGGGTCGAGGTTGTTGAAGGCAGTAGCACCGAGGTTCTCGGTAGTATTACCCACCTTCACGTCATTCGGATAGATATAGCCGTCGATGACGTAAAGAGGCTCCTGAGCCGTCACGCCCACATCGCCGAGCGTATTGGTGTCACGAATCTTGATGGTGGCATTCTCGCCTGGACGAGCATCACCACCACTCACGCTCACACCATTGACCATACCGCTGAGGGTAGAAGCAAGGCCACCGCTCGAAAGGTCCTGGATGTCGTCCATCTGTACCGTAGCAACAGCACCGGTGAGGTGAGCCTTCTTCTGTACGCCGTAACCAACGACTACCACGTCTTCGAGCTGTTGGGCATCCTCCTTGAGGACGACCTGCTTGGTGTCACTGGGCACGGTTTCGGTAATATATCCGAGGAACATCACCTTGAGGGTTGATTTCTCGGGGGCCTGAATCACGTAATTACCGTCGATGTCGGTAATGGTTCCTGTTGTGGTTCCCACGACTTGAACGGTTGCGCCAATGATGGGTTCTCCCAACTCATCCACTACAGTACCCTTGACTGTACGGTTCGCCTGAGCCATGACCGAAATGGTCAGAAGGCTGCAGACAACTGGCAAAAGTATTCTTCTGATTGCGCTTTTCATAATCATTCAAAGTATCGTGGGTCACCAAACTGCTTCGAAACAGCTATGCCCTTGGTTGGGGTAAAATAGGACTTCAAACCATAGTAGGGGTCACCAAAGTTGATAGCCGAAGAAGAAGGCATAGTCATACCGGGGTCATCTTCGGTAGCATACTTGGCCTTGTCGGTGGCATCCACTTCGTTGCTGACACCCCAGATCACGTTGTCATCGACCGAGAAATCTGCGGTGTTGTTGCGGATGGCTTTCTGAAGAAGATAGGTATCGTAGAAGACATTCTTCTTCAAGGTGAAAGTGGTACCGCTCTGGGGATAGTTGTTGGCCCAGTGCGCGCCGGAAAGCATACGCACGAAGGTGCTGTTCTGTACTGTCACGCCGCCTCTGCCTGCATAGGCGGGGCCATAGATCTTCTGCGGTGTAGCGTTCGAAGCATTAGAGAGACGAAGGAAGTATCCGCTGGCATTCTCCTGAAGGTTGTAGAGGGTACTGTTGGCAACGGTGAAGTTGAGGATAGTTCCCGTCGAAGCGCCATACATGCTGATGAAAGCAGGACTGCTGTTGTAGTCAGCCTCCACTACACAGTTGTTGATGGTGAGATTAGTAAGTGCCCAGTTGGCCTTGCTGCCGCTGAAAAGGCTGCCCTTGACCTCGCGGAAGATGCAATCCTTGAGGATGACATCGCCATCGAGGAAATAGACTTTCTGAGTGCCGCCATACTTAGCCTGCCAAGTCGGCTGGTCGTAGTAAAGCGAAGCATCAGGATTTGGGTCGAGGCTGATGGGGGCAGCTGTGGTGTTCTCGCAATCGAAGTTGAGGAACTTCACGGTCAATGGAGCCTGTGTGGTAATGCAGGCCTTGTCCTTCAGGACGATGGTGGCATGAGAATTCTTATCACTGCGAAGCTGAACGGGCTGCAGGCCGAATGCGACTGTATCACTCACCTCATAGGTTGCACCTGCCTCCAACTCGAAGGCCTGTACATCCTGGGTTCCTGTCTTCAAATTAGCCTTCACAAAGGCGGCCAGGTCCTGGCCACGAGGCACGATGACAGCAGCCACGAGGGTGGTGTAGTCGTTATAGATCAGGACATCGGAAGCCGAGTTGCCCAACTTCTCATTGGCCATGGTCTGAATGGAAATCTGATACTTGGTGTCTTCCTGCTGCACAAAAGTGAGAGAGCAGCCATCGACAATGCTGTCATTGACTACGGCTATCGGGTTGGACGGGTCATCGACGATATCGACATTGACCAGATAACCACCAGCGCCATAGACCACTGGCCACGACATGACGGTGTAGGTAGCATCGGTGCTGTTCTGAGTGGTAAAGCATGAGGCATCCAATTGAGGAGCACTCAACTGCTGGTTACGCACGCCAGAATCATAGCTCTCGAGCTCTACGCCATCAGCGCAGGAAGTGGCAACCCATGCCAACGAGACACAGGCTGCAGCCATTAAAAACTTCTTGGTGATGTACATAGTGTGTGATGATTTATAATATGTGTTGAAAAGAGGGAAAAGACCCTTGGCGAGGGCACAGGATGTCCAGCCAAGAGTCTTGTATTGTCAGATCGGACTATTAACGGATTACCTTCTTGCCGTTTACGATGTAGATCTGGCCAGGAGTCATCTCGTTGACACGCTGTCCACGGAGGTTGAAGATGGCGCCATTGGCAACCACATCATTCACGATGGCTTCAATGCCAGCGCCCTCGGGAACGGCGAGACGGATGCAGTAGAAGTTGACAGCGCCATCAGGATAGGTGATGTCGGCTGTGCCAGCCTCAACGTTGGTCTCATGTACCTTGAAGACTTTCTTGGCAGCGCCTTCAATCTCTACCTCGACATTGCTTTCATCGAGCAGACCATTGTAGATCTCAGCCTCGTTCTGGGTAACGACGAGAGCGCGAACCGAAGAGCTGGAAGCCGAACGAGCCATAATCTGGAGCTTGCCGGCTACTGGGATGTTGACGGTGATGAAGCTGTTGGAGCTGCTCTTGCCACCGGTCTTCAGACGAGTGGTAAACTGCTCGTAAGAGGTCTCGTTGCCGAAGTACTGCTTGTTTTCGTCTACAGTGAACTTGCCATTGTTGTCGGTGATAACCATTGAGAAGTCACCATCAGCGTAAGATTCCTTGACCTCGGGGAAGGTGAGGGTATAATAGGTGTAGTTCACCTGTGGCTGCTCACCACCTGCGAATGTGAACTCATAGCCACCGAAACCAATCTGTGAAGAGTCCTGGAAGAGCCAGTAGGTCTTGCCAGCCTCCACCTGAACGAAGAGGTAGCCCCAGAATGGCTGGTTGCCGGCACCAATTACGTAAGGAGCGGTATCAACGCCTTCCTCGTTCACCTTGGCTGCATTGTGGATGTCCTGAATCTCCTCAGCGGTGAGGTACTTCTTGGCATTGTAGGTCACGGTCTCGCCATTGATCACAGCTTCCTTCTGCTCGTTCTGGCCATTGATGTAGCCTTCTGCAGTGTAAGCAACAGGCTGCTTGCTCGATTCCTCAACAACGTAGGTGTTGCGGTTGCCCTTGTTCGACCAAACCTGGATCTTCAAGGTGCCATCTACCTTGGGAGTAAACTTGTAGTAAAGACCCTGGATTGGCATCTCGTTCTTGTAGTTGCCGCCATCCTCGGGACCATAGTAAACGTAGGTTGCACGATATTCGCCAGTGGGTTCGCCATCGCGAACGATCTCCTCAACACCCATACCTACACAAGGATTGCCTGTACCTTGTACATAGTAGAAGTAAGGAGTCTCAAGACCTTCGACATTGTCCTGAAGGTTGGTGCTCTTGGGCTGCCAGGAGATGGCATTCCATTCGGTAACAGTGCCATCGGCCAGAATAGTCTTTGGAGTTGAGCCACCAACAGCGAGCACGTCCATGTTGGCAGTGCCGAAAGAAACCTCAGACGTGCCACCGGTAATATCTCCAACGGGGAAAACAGAAGCCATAGTGCTTGCATCGATAGCAGCGACATAACTTTCTGTCTCAGCCATAACTGCGCTGCCGGTCATAAGGGCGGCAGCAAAGAGGAAAAATTTCTTCATGAGCTAAAAATTTTATATGTGGTTAGTAATATAGGTTTATTTCTTTGTGTATAAAATACTTTTGCGGTGCAAAGATACAACTTTTTATTTAAAAGTAATAAAGAATTTTCGTTTTTTTATCAAAAAATTTGTCTTTTCTTGCACTTTAGGGCAAAAACGCAGTGTTTTTGCCCATTTTTTTGTGAAAATAGATAGACCTATCGGATTCCATACGCATTCAGCGTATCATAATTGTTGGCAAGATTATGCCAATCAATACGGCTCGAAGTAGGTATGCCATTGATCCACTTTTCGATGTTGGTGTAGCCATCTCCGTTGATGTCACCATTGGCATCACTGGGGTCATTGGGATTGAGACCATTGGCTTTCTCCCACTCGTCGGGCATGCCATCGCCATCGGTATCCTGGCGAGGTTCTCCCTTGTATTCTGGATAACCGCCCATCTGCTTAGGATCAACAATGATGCCGAGCTTGTAGCTGTCCCTGCCCATTCGGCGGAACTTGAACGATCCATCCTCAGCCTGCGACTTGGGCGAAAGACCCGACACATCGCCTTGATACGATTCCGCATCCGCAACATAATAAGGAGTCTTGGTACGTACCTCCTCGATGATACGCTCATCGACTATGTCACGACAAGGAACAGTGGCTCCGGCGTGTTGCAGTACGTAGTCATATGCCTCCTGGGCTGACAAGATATGCAGGAAAGGCATAGCAGCGGGACGAGTCTGACGCATGTACGACTCATGGCCATCGCAACCGTCATTGTCTTCCACCTGGATGCCTCCCGCCCAGTTGTCGGCTGTAATGGCAGGGAAACCTTCCATTATATTACCTTCGGCAAATACGCGGCCATAGACATGATGATCGAGTTTCGAACGTCCTGACTCTGGCTTCAGGATGCGGTGACTGATGGGGCCTTCGGTTGGCGTAGCCGGACCCGGACGATAGTAGTTGTTGATGAAGTTGAACTGCGCCGAGTAGTCGCCGCCATCGGCTGTGCGATGTACCCAGTTATAGACTACATTGTTGACAAAGTTGAAGATGCCGTTCCAGCCGATCGATGGATTACGCCCACAGTTCGAAGCCCACAAGTTACGGATGAATGCTGCATTCTCACCACCCAATGTCGAACCGAAAGCGTGATTGTAGGTATCGAGCGCCTTCGCCGAAATGGTGTTCTGAATGGTCACATTCACCGTGGGATACTTATAGGGCGTGGTCTTGTACTGTCCCTCCGATTCGTCATACATGTGACGATAGAACGAAATGTTCTCGTCCAGTCCCCACTCGCATGAGCAGTGGTCGATCATAATATTTCCTACGGGATTACCGCCAAACGAATCCTCGCGATGTTCCACACCCGTTTCACCACGACGGAAACGCATGTGACGAACTATGACGTCGTGTGTATTGACTGCAAACGATTCTCCAGCAATGCAGACACCATCGCCAGGGGCTGTCTGTCCGGCTATGGTGATGTAGGGAGCCTGCACATTGATGGGAGTCTCCAAGCGGATGACACCGGCAACGTTGAAGACCACAATTCTCGCGCCACCTGCCTCACAAGCCTCACGGAAAGAACCTGGTCCACGGTCGTTGAGGTTCGTTACAACATAAACCTTGCCACCACGACCTCCGAAAGTGTACATACCCCCGCCTTCGGCACCAGGGAATGCCGGGATATCGGCCTGTGGCAGATCGTAAGGACGATGTGCCCACTTGACATAGGGACGACCTTCGCGCGCTTCCTCCTCGATGATGGGGAGCGCCTTTTGCCATGCGATATTCGACATGGAATCCTCATACTGGGCCTTCGCTGCCCATCGGGCATTGGCTTCGCTCGTCACTTGAGGATACTGAGCTCGCAGACCCAAGGAACAGACTGACAAGACAAGTGTCAGAAATAATGTGCGTTTCATAAAAGGGGAAAAATTGGTTTTTGATTACTTGTTCTTCTCTGCGCGGCGTTTCTTCACGTAGTCTGAATACATTTGCTTCCAGTTACGTCCATGTGTGTTGAAGTAGAGCTCGCATTTGTCCTTGGCAATGCCGAAGATCTCGGAAATCTCCTTCATCGACTTGTAATCGATGGCGGCCTCGCGTGCCTCCTTCAGATATGCCAGGCAGACACTGTCCTCCTCGGCAGTCATCTCGGGTACAATGTCGTGGTAACCCTTCAATGTGAAGGCCACCTTGCCGATGGTGTATTTGTCGAGCACCTGCTCGACCTGCTCTTCGGTAAGTTCCCTACGAAGTTGAGCCATGATGCTGTCGTGATAGGCTCGAGGCTGGGCACCATCGGCGATGATATCAAGATCGACGGGGCGCAGACGTTCTCCTGTGCGAGGATTGATGCCGTGGGGCACTGTGGTCTGACCGGGATGATCGTTATGCCACTTGGTGACTGCCTTGAGATGATTGAAGATATAATTACGAACACGCTTGGTCTTCTGTGCATCGCCAAGATTCAACGAAGCAGCCCACTCGTCGGCCTTCTCCTCGAGTCCGGCAGCCCAGCGCAGGTCGAAGTAAAGTTGCTTGCCGTCCTTGTCGAAGTTCTGCTCCACAAGGTTCTTCACATTGGTCTCGAAGTTGGCGGGAGCCGTTTCACCTGTCGGGTACCAACGGCCCTCGGCATCCTGAGCACCACCGAAACTGAAAAGCTTGTCGTAGGTCTCGATGGTCACAGGTTCCTCGTTCATATTCTCTGTCGGGAGGTTCCAAACCTCCTGGAAGAACGAATAGACGGCGTTGCGTTTCTTGGGCTTGAAGTCGTGGCGTCCATTCTCTTCGAAAAAGAATGACAACTGATCCTGTGCATCATAGAAGCCATAGATGCGGCGCATATAAGGCTCCTCGATGGTGGGATAGGTGTGGGTCCAGTCGCCATCGTCGCCTATCAGGCGCATAGGCTTAGGTGCAAAAGTGGCAGCAAGTTCGATGTTGCAGGTTCCTCCCTGGCTATACTGGATGGGCATTCCGCTCTCACAGGGGCAACCTCCATCGAAATGACTGCACACCGAAGCCACGGGACAAAGTGCCGTGAATCGGTCGTCGATAGTGGCTAAAAGCACGGCGTGTGTACCACCGCCCGAACCACCATTGGCGCCTACACGGGCAGCATCGACGTCACGGCGTGTCAAGGCATAGTCGAGCAGACGCTCTCCACAAAGTGCCTGATAGGTGTGGGCCAGCGAACTCTGGTGCGCATCCTTGCCCACCTGAAGTTCCGATTCGCCCCATCCGAAAGTGTCGTAGCTGATGCAGATGGCACCCATGCGGGCCAACGTCGCAAAACGCACCTGCAGATCCTGATTGTAACGACCATCAGCCCAATGTCCGTTGGGACAGATGATGACGGGATAACGGCCATCGCGTGTCGCAACAGCCTTCTTGGCAATCTTATTGTTGGGCAAATAGATCGAGCCGCACACATAATATCCTGGCAACGTCTCAAGCGCGATGTTCTGCACGGTATAGCCATCATATCGGCGCGGCTTGCCAATAATAGGTTGGATGGGCACACACTTTTCGAGCAATGGGTCGATACCGAGGCGCTCGCGCACTTCACGACGCAAAGCCACACGTCGGGCCTCCCACTCCTCCTTGTTGCTATAAAGTGTGTTCAGATAGTTGACCATCTTCTCGCCATCCTCGTCAAATCGACGTGGATATTCGTAGGGCTTGATCTTATAGACGCCCTTTCCCTGGTCCCACGCCTTGAAGTCGAAGACCGAAAGGATATTGCGCAAGGTCTCGTCGAGACTATAAGGACGGATGCGCGAGTCGGCATAGTTCAAGACCAGCCCTGTCGTATCGACATTGTATTTGAAGCGCACACCGAACTGTTGCTCGACACGATCAAGCACCTGGCCCAAAGGGCGTGCCATCTTGTTGTCAGAAGCCATCGGCTGCGCCTGCAGTGCGGCCAACGAGAGGGTGGAAGCAAAAAGAAGAGATAGTAAGACGGATTTCATGTGTGAAAAGAATGGTATAAGAATATGAATAATAAAAGGAAGAGCCTTCGGAGTAATCCGAATATTCGGAGTATTCTGAGTAATCAGAGTACTCAGAGAACTCCAAGCCTTCGGAGCATTCAGAAAAACTCCGAATACTCCGAAGGCTCAAGGTTTTTTACTTCACTGTGGCGAGGAAGTAGTTCTTCTTGCCCTTCTGGGCCACGAGGTACTTGCCCTGCAGAAGGTCAGCGTCGGTGAGCTGCTGGTCGAAAGCAGCAAGTTTCTGCTTGTTGACCGAGATGCCACCACCCTGGACGAGTTTGCGGAACTCACCCTTCGAGACACCCATGCCCTCGGCAAGGATATCGACGGCACGACCCTCGTTGAACACTTCGCGGCTCACCTCGAACGAAGGAACCGATTCGAAGATCTGAAGCAAGGTGGTCTCGTCGAACTGACGGAGCTGCTCGGCACCGCTATTCGAGAAGAGCAGTTCGGAGGCGGCTACGGCAAGTTCCCAATCTTCCTGCGAATGTACCATGATGGTCAGTTCCTTGGCCAGACGCTTCTGGAGGGGACGGAGGTGCGAAGCCTCGGCCTGCTGACGCTCCAGCTCCTCAATCTCTTCGCGCTCGAGCGAAGTGAAGATGCGGATGTAGCGCTTGGCATCGTCATCGGCCACGTTGAGCCAGAACTGGTAGAACTTATATGGAGAGGTACGCTTGGGGTCGAGCCATACGTTGCCCTGCTCGGTCTTGCCGAACTTCTTGCCATCGGCCTTGGTGATGAGGGGGCAGGTGAGTGCAAAAGCCTCGTTGCCGGTCACTTTGCGAATGAGTTCGGTACCCGTGGTGATGTTGCCCCACTGGTCGGCGCCGCCCAACTGCAATTTGCAGTTCTTGTGCTCGTTGAGGTAGAGGTAATCGTAGCCCTGGAGGAGCTGATAGGTGAACTCGGTGAACGACATGCCTTCGGCACCGTTCTCGCCGGTGAAACGACGCTTCACCGAATCCTTCGACATCATATAGTTGACGGTGATGAGCTTGCCGATGTTGCGAATGAAGTCAAGGAAGGTGAAGTCCTTCATCCAGTCGTAGTTGTTGACGAGCTCGGCATGGTTGGGAGCATCGCTCTCGAAATCGAGGAACTTGGCCAGCTGCTTGCGGATGCATTCCTGGTTGTGACGAAGCATCGGCTCGTCGATGAGCACGCGCTCCTTCGACTTGCCCGAAGGATCGCCTATCATACCCGTGGCACCACCTATCAACGCATACGGTTTGTGTCCGCAACGCTGGAAATGCCGGAGCATCATCACGCCAACAAGGTGGCCGATGTGCAGTGAATCGGCTGTAGGGTCAATACCGAGGTATGCGGAGGTCATCTCCTTCTGAAGCTGTTCTTCGGTGCCAGGCATCATGTCCTGAATCATGCCGCGCCATCTAAGTTCTTCTACGAAATTTTTCATTTTTTATTGAAGGGTTATTAAAGAGGAGTAAAAAGGGTTAATAAAGGGGTGTTAAAGGGACAATACTGCAACTTGCGGTTATTTGGGATCCAAGAAAACATCCGTCCCTTAGAATCCCTTACTGTCCCTTAGAATCCCTAATAATCCTTATTTAAACGCCGCAAAGATAGTACAAATAACGCAAAAAAACAAATTTTTGAACAAAAATAAGCCTATTGCATCACTTTTGGTACAAAAAAGTCATTCATTGTCAAATTTATTTTGTATCTTTGTCGCGAAAATTAACTAAAACATTACATTGCTATGAAAAAACTACTATCTGCCTTATGCATGCTGATGCTGTGTGTTCCTTCCTTCTCACAGGAGGTCGAGGAAATCCATGTCTATGATGCCATCTCGTTTGTCCATGCCCTGCGCAGCAACCGCGTCGTCGTGGTGGAAAACAACATCGACTTTGAGAACGAACTCGAGAATCTAGCGAAGTACAACCCCGACGAGATCAAGGTCTATCACGAATATGACAAGGGCGATCTGAAGGAACTCGTCAAGATGACCAACTATCCCTATCTCACAGAGGAGAACGATGGTATGCAGCTCAATGTGCGTGAGGTTCACAACCTGACCATTCGTGGTCCCAAGGGCACCAAGCCCCTGCTGCGCATCCAGCCCCGCTATGCTTATGTGCTGCGCTTTACCGACAGCGACAATATCCGACTCGAGAACCTCGTCATGGGACACACCGAAGGCGGCTACTGCGAGGGCGGCGTTGTTGCGTTCGAAGATTGCCGCGACGTCACGATCGACCACTGCGACCTCTATGGATGCGGCATGGAAGGCATCAACTTCACCCGCAGCATGGAACTCAAGTTCACCAACAGCATCATCCGCGACTGCACCTATCAGATTATGGACATCGACACGAGCCGCGACGTGCTGTTCGACAACTGTATCTTCACCCGTAACAAGGAATTCACCCAGCTCATCCTTCGTGGCAGCGTGAACATCCTTTTCCGCAATTGCCAGATCCTCAACAACCAGGGGTCGCTCATCAGCGTATCGGCCTGTGAAAATGTCAAGATGGAGAATTGCAACATCAGCCACGACTTCGGCCATCTTGGCGACATCGAGGATATCGTACTCGAAGGTTGTACCATCTGGGGCAGCTTTGGCGTCAAGGAGGAGAAAGAATAAAAAAACGCAACATCATGAAGTCAAGACTATTCAACCTCATCCTGTTCCTCGTGCTCTTTACCTTTGGTGCACAAGCCCAGGTCAAGGGACACGAGTATTACTGCTGGACGGGTTCCCTCGCCAAGAACATTGACTGCGAGATTCGCATGGAGCACGACAACGACCATCTTGCCCTGGGCGAGATCATCTACTATCGCAAGAAGGGCAACACATCGAGCATCTCGCTCTACGGCACCGTCAAGCAGACCGGCAAGGGCCTCAACGTCGAGCTCTTCGAGTACCTGCCCAGCGGCAAGAACACCGGCATCATCAGCATCACGATTCAAAACGGACAGCCCCAGTTCTTTACCTGGAGCAGTCCCGACAGCAAGACACGCTACAATTTCAACCTCAAGGAGACACGCGCCTTCCCCTTCGACGAAGTGCAAACCTATTTCCAGCCGCTGAAGGAAGGTGATGATGCCGATGGCGTCTATGTCAGCACCAATCGCTTCGATGCTTCTACCTCCCCCTTCACCCGATTGGAACTGAATCGTACCGGCGATGCCTATTTCGCCCTCAATTTCGTCAACCCTGAGTCCGGAAACTTTCACCAGATGGTAGCTGGGCGGACAAGCGCAAGCCGCATATATATGCCGTATCACTCCGATTTGCAGCCGATGACGATGGAAGTGCGTCTCTTCCGCAATTTCGTCTATGTTTACGTCATAGCTGACCCTGAGAAAACATTGAGTAAGATAGGACCAATCAGCAATTTCTATTTCCGGAAGCCCGACGAAAGGATCATCAACTGGCCCGCCTTCAATGGGAATCATTTCGAGAACATCACAGCTGCACGTCTCGTGGATGGTGTGGTCAGCATCTACAACAATCCCGAACTTGTGGTTAGTTCATCCTACTTGCAGGGAGATGACATCATGGCCAGCAAGGGTTGGGTAAATCTTGAAAAAGTGACACCCGGCGTGAAAGACATCTTCGTTGCCGACATCGGACAGGACACCAACCCCGTGCTTGGCATCCTCAACCAGGACGGCACCGTCCAGATTCTCTCGCTCATCAATTCGGCTCCGAAAGGAATCACCTGGGTTTCACGCCCGCTGCCCGACCAGAAGGATATCGTGCGGTTTGCTTTCACCGACCCCGATGCAGAGGTCGATTATTCGACGTTCTATGGCGTTGACAAGGAAGGAAAGTATCACGAAATATACATCTGCACCCTCGATGGCGACTGGGAGATGGACAAGGTTGTTCGTGAAGACGGCACTCCAGCAGGTTCCTGGATCTGCATCTCGCCCGAATGGAAAATCGATTTCCACAACGATGTCAATTCCGACAATGGCGGCTATATCCACAACTACTATGGCACCATCTGGCCCGCCGACGAGAACTTCGAGACCTTCGAATATCACTTCACCGAGCAGAACGACAGCCGCGACAAGTTCCAGCAGATGGAATGTGACGTCAAAGGCACATTCAAGGTCGAGATGGAATATGACTCCGAAGAGGAGGCCTTTTTCCTCAAGATCACCCCACTCACCGGCTTGAATTTCGAAGTTCCCAAAGGCCAGTCAGGCAAGTTCAAGAAGATTCATGTAGTGGGATAGAGAATTATAGAATTAGAGAATCCTATGGACGAAATTATGACGTATAAAAATAATTCTTAAATTCTCTAATTCTTGATAAAAAAATAAAAAAAACAAGGTGCATCATCGGTCATACGACCTCGATGATGCACCTTGATTGTATTACGTAATATCAGAGACTATGCCTTGACCTTCACCACCATTCCCGGTGTGGTGTCAATCTCGTAATCGCCATTGTCGAGCTGCTTCACACCTTGACCGGAAAGTGCGGTCTTGCTGCGAAGAAGGAGCTTGCCGCCAAGCTTCGACTTGATGGTGGACGTGGTGAGCTTGCCGTTCTTCCAGCTGATGCTGACCTCGAAGCCACCACGGGCGCAGAGACCCGAGATGCTACCCTCCTTCCACGCATCGGGCAAGGCGGGGAGCAGATGAACGAAGCCATCCTGGCTCTGCACGAGCATCTCGGCGATGCCGGCTGTTACACCAAAGTTGCCGTCAATCTGGAAAGGTGGATGTGCATCGAAGAGGTTGGGGAAGGTGCGTCCATCAGGATATTCACGCTCCATGCCCTCGTTGGGAAGGATGCGCAGCATGTTGCTGATGATCTTGAACGCATGGTTGCCATCCTGCATACGCGCCCAGAAGTTGGTCTTCCAGCCGAGGCTCCATCCCGTAGCCTGGTCGCCGCGCTGTTCGAGCGTCTTGCGAGCTGCGGCAAAGAGCTCGGGAGTACGCGTGGCGCTGATCTGATTCGACGGATAAAGTCCGTAGAGATGCGAGATGTGACGATGCTGGTCGTTAGGATTGTCGATGTCCTCCAACCATTCCTGCAACTGGCCATGCTGGCCCACCTTCATCGGCGGCAGTTGGGCGATAGTCTTTTCGAGCGAGTCCTGATAGGCTGCGTCACGACCGAGGATACGGGCTGCCTGCAGCACATTGTTCATCACATCGAAGACAATCTGATTGTCCATCGTGCAACCGGCACATAGGTTCGACTTGCGGCCCACGCCACCATGCTCGGGACTAACCGAAGGAACCACCACCAGATAACCCGAGTCGGGATGCTGCACAAGGAAGTCGAGGAAGAAGTCGGCCGCACCCTTCATCACGGGGTAATACTCGGCAAGGAACAGCGTGTCGCGCGTGAATTGATAGTGCTCCCAAAGGTGGGTCGTAAGCCACGCGCCACCTGTGGTGTACATGCCCCACGGCGCTCCATCCACGGGTCCAGCAATGCGCCAGAGGTCGGTGTTGTGGTGAGCTACCCAGCCCCCGCAACCATACATCACCCGTGCCGTCTTGGCACCCGTTTCGCTCAGGTCGCGAATCATCGCGAAGAGCGGCTCGGCCGTCTCGCTGAGGTTGCAGACCTCGGCGGGCCAATAGTTCATCTCGGCGTTGATGTTGATGGTGTATTTGCTGTCCCAAGGGGCGTTCTTCTTGTCGTTCCAGATGCCCTGCAGGTTGGCAGGTTGTCCGTCCTTGCCCCAAGATGACGAGATGAGCAGATAACGTCCGTAGTTGAAGAGCAGCGACACCATGCCCAGGTCGGGCACCGAGTCGAGCGTGCCGACATAGGCTGCCAGACGGCTGTCGGTTGGCAGTGCATAGTCGGCGGTATGGTTGCCGAGATTGAGCTTCACACGATTGTAGAGCCTCTGATAGTTGGCGACGTGACGCGCCAGCAGGTCGTCGTAACTATGGCGACGGGCAGCAGCAAGGCGGCGTGCATTCTTGGAAGCAGGGTCGCCGCTCACATCGTGGTAGTTCACGTAGTTGGTGGCTGCGCTGATGTAGAGGGTCACCTCAGTGGCTCCATCCACACGGATGCACTGGCGTCCGTCGATCTCGCGGGTCGAGACCTCGCCATCGCACGAGATTTCGGTGCGGCACTGGGCCGTCAGTTTCGAGACGATGCCTTCGTGATCGACACCATCGATGATGGCGATCAATGTGTCACCATCGACCACCGTCTCGTAGTCGTAGTCACACTGATGATCGAGGAAGAAGCTCATTCGTGCGGGTGGTCCGGCCTTGAAGCGAACCACGATGATGCTGTCGGCCATCGAAGCGAACGCCTTGCGGGTAAATAGGGCATTATCGGCACGAAACGTCACTTCGGCAGTGGCATCCACGAGATTGAGCTCGCGTTCATAGTCGGTAATCTCGCCAAGGCTGTCGTTTAGAATCTTCAGACTGCCCAGCGTGAGGTACTTCATGCCGTGGGGACCCACGATGAATCGGCGATTCACGACTTTCTGGGCTTCGTCTTCACGACCCTGGAAAACCATGTCACGCACAGCATTCAGATAGTAGCGCGACGTCGTGCTGTTGTTGTCATGAGGCCCTCCGCTCCAGAATGTCTCTTCGTTGAGCTGGATTTCATCCTCCTGCACGCCACCATAGATCATGGCTCCCATGCGGGAATTTCCCAATGGAAGTGCTTCGAGCCACGTCGTAGCAGGCTCGTCGTACCACAGTCGCTGGTCATTGTCCTTCGGATTGTCTTCGGTACATGCCGACAAAACAAGCGCTCCAGCTAAAGCCAGAAGTGAAAGCTTCTTCATAGTATATAATTGAATCCAACAATTGTTAATTGCTAATTATTCATTGTTAATTGCTAACTTTATTTTTTGTTTTCCTCTGCACGTGGAGTACCTTTTCCAAAACGCTTATAGATATAAGCCACAGCGCTTTTGCTGTTATATCCCGTTGCCTTGGCCACCTGGTCGAGGGTCTCTTCGGGATGTTCCTTGAGGTATTTTTCAACGCGGATGAAGACGGATGCGCTTACGATCTCGCCCAAAGTGTTGCCTACAAAGATCTGTAAAACGCTATTGAGTTTGTTCTGATCAAGATTGAGATATTCTGCCACTTCCTTGGCTGTCGTGAACTTGTGGCTGTAGATTGCCTCGCTGACGGCATCGAGTAGTTGGTTTCCAGTGACCTTCTCCGGATAGGTGAAAAGGTCACCTATGGTGTAAGGTGGTGTGAAAGGTTTACGGTCTTCTTTCTTTACTTCGTGAGGACGACGCCCCACAGGCATACTTGATGTTCCCATATTGTAAATACTATTTTCGGGCGCAAATATACGGCTTATTTTCAATATCTCCAAATTTTTTTATAAAAAAATAGACAAAACCCTCCAATAGACGACTTTCCATCGTTTGAGTCCAATTCTCTTTAGTAAATTGGACCGGAACTGTCGGACGGGTCCAATTCCATTTACTAAAATGGACCGAGACTATCGGATGGGTCCAATTCCATTTACTAAATTGGACCGAGACCATCGGACGGGTCCAATTCCATTTACTAAATTGGACCGAGACCATCGGACGGGTCCAATTCCCTTTACTAAATTGGACCGACACTATCGGACGGGTCCAATTCCCTTTACTAAATTGAACCGACACTATTGGACGGGTCCAATTCCCTTTAGTAAATTGGACCGAGACAATCAGACGGGTCCAATTCCATTTAGTAAATTGGACCCGTCAGGCAAGATAATGAAGTGAAAATTCTCAGTCAATTCAAGGTAAGACAGGCTTAACCTCCTTGAATTTGTTCCAAAGTTCTTTCTTCATATAAATACCAACCAAATCTTTTGGCACATATAATATGATATGCTCAATATCTGAAATATCAAAGGCTTCAGTCCAAATGAAAGTTTTTTTCTCGGGAAGGCAATAGACATTTTTCAAGCGAGAACAACCGAAGAACGCTTCCCATCCGAGATCTTCCAAATTGCTGCTGATAGTTAATTCGGTTGCGCCACTGCAACCTTTGAAAGCGTGGCGGCCTATTTTGGTTACATTGTTAGGGATTTCAATGGAAGTGAAGCCGCTTCCTCCGTAGAAGGCATAATCGTTGATAGATGATATATCGTTTGGTATTACCAGATCCTTGATCTCTTCGCCATTCAAATACAAATGTTGTGCATAAAATAGTGGGTTGCTGATTCGATTGTACTCATCATCGTCTCGAAAGCCTAATTTTATGCCGAATTGTATGCCACACCAAGCGGATAAATCCTTTATGTGGACTGCTTTCAAGTTGGTGCAGTTAAAGAACGCAAAACGATCAATAGATTGAACTTTCTTGCCGATAGTTATCGACTCCATGCTGCAGCAACTATCAAAGGCATGACGTTCGATTTTAATCACGCTGTCTGGGATGATGACGGAAGTCAAACTGCTGCAACCTGCAAATGTAAAATATCCAATAGTAGTCACTTTAGATGGAATATCAATGGATAACAGATTATTGCAACCATCAAAAGCTTGTGGCCCAATAGTAGAAACATTATTAGGGATAGTGATGTGAGTAAGATTTGTGCATCCTTGGAATGCTGCTGTACCGATTGAAGTAACCCTGTCGGGGAGATCCAAAGATGAAAATCCTTCACAATAAGCAAGAGCCCAATCGCCAATGGAAGTTACACTTTTCGGCAATTTTGTATAATTGCATCCTACGATTAACTTGTTGCTTGATGTTTCAACAATGGCATTACAGCCCTCTCTTGAATCGTAAATGGGATTTCTCGGATCAACAATGATGGATGAAAGATTGCTGCACCCATAAAAGATTAAGTTTTCAATGGACGCCACATTTTTCGGGATGAAAATGGATGTCAAGCTTTTGCAGCCATAGAATGCTCTATAGCCAATCGAAGTTACACTGTCAGGTATGGTTATAGATGACAAGCTGGTACAATCACAAAACAAGTAACTTGAGATTAAAGTTACTGAGTTTGGGATACTTATTGAGATTAAATTGCAACAATTACGGAACGAGCCTTCACCGATCGAAGTGACACCATCTGGAATAGTTAATGAGGTTAACTTGAAACAGGATTTGAAAGCATAATCGCCTATATGGGTTACACTCTTGGGTATGACCACAGAAGACAAACTATCGCAATATGCAAATGCAAATTGCCCAATCGAAGTGACTGAATAAGTAATGTCTTCAAAAGTCATCGATGAAGGAATTACTACATCCCCGACGTAATTATTCCATCCGTATGTAACCTCTGCTTCCTTAGTCTTTTCATTCAAGTTATAAGCAAAGCCATCAACCTCAGTGTCGTATGCCCAGGACAAAAGAGGTATAATAGCGAGTGATAAGGTTAGAATCTGTTTCATATTAGGACTAAAATCTCATTGGTTATCGTAATCTCATTGGTTGTCGTAGCAAATATGGTGATTTTCTGAACACCTTCCAAATTTTTTTCAATGTTTTTTTTGCGTTTCCGACGAAATGCACATTTTTACCGATGAAATACATAGCCAGTTTTTTGAAGGTGGCAAATTTGACATGTTTTTCAGGAAAATGTCAATTTATTATTTAGGACAAGTGTGGCGCTGATACTTTGATTATGACAATCGTGCCTGTCAAATCTGGTTCAAAAACTATTTATGAGCAAAAAAAGTGAGTAATATTGCCGTATTTCTTGGAGAATATGTGTATTTTTGCACACGTGTTGATATTTTTATGTAAAAAAAATAATTTTATCAACATAAAAAACACAAAAAGAGAACCGAAAGAAATGGCAAAGAACACAAATCCCTTTATAGTTACAGGTAAGATTCCCGATGCATACTTCTGCGACCGCGATACAGAGGCTTCGCAGTTGGTGCGCTTTCTTGACAGTCAAGAGAATGTGGTGCTGATGTCCCAGCGCCGTATGGGCAAGACAAAACTGGTGGAACATTGCCTCGAAAACAAGGCTACCGGCAAGGAATATGTGCTGATGAACATTGACATACTGCATACGTCGTCTTTCCGTGAGTTGATTCAACTAATGGGAAGAACAGTATTCGACTGCCTAGCCACACGCAGTTCCCGATTGATGAAACTCTTCACCACAACGCTGAGATCACTGGGTGCCAGTTTCGGCTATGACCCCGTGCAGAACACCCCCACCTTCGATATACGCTTGGGAGATATCACCATGCCAGAATATACATTGAAGGAGATATTTGAATATCTTGAAAAGGCTGATCGACGCTGCATCATTGTCATTGACGAGTTCCAACAGGTTACAAAGTACCCCGAAAAGAATGTGGAGGCATTGCTGCGCACCTTCATACAGCAAGTCAGCAATGCCAATTTCGTTTTTGCTGGAAGTCAACGCAGGTTGATGGAGGAGATGTTCTTCTCTGAGAAGAGGCCATTCTTCATGAGTGCTCGAAGCATTGTCCTCGAAGCTATCCCTTTCGACGTATATTGTGATTTTGCCTGTCTCCATTTCGAGCAAGCGGGAAAGAGCATTGAGCGGGATGCTGTCAGACTTGTCTATGAAGCTTTCCATGGTGTCACGCTCTACCTGCAGCGTATCATGAAGGATGCCTTCAACATTACACCCGTTGGTGACACATGCAACGTGGCTAACACACAACATCTAGTTGATGACTACATCATGGAATGTGAACCCCGTCTGCGCGAACAGTTGGCTCTGATTACAGAACCTCAAAAGGAGTTGCTCTATGCCATGAGTGAAGAAGGGGCTCCAGTGAAAAGCATCACCACGGCGGCATTCATCAAGCGACATCGCATGAAATCGACAAGCGCTGTCCAATCTGCTGCAAAGAAGCTTATGGAATATGACCTATTGACTCGACGTGATGGGTACTACAGTATTTCTGACCCCCTTCTGGCCTTATGGCTGAAGTCACGCAAACTATAAAAGACCCCCCGCTAAAATCATGGCTAGTACTAACAAAATGCAGAAAAGCGTCGCAAAATCGGACGCGTTTCTGCATTTCTTTTCAATCTAAGGCTGCGAGAAGGAATGGGGTTTGCCTTAATGTGTTACTTTTCCACCTTCGTGAGGATGCCCACATAGCCTCCGGCATTAGCGAGCTTCAGTTTCAGAGGCTTGTCCGAATGGATGAATACGGTCTTGTGTTCGCAGGATGTGGCATCCTTGTTAGCCTGCTTGCCGTCGCGCCAATATTCGAGGCGATAGGTTCCCGTGGGAAGGAAACTGAGATCGAGATTAAGGTCACGCTGGATGCTGTTGTTCAAGACACCCACGAACCACTGCTCTCCACTCCTTTTGGCAAGAGCCACGTATTCGTCGGGAGCACCTCCAAGGAAACGGATGTCGTCCCACACGACGGGAACAACCTTGACGAAATCAGCGCCAACCTGTCCCAAGACGTGGTCGGGATGGTCACAGAAGCACATGAACGGACTCTCATAAATCACGAACTTCGCCAACTCGGCACTGCGCGTATTCATCACGAGGGCGGGCGACTGGCCCTTGAACTGCTCACGAGTCACGTTGAGGAAGCCTCCAGGAGTATAGTCCATCTGTCCTGCCAAGAGGCGGGTGAATGCAAGCGTGACATTGTGTTCAGGTGTCACGCGATCGGACCACTTATAGTATTCCGAGCCCATCACGCCCTCACGGGTAAGAAGGTTCGGATAGGTGCGGTCGATGCCATCGGGACAATAGGCACCATGCAGATCGACCATCAGCTCGCTTTCGGCAGCAGCCTTGACCACGCGTAGATACCAATTCACCATATCTTGGTCATCACGGTCCATGAAATCGATTTTCACGCCTTTCACGCCCCACTCATGATAGAGCGGGAAGGCGGCCTTGTACTGGTCGTTGTGATTAGCGTCCTCGCAGCGCAGCCACAGCCAGATATCGACATTCTTCGACTTGGCATAGCGCAGAATCTCAGGCATATCGAGCTGCGGAGCGGGTTTCACGATGTCGGCCTCAGGCGTGGCATAAGGTCCGTACCATGTCCAGTCGATAAGCATGTAGGGCCACCCCTGCACCGAGGCGAAATCGATATATTGCTTGATGACCTCCTGCTCCATCAGCACTTCGCCGCTCCACCAGTGGTCCCATGCCGACATGCCGGGCTTGATCCACGAGGGATCCTCGATGGCACACGGGGGATTGAGTGAACGCAGGATCTCCGACTCGATGAACTTGCCGGGATTATGCCCCACCATGACGACGCGCCAAGGGGTGTCCTGCTTCTCGCTGAAACGTGCCTTCACACCATCCTCTGTTTCGCCCCAAATGGGGGTGAGCTTGGTCTGCAGCAGCTGAAATCCGTCCTTCGGAGCCTCGCTGCGACCCAGATAGAGGGCGGGGAAGTTGTCGAGCGCCGCATTGAGGATGGCCATGCAGTGGTTGTCGTCGATTTCGATGAGTCCCGGCAGGCCGCAATGCTGGTCGCTGCGGATTTCGGTGACCGGCGTCTTGATGTACTCACCCTCTTGCGACGACTTGTAACTCCTGCCTTTCTGCTCGTATGCAAAGTTGGGGATGCGCAGGGTCGCCTTCTCGGGCACAGCAAAGCCCGTCACTTCGCGAGTGATCTCCCGATTGCCGAGCACGGGCGTGCCGTAGAGTGTATAGCGAAAAGCCACGCCATCGTTCATCACGCGGAAGGTAAGGTCCATCTTGCGATAAGGAGTATCC
Source organism: Bacteroidales bacterium (assembly GCA_045545875.1). Classification (GTDB taxonomy): domain Bacteria; phylum Bacteroidota; class Bacteroidia; order Bacteroidales; family UBA3663; genus Liminaster. The sequence continues at coordinate 49,526 of JAZQBS010000123.1, forward strand.
TTCTCCTGCAGATTGAGCACCAGTTCGCTATAAGGCACGCTGATGAACGAATGCTTGTTGGCCACCACGGGCGTCCACTCCTCCACCTTACCTTGTTGCTTTGGCTTACCAAGCACCTTGAAACCACCCGTCATGGGTGATTCGCCTTTGAATTCGAAGCCCATGGGTGAGGGGGCAATCATCACGTCACCCTCAAGGCTCACACTATATTTGAGCTCCTGGCCATTGTCGATAGTAAGAACGATATTGCCTTCGGGCGAAGAGACAGTATAGGTCTGAGCAACAACTGTCTGACCCATGGCCAGACAGCTTGCGATTAGGATAGGAAGGATGTTTCTCATATATTTTTACATGGTTGCTGAGAGGAACGTGCCGTTACCCACGAAGTGCAGCTTGTTGTCGCAGGCAGGTACCAGGATGGTTTCGCCCTGACGAATGTCCACGCCATTGACGTTGGCCTCTCCTCTCATACAGAGGACAATGACGAACGAATCGACCTGGTAATCGACATCCAAGGTTTCGTGCACCACCACACGATTGACATTGAAATAGGGGCAATGCACCAAGGGCGCATCGAGGAGAGTGCTGTCGTAGGTGCTGCGATACTCGGGATAAACGCGATAGTCGATGGCATCCTTCGCCTGTTCGATGTGGAGTTCACGCGTGTTGCCATAGGCATCGCGACGGCCATAGTCATAGACACGATAGGTGATGTCGCTGGTCTGCTGAATCTCTGCCACAAAATTGCCGGCACCGATGGCATGAAGGCGTCCTGCGGGCAAATAGAAGACATCGCCCTGATGCGACTCGTAGGTGGCTATGACATCCATGATGGGTGAATAACCATCGACAGTTTCCGTAGTGACCATCTGCTCATATCGCTCGGGGGTAATCTCCTTGCACAAGCCCGTATAGATCCTTGCTCCTGGCTCCGTCTTGATGACATACCACATCTCGCTCTTTCCGCGACAACCATGTCGCTTCATGGCAAGCTCATCGTTGGGATGCACCTGCACCGAGAGGTTCTGGTGAGAATCGATGAACTTGACAAGCAATGGGAAATGATTGCCAAACTGGGCATAGACCTTCTCGCCGACGAGCAACTCCCGATACTTGTCAATCAGTTCGACCAACGTGAGACCTTCATCGCTACCCGAGGCAACGATGCTCTCACAACCGGGGATGTCACTAATCTCCCACGATTCACCGACATTCGACTTATCGATATCGATATTCTTGAATGCTGCTATCTGTTTGCCACCCCAGATGGTGGTCTTCAAAAAAGGCTCAAACTTAAATGGATTCATCTAAAATTCATATTTTTGCGGCCGCAAAGATACGAATAATTTTCGACATATAGCAAGACATTATGCTTTTTTGTCTGCTTTTCCGAAGAAATAGACAAAAAAGAGCAAGTCAACTTACTGATTATAGGTCTTTTTGATGCGACGGAAAGCGTTCTCGAGACTCTCGGTGGGCAGCAGGATATTATAATCCTTCCAGAAATCCGGATCATCAAAATCGCTGAGCTGCCGCGCCAAGGTGTCGTGATGACGGAAAGCATTGTGCCGGTTGGGACGAACAGCCTCAGGCTTGATGTCGGTGATCAGCATCTCGGAATTGGCCTCATAATGAGTGGCAAAACCGCGTTTCTTCCAGTCGCAATCGAACAAGTAGGTCACGCCGAGGTAACGCAGATAGCTGAGCCGTCCATCGTTGTGATAGTTCATCACAATGCGGAGGCCACGAGCCTTGAAACGCATACCGAAAGGCTTCTTGGCCAAGATGGCTGCCGATGCTTTGGCCACATCACTCATGTCCATATTATATTCTATGCGTGTGAACGTGAGGTTGGCATAGTCGATGTAGATTTTTCCGGAGAACAACGGATCGATGTATGTCGTGGCAGGACGGAACGAGATGACGTACTGGGGACGATTGTCGATAGTCTGCGGTGTCTCGATCTCCAGTTGATAACGCAACAGCATTTCGGGATTGAGGAACAGTTCACGGTCCTTGACCAAGTCGAGCATCAGCGACTCCAAGGGTCCTCCCATCACGTGGACAGAAATAGTGTCGCGGGCACGCTGGCTGATAAGGCTGCGTCCCTTGACCATGACGGCCATGTCGCGCTGAGGACTATCCTCATAACTGGTCTTGTAAAGTTCCATCACGGCCTCCGAGACGCTCACATACTTGCCACGCTTTTGAATCGTCTCGCGATAGAAAGCCTCGTAGCTCTGCGGCACGGTGGGGAAATTCTGCGGGATGCGTTCGATTGCGGCATTCAGGATGTTTTCGGGCGAATAGACAAAGACATCGTTGAGGAACGTGAAACGTGGCTGCAACGAGATTTGCAATTCCTCCACAGGCTTGCCTTCCTTCACCTGTTGTGTCTTCTCAAGCTGGTCGCGACCGACCACAACCGTGGCATAACCTATCGACGAAAAGAGCAGTTGCTCGGGCATCTGGGCAAGTCGCAGGCTGAACCGCCCATCAGCATTGGTCATCGTGGCAACGTTCGAGCCACCCACATGCACCTGCACATCGGGCAATCGCCGGCCATTGTCATGGTCGGTGACGATGCCGCGCAAGGTCACAAGCACACTGTCCTGCGCCACGAGGGTGCAAGGCAATAGAAGCAATAGCGCGAGAAGAAAGTAAAAATGTTTCATTTTCTCTTGGATTTAGAAAATTTATATATTAACCCCTCTCCTCCAGATACCTTGCCAGCCCCTTTCGGATAGAGGCGAGGCCAAACTCTTCGAGGTTGAGGTTCTTGAGCGGAATCCACTCAAGTGAGGAGATGTCATCGAGGCCGCCCACACGGGGACACCCTTTGACACGCACTTCGAAGAAGAGGTCGATGGTGCGGCACATGATGCCCGAATAGGGATAGCGATTGGGCTGGCTGAAGAGGTAGTGCAGGTCTTCGGGATTGACCTCCAGACCTGTTTCCTCCTTTATCTCGCGGCACATCCCTTCTTCGGCCGTCTCGTCGAGGTCGAGGAAGCCGCCCACCATGTCGCGTGTTCCCTTGGCGGGATTATTGGCACGACGACCGCAGAGGATTTCGCCCTGATCGTTGACTATCACGGCGACGGTAGCACCGCGAGGATTGGTATAATATGTAAAGCCGCAATCCTCGCAATGCCTTGCCTGTGGTCCATGCTCCACAAAGCGATTGCTGCCACACAAAGGGCAGTAGTGGAAGCGATAGAAAGGATGAGTTTCGTCGAACATAACTTATATTTTGGAGAAATAGGAGCTTCTAGACAGTCTAGATATCCTAGATATTCTAGATATTCTAGATATTCTAGATCATCTAGATTTTCCAGAAATCCAATCCTTACTTCTTAAACGCTCCCGACTTCACATAGATGCGATAGTCGCAGATGCTACCAGGTGCACCGGCCTCGGCACGAGGCAGATACTGGAATCCGCCAAAGGTGTAGTCCTTGCCCAAGTCGATGATAAGCTGGTGTGGGAAGGCCGACTTGCGGTTGGTGCTCCAATAGGTGCTCTCCTGCAGGTCGAAGATCTTGTCGGCAGTCTGGTTGCCGTCGGTGATGTTCTCGTCGTCGGCATAGTCGGCCTGCCAAGGCTCACGACTCAGGCGCTTGCCCTGTTCGTCGAGCATATACCACTCTGCAATGCAAGCGATGCCCTTGGCGACTTTGCCTTCGGCTGCTTTTGCATCGTGTACATTGAGGGCTTCGATGCAGACATATCGACCCGAGACGGGCTGATCGAAACGAACTTCCTGCCAACCATTGCCGGCAGCGAAACTACCTTCCTTGACAGGCTTCTCGCCACTGAGGTCGAGGTTCTCGCCCTGCTTGCGATGCGTCTGAGGACCCTTAAGGTTGAGACGGTCGATGATGGGTTCCTTGAGGCCTTCGGCCACAGGATCATCGGGACCGACGATATCGACTACGATGATTTCGTTCTCGCCCTTCTTGAGCCAGCAACCTGGCATATAGAGTGTCTGCTGAGGACCAATCTGCCAGAAACGACCCATCGGATGTCCATTGACATAAAGCTGGCCCTTGCCCCAGGTCTCCAGGTTGATGAACGTGTCACCTACCTTCTTCAATTTAAAGGTAGCGCGATAGGCAGCAGCTGGATACTGCTCGGCCTTAGCGAGAGGCTGCCAGTTCATGGCTTTCACCGTCTCGTAGTCATCCTTGATATTATATACCGTCCAGAGTTTTGGCTCAATAGTGACGGTAGCCGACTGCTCGGCTCCTATCTGATAGATGAACTCCACCTTTTCGGTGATACCCTTGAAGTCCTTGATGGCACGACCGAAGTTGATACGTCCCATGGCCTCCACGAAGATGTCAAGACGGTCGCCCTTGCGGACAGCGGGCATCTTCATCTCCTTCTCATGCTCACGGCGATCGAGGGCACCGACCTTCACACCGTTGACAAAAATCTGTGCATAGTCATGAGGCTCGGTCACGCGAAGCACGCTGGCAGGAATATCCTGGTCGAAGGTGTAGCGATAGATGATGCTACCCCAACCCTGGTCGAACTCCTCCATCGTCTTCAGTCCGCTAGTGATCTTGGGAGCCGGAAGGTTGTCGAAGATGGGAGCCACCTCGGTGAACTGCATCTTGGGAATAGCGATGGTTGGGATGGCAGCAGGAACCTTGGCCTGCTTCTGTCCATTCATATACTTGGCCATCATCGTGCGCAGCTCAAAATATTTGGGTGTTGCCTGACCTGCCTCGTTGATGGGAGCATCGTAGTCGTAGCTGGTCACGTCGGGTGCGAAGCCAGGGCTGTTGGCACCAGCCCAGTGTCCCCAGTTGGTGCCACCATGGGTCATATAGAGCGAGAAGGAGATGCCCTTCGAAAGCATTTCGTCAAGACCTTCGACCATATCCTTGGCTCCACGCGTCTCATGCTTGCCACCCCACTTGTCGAACCATCCGCTCCAGAACTCCGAACACATCTTGGGCGCATCGGGACGCAGTTCGCCAAGACGACGGAACTCATTGTCGATGTTGGCACCCGTGCCGAAATTCATCGTCCAAATGAGATCATCGAGCCCATTGTTGGTGAAGTTGCTCGACCAGTCGCATTGGAACAACTGAACTTTGTCGAAGCCGACTTCGCGCAAGGCGTCACGCACAGCACTCACGTAAGGCTTGTCAACGCCATACGAACCATATTCGTTCTCAACCTGCACCATAATGATGGGACCTCCCTTGTCGATAGTGAGATCGGCCACCTGTTCGGCCACCTTCGACTCGAAGATCTTCAGGCGCTCCATGAAATAGGGGTCGAGCTCACGCAGACGGATGTCCTTCTTCTTGAGTAGCCACCAGGGCAGACCGCCCATTTCCCATTCGGCACAAACATAAGGACCGGGGCGCAGGATGATGTACATGCCGTTCTTCTGAGCCAGCTGGATGAAGGCGCGCAGGTCGTTGTTCTCGGTGAAGTCGAACACGCCTTCCTGTTGCTCATGGATGTTCCAGAACACGTAGAGGCACAGCGTGTTCATGCCGAGTGCCTTGCACATCTGGATACGATGTTCCCAATAGGGACGGGGGATGCGAGGATAATGAACCTCGGCTGCCTTTACGACGAAAGGCTCACCATTGAGCAGGAAAGTTCCCTTACCGGCCTCGAAGGTACCAGGTGTAGTCTGCACTTTCTTCGGGGCAGATGCAGCTTCGGCCGACATCGCAGATCCAAGCAGACCTGCAACAAGCAGCAATGATATGATAACGTTTTTCATTCTAAATAGGTTATTGGTTCTTGTTTTATGGTGCAAAAATACTATTATTTGTTGATATTTCCAAATTATCGGTGATTATTTAAACTTTTTTATTTGCAATACTAAGAAAAAACGCAATCTTTGTGAGTTATGAATAATCCAATTACAACTAAATTTCTTGGCCATCGGTAAGATTTCATACCGATTTCTTGCTTTTGTCAAAAAATATCACTTACTTTGCAGCACGGTTGATTCAAATAATTGTTGTACACTAAAGACCAAAGCGAATGATTGATATACGTCCAGCAACATTGGAAGACTGCCTGTTTGTAGCACGCTGCATCGGCATGGCTCTTCACATTGAGCTGCCAGAAGAGCAGCTCCCAGGAGTTGCTTCGATTTGCGCGCGCGAAGACGTGCTATATAGTTACCGACATGCCCTCATCGCCTGGGAAGACAACAAGCCACTGGGGCTTTGTCTGGCCTACGATGGGAATAACTATCATGAAATTCGATTGCGAACATTCGCCCTCTTTGCTGCACTCGATGACGAACCAGATGATGACATGGATCTCGAACATGCCGAAGACGAGACGCAGGCCGGCGAATATTACATCGATTCGTTGGCCGTCCTGCCCGAATATCGCCGGCGTGGCATCGCTCGACAACTGATGCAGGCACAAATAGAACGGGGCCGACAGCTGGGCTTCACGCATTTCACCCTGCTCGTCGATCCCGTCAATCCGAATGCTCAAGGATTATACTCCCAACTCGGCTTCCAATATGAATCAGATTGCTATGCGTTTGGGCAGAAGTTTTGGAAGTGGGGAATGAATTTGTGATTTCCTTCCTCTATTTCGTAATAAAAATAACACGACCGTCTTGACATTTGAAAGTGCGGCTTAAATCACTGGTGATTCTTCGACCATGCAGGTCGTAAGCATAGAGGATTGAACTATGAGGATTGGCATCGGGAAGAATTTTCTCGATGCCTTCTTCTGCAATGGGTAAGAAGCGGCGCTCGTATTCGGTGGAGGCGAGGATGAATGCTCCGAAGACCTTGCCTTCGGTCTGAGGATTGTCGATGCTCGTCACGCTTACATCGCTGCCCAGAAGATAATAGGCAGCTGAGCCGTCGCGTCGAGCCGAACCTCCCAACCCTGCCGAACGACAACAACTGATGAGGTGAACGTCTTCCGAATCCTTCGTGTTTTTTACCAGAAACTGTTCAATGATTCCTTGATATGCCTTCTTTGCCACTTCGGTATAATCCTCATCGAAAAATCCGAGGCGCATGCCCTTGAGATAAGCGGCAGTAAAAATGCATGTAGCAGAGGACTCCAAGTAATTATAGGTCTTCGGATAGGGCCAACCTTGATAACTATCGGCATAGAACGAGCCATCGTACGCCAAAAGCTGATACCAGCAACCTGTCGCAGGGTCTTGCCGTGCTGCCAAGCCAGCAGCCAGTGCATTGAGCTGAGTTCGCAGATTGCCTCGAAGCTCATCATTAGCCTCATCACTATTCGTAGCAGCCGACAGCTCCCATTGCTCCAGCACATCGATAAGAGCCAGGAAATACCATCCGCAAGCACGACCCCAATATTCGGCCGAATGATAAATGCCATCGGCTGCCGACAAGCCCTGCCAGTCGCGAGAATAACTGTCGCCGGGCGAGGCTGTCATGGCGTGATAAAGCAGTTTGTCCTCGTCATTCCAAAGATAATGCCAGCAGATTTCAAATTGTCGGGCAATCAATTCGTCGTTGGAAACACCGTCGATAGAGTAGCCGTAATTGTTCAACTGAGCCAAAAGTGCCGGTCCCATATATTGCCCATCGAGCCACATTTGATTGACATAACTTTTCTTGTGGAACCATCCGCCGGCTGCCCCTTCGAGTGTCGATGCGGCTATCGAATAGCGATTGTTGTGGTCGGCAAGACCTTTGACGGCCGTCTCCATGGCAAATAAGGCATTTGATGCCGTCGTTTCATTTTCGAATGCCTTGCCTTCGGATGTCAGATTGTAGAGGCCGAAGTACATCTTCGTGGCGTTCAGGTCATCAAGACTACCACCTGACGAGGGAACGCTTCCTACAAAAGTATTCCCATACCACTCCACACTATAGAACCAAGGACGAGCCCAAGGCTGCGACTGATAATAATCCACAGCCTCGATGAGAGCCTTGGCTACGAGCCCCGGCACATAATCGAACTTCACCTTCGACCCTCCCTTTGGTGCGCTGACCACAGCACCATCCTCGGTGTAAGTCTGGAAGCCCATCTGATTCTTATTGGCATAGAAATCGTTGAGCCGAGCATCGATGACGAGGCGGGAATAACGCTGCGTGCTGTCGAACGAGACATGCTCGTAAGAAGCAGCATCGGCACCTGCGCAACACGATGCGCAGATGCCGATAAATAGTATGGACTGAAATGAAAGCCTTTGGCCCATTACCTTTCGAACCTTTCAGAACCCTTCTTAACCTTCAATCAGGCACTTGCCCGTCATCTCCTTAGGCTGTGGGATACCCATGATCTTGAGGATGGTGGGAGCCACGTCGCAGAGCTGGCCGTCAGCGATCTTCACGCCCTTGTTCTTGCTGATATATACGCAAGGAACGGGGTTGAGCGAGTGGGCTGTGTTGGGAGTTCCGTCGGGATTGATGGCGTAGTCGCAGTTGCCGTGGTCGGCGATGATGAGCACCTCGTAGTCGCAAGCCTTGGCAGCCTCTACCACGTCATGGCAACAGAGATTGATGGTCTCGACAGCCTTCTGGATGGCTGGATAAACTCCCGTATGACCTACCATATCGCCATTGGCGAAGTTGCAGGCAATGAAGTCGTACTGCTGCGTCTTGATGGCATCGACGAGCTTGTCCTTCACGATGAGGGCAGACATCTCAGGCTGGAGGTCATAGGTTGCAACCTTTGGAGAAGGCACGAGGCAACGATCCTCACCGGCATACTCTGCCTCACGACCACCGTTGAAGAAGAAGGTCACGTGGGCATACTTCTCGGTCTCGGCGATACGGAGCTGCTTGAGACCTGCGTTGCTGACGATTTCGCCCAACGTCATCTCGACGTTCTCTTTTGGGAAGAGGATGTGCAGACCCTTGAACTTGGCATCGTATGGAGTCATGCAGCAATAGTAGAGCGGGATGGTCTTCATACCCTGCTCTGGCATATCCTCCTGTGTGAGCACCGAAGTAATCTCCTTGGCGCGGTCGTTGCGATAGTTGAAGAAGATGACGGTGTCGCCTGGCTGGATGGTGCCCACAGCCTTGCCGTCGCGTGCCAATACGCATGGCTCAACGAACTCATCGGTCACACCATTATCATACGAAGCCTGCATGCCCTCGACAGGATCGGCATACTGACTGCCCACACCAGCGGTAAGCTGGTCGTAAGCACGCTTGATGCGGTCCCAGCGCTTGTCGCGGTCCATGGCATAGAAACGTCCGGTGATGGAAGCGATTTCGCCACAACCTACCTTGTCGCAGTGATCCTTGACGGTCTGGATGAAGCCAATGCCAGAGTGTGGGTCGGTGTCACGACCATCCATGAAGCAGTGGAGGAAAGTCCTGCCTTCGAGACCGTATGCCTTGGCAAGGTCAACAAGTTTCAGAAGGTGAGCGAGGCTCGAATGTACGCCACCGGTCGAAGTAAGACCCATGAAGTGGATACTGCCACCCTTCTTGGCATTCTCGAAGGCGCCTACAACTTCAGGATTCTTGGCGATGGAGCCATCTTCGCAGGCCATGTTGATCTTCACAAGGTCCTGATATACGACACGACCGCCGCCGATGTTCATGTGACCCACTTCCGAGTTACCCATTTGTCCAGCAGGCAGGCCCACGTTGAGACCGTCGGTGCGGAGCTGTGAATGAGGATAATCGGCAAGAAGAGAATCCCAATATGGAGTCGGGGTGCTGGCGATGGCATCAGACTTCGAACCGTCACCGATTCCCCAGCCATCGAGGATGAGCAAAAGTGCTTTTTTTGACATAATATACAAATAACAATTAATAATTAATAATTAACAATTAGGAGGTTTGACGAATTCCCCTATTGGGGAAATGTGCTGCAAATGTAGTTTATTTCAGCTAAAACACCAAATATCATTGGCATTTTTTTATAGCTATATATATAAATAATGTACGGGTGCAAAGTGGGGTTGCTTATTTGCCTCCAAGCCAAGCTCCAAGCAGCACAGCCCCCAAGCCCAGCACCAAGGTCATAAGGAAGTATGCAGCGAAAAGACCGGGATGTCCTCCTCGCAGCAAGTCGATGCCCTCGCTCGAAAAAGTGGAGAAGGTTGTAAAGCCTCCACACAACCCCGTGGTGAGGAAAAGACGCACCTCAGGACTCATTCCCGTCCGCTCCGAAATGCTATAAAAGAAGCCAATCAGCAAACAGCCCAACACATTGGCCACTATAGTGGGCCATGGGAAAATGGTTTGTCCCAATGTGCTAATGGGATTGAGGCTAAGATGCGTCTGGATAAGCTTGACGCCATAACGAAGCACCGAACCGATACCTCCGCCAAGAAAAACGAACAATAATTCACGCATAGATTAAATATTTTCTTCACGCGCCTTGCGCACATACTCCGTAGGAGTCATACCGAACTGCTGTTTGAAACAACGACTGAAATAGAACGGGTCGCTGATGCCCACCTGGTAGGCGACAGCCTGTACTGTAAGCCGACCTTCGGCGAGCAACGCAGCTGCACGCTTCATACGACGGATGCGCAGATACTCCTTGGGCGAAAAGCCCGTCACCCCCTTCACCTTGCGGAAGAAGATGGTACGTCCCAACGCCATCTCTCCGGCAAAGTCATCGGCTCCGAAGTCTGCATCCGAAATATGCTTGTCGATCACCGCATCGAGTTTGTCAAGGAACTCGCGATCAAGTTCACTTGTCGTAATCATTGTCGGCTGCAAACTCTTGTCGGCGCTGAACTTCTCCTTCAATCGACTGCGCTGGTTCATCAGGTTGATGATGGTAGCAAGCAGAAGCTGCGTACTAAACGGCTTGGTGATATAGGCATCTACACCAGCCTGCAAACCCTTGATCTTGCTTGTCGTGCTGTCGAGAGCTGTCAACGCCACGATCGGAATATGGCTTGTATTGAAATTCTGACGCAAGAGCTGTATCACCTCAATGCCCGAAATGTCGGGCATCATGATGTCAGTAATCACCAAGTCGTATCCGTCTTCTGCACTTTCAATCTTTGCCAATCCTTCCCGACCATCCTTTGCCGTATCGACATTGAAATAGCGCATCAATTCGGTCTTCACAAATTCGCACAAGTCTTCATTATCCTCGATGAGCAGCACATGCTGGCTATTGATAGGGGCAATCAATGTCGGCAACTCGACATTTGCCGGCTCCGGTTCGGCAAGCAAAGCGTCGGAAGCAAGATAATCCTCTTTCGAATAGTTTTCTTCTCCCAAGGGCAAAGTGACCGTGAAAACCGACCCTCCTATCGGATTAGGACTATACCTGATGGCGCCATGATGCACTTCGACAAGGGCGGCACACAGATTGAGGCCGATACCCATACTGCCACTAAGGTAATGACTGCGGTTGAAACGTTCGAAGAGATGGTTTCGCTGTTCTTCGGGAACACCCACACCATCGTCAACGACACGTATCGTCAATTCATTGACTGGTGCCGGATGGGCTCGCACTTCCAACAATATATGACCACCTTCGGGAGTGTATTTGATGGCATTCGAAAGCAGGTTGTAGATCACCTTGTCGATGCATGAACGATCGAAATAACCCATAAGGGCATCGGGCTGTGTGGTAATCCTATAATCAAAATGCTTTTGCTCGGCCACGTCATGGAACGAATTGAAGAGTTCGCGCAGCAGACCCATGATGTCCATCTTCTCCAATCGCAGGCTCATTACGTTGTTCTCCATTCGACGGAATTCCAGCAGCTGGTTGATGAGGTGCATCAATCGGTCGGAATTGTGTTCCAACAACGTCATCGGCTGCTCCAAGGCGTCGGGTAACTGACGACTCTCGCGAATACGGTCCAATGCGCCACGTATCAGCGTAAGCGGCGTACGGAATTCGTGGCTCACATTGGTGAAAAACACCAGCTTGGCCTCATTCAGTTGCTCTTGCATACGGATATGCTGACGCAAGCGCATACGATCACGTATCTGGCTGTAGGCAAACCAAGCTGCACCCGCCAGGAGCAAGGTCCAAAGACAGATGGCCCATCCGCGCAGATACCATGGCCATGCGATGTCGAACGAAACGTCTATCGGATCGCTCCAATGCCCAGTCTCGTTGACAGCTCGCACCAGAAGCGAATAATGCCCGGGGCCGAGATGTTTAAGATCAAGTCTTCCGACGGGAGATAACGGACTCCACTCATCGTTTCCCAAACGATAGCTGTAACGTATCACCATAGGGCGAATATTATAGTCAAACGTAGTGAAATTGACGCTCATATTGCGACCATCAACCTCCTGCCCGACCACGTGCACCACAGGCTTCTTGCCTTGCCGATTGTTGATGCTCTCTGTGTCGATGATTACGGCTCCTCTGTTGCTGCCAAAGACAATCTGTCCATTTGGCAACACACTGCTGCTACCCTCGCTGAAAACATTACCGCTCATAACCGGCGATGGGGAGAAACTCTCCTCCAATCGATTATCCACAGGGTCAAAACGAGAGAGCCCCAGTTCTGTCGAAATCCAGATCTTGCCGAAACGGTCTTCGCCGAAACACTGCACCATGTCGTTGCACAGTCCCTCTCCACTGCCAAAGTGTTCGAATCGAAGCGACCTATATCCTTCTTTCGATTCGGGCACCTGCGTGATGGCAAAGCCACTGCCTAATTCCGAGATGAAGACCTGACCATGCCTTGTGACAAACAGGCTTCGCACCTCGTTGCTTTTCAATTGTCCATCTTCGGCCGTCAGTCTGATAATGACGTCCTCCCCTTCGTCCAGATGTTCAGGGTCGAAAACCATCACACCATGACTGGTTCCAGCCCAAATCATCCCGTTGGCGTCCTGAGCCAACGAACGCACACGGCGTTCTCCATAACTTCCCTGAAAGAATCGGTCGAACTCAACCTTTTCGGCTCTCCAATCTCGGGCTCGACAAAGGCCGCCACCCAAAGTTCCCACCCAAAGGGTTTCTTTCCGGTCGAAGAAGACTGAATAGATGTCATTATCCGACAAAGAAGAATCATCGTCGGTATTATGGTGCAAATATCTGCCTTCATGCCAGATGCCCGACCCTCGCGTGCCCAGCCAGAAGCCACCCTCAGGGTCCTGCGTGATGCAATAGACATTGTCATCCATATGAAGGGTGCGCCGCTTGATGAATGCGGAGTCATACCAAGCCACACCATGCTGCTTGTCGGCTATCGCCAAAAGGTCGGCTTGCTCATCATAATATACAGCACGTACCGCTTCGGCATCCTTCCCTAACAATTGTTTGTTGCCCGAAGGATAGACGAATCGGAAGCCCTTCTCTTCGGAGACTTGCAGTTGAGTGATTCCCATCAACTCATATCCCAACCACAGAGAGCCGGTACGGTCCTCCATGATTGAAATGATGTTATTGCCTGCAAGAAGGGATGTGGGATTCTGCTCTTCACATACGAAGTGCTCCAAATGGCTAGTCTCGGGGTCAAGGATGAAGAGGCCGTTGCCTGTCGTGGCTATTGCTATCAGGCCCTTGCTGGTGTAGCATATTCGAAAAATGGAACTGCTTCCGTAAGATATTCGCTCATCGATGACCTGAGGAAGTGTAAACTCCTTGTTCTCCTTCACCATGACGAACCGCAGGTCACCATCGTCTTCCAGTCGCCACAAGTTACCATTGTCATCCCTGATGTCACTGGCCAGATAGTCGGCTCGAGTCTTTCTGCGAGTTTCGATGATGCTGTCGGCTACCGTCGCATTCTTGGGGGAAAAGATTGTATGGCCAGTCTGCTTGTCCAGACAATAGTAACCACCCTGAATGGTGGTGATAAGGATGTGATGCTCTTCGTCTTCCTTCACCTCCTTGATGCGCAAGTCTTCGATGCCTACTTCCTGACGGTAATTCCGGAAGGTGTAGCCATCATATCGGCTCAAGCCGTTGTTGGTGCTGAACCAAAGGTAACCCTCTTCGTCCTGGAAGATATGGCGCACAGTATTGGCAGCAAGGCCGTCGGCGGTAGTGAGGTGACGGCTTTGCAGCACATGTTCTGCCCTAAGGCCGGAGCAGAAGCAAAGTAGAATGGTGAAAAATGGAAATATTTTCACAAAAAATTTGGAGGTATGGAATAATATGCGTATCTTTGCAGTACCAACAGAGAATAGCACGAAAACAAACTATCAAAAAACTGTAGATATGTCTGAAATCGAACTTAACAAATGGTACACCTCCCTTACAATCGCCGACAAGGAGTCCATCACCGGGAAAAAGTATCCTGCCTGCTCCAAGGTATGGAACGAATGGACCCTCGAACAGCGCTCTGAGGCCAAGGACAAGAGCAGCATCTTGCGCGGCAGGCGAATCAAGGAGAATCCGATGGGACATGATTTTTGAATCAGCCCATTTATCCCCCTATTCAGGATAGGGGGTTTTTTTTATCCTTTTTTGGTTTTCTTTCCTTTCTGAACGCCTTCTTTCACGGGCTTGATGTAACCGCGAATGTCAAGCTTGTTAGAAGGATGGTCGAAATAACGCTCCACGGAGAAAAGGTCCTCGATCACCATGAAGTCGCCTTGATCGGGACACTTGCGCAGAAGGTCCTTCAGTTCCACGGCTTTGCTGAAATCGAGCTGCGAGACCCTGTTGTTGTGCGAATCGATCAGCTGGGCATGGATGTTGAACTTGCCATCGGGGAAACTCGTGGGCACCAACCAAACGTCATACATGCACTCGATGTTCTCCACAGGGAAATCGAAAGGCACATTGTTCCTCACCAGTCCAACTGATGCTATATAGTAATGATGGTCATCCTCGACAGGGACACCGAGAGTCTCCAGTTCAAGACGGGAGAGACGAGTGACCGTACACATGCGGACGAAATAATATTTAGAAAGGTCGCCACTGAAAAGATAAGGAATCTTCTGGGGTTCCTGCTTGGGCACAAAGACACTGTCGGCCGCAGCGTCTTCCACATTGTCGGCTGTTGGTTGGCCGCCATTGTCAGAATTGCTCTGTCGGCAGCCCGCAAACAGCAACAAGCCGCAGACAGCAGACAAGATTGTTAGTCTATTCATTTTATTTTATTTAAATATGCGTTGTGCAAGGTTATACAGGTCGGCACGCCAGGTGCCCCAGCTGTGACCCTCCTGGGCATTCTCTTCATAGAGGTACTTCACGCCAGCCTTGTCGAGCTCTTTGCGCGTATTCTCGCAGTTGCGATAGGCAATGTCCGAAGGGCCGCCCTGGGTGAAGACGAGCACCTTGAAACTCTTGTTCATCCTGGCGGCATTCTCAGCCACCTTGAGACGTGCTGCTTCCTTGGCAGGTTCGGCCATCGGGCTGAAACTGCTGCTCAGTACCCACACGTAGGAGAAAAGGTCGATGTTCTGGAAGGCAGTCTCCATCGTCTCCATGCCGCCCATCGAAAGACCGGCGATGGCACGATGATCCTTGTCGGTAAGCACACGGTAGTTGCTTTCAATGAATGGGATGATGTCGGTGATCATATCCTTGGCAAACGGAGCCACCTCATCCTGCACATTGGGTCCGACAATGGTACCGTTGGGCATCACCACAATCATCGGCTTGATCTTGCCCTCGGCCAAAAGGTTGTCGAGGATGTTGCCTGCAGCTCCCGCATTGGGCCAGCTGGTGTCGGTGTCGCCACCTCCATGAATCAGGTAAAGCACGGGCAGCTTCTGCTTGCCCTTTTCGTAGCCCGCCGGAGTCCACACGCGCATAGTGCGCGTTTCGCCGATGGTCCTCGATTCATAAGTGCGCACAGCCATGGCACCATGCGGAATATCCTTGCGATAGGCAAAGAACTCCTTGCCGGTAGGGGCAACGGTAGCGACAGCGGTAAGTTCGGTGGTTGCCGGAGCCTTGGGATCATAGACGGGCAGGCCATCCACTACAAAGTGATAGCGATAGACACCCGGTTTGACGTTGGGCACCTCGATGGTCCAGACGCCGTTGTCTTGCTCCTTTGCCTCAATCTTCTGGCCCCAAGGCATGGCATCGCCGGCAAGCGTGACGATATGCGCCTTGGGTGCATAGATGCTATAAACCACATTGCCGTTGTCGAGCACGCGCACCGACTGCAATGTGTCGTTGGGTGTGGGTTTGCGAAGCCACTGCGCCGAAACGCCAAGGCTGCAACCCATCAGAAGAACAAGCGTGAAAAGGATTTGTTTCATGATCTAAAATATTTAATTGTTACGGGTGCAAAGATAAGGTATATATTTTAAATATGCAAGAAAAAAACACTTTTTTTGACTTTTGTCACCCGCAAATGAAAAAGTAGAGCAGGGAGACCTCACGGCCTCCCTGCTCCTCTAACACACATTATTATAAATTCTTAACACATCTTTATAATCAAAATTTTTTTCATTTTCACGATGCAAAGATAAGGAGTTTTTGGATGTCTCGCAAATAATTATGTTCCAAATTTCCCCTTATTTGGTTACATAGGTGAAAAAAGAATGATATTCTATACCAAATGATATAAAATTTGCATAAAAAAAGCATGGCTGCCCTAAAAAACGGACAGCCATGCCACATCAGAGGATTATTAAAGAAGCACAAGCAATCATTTGAAAAGAAGCGGAGCCATCTCCTTGAAGCTGCGGCGCCAGGTCAGGAACTCGTGGGCCGTGCCTTCCGAGATGAAGCTGGTGGCATTGAAGCCCGCAGCCTTGAGGCTCTCGACGGCGGCATTCACGCGATCGGGAGTCTCCTTGCTACCACAAGAGATAAAGATATGATGAGGAGTGGAAATGCCTTCCAGATCCTTGGGTTCGTAGATTCCTCCACTGAGCAAACCCCAATAGCCGAACATCTCGGGACGTGCCAGTGTGGCCATACGTGTCTCCATGCCGCCCATCGATAGGCCGGCCATTGCACGATGGTCGCGGTCAGCAAGCGTGGTAAAATGCTGGTCGATGTAAGGTACAAGTTCATCCATCAGGACGCGTTGGAATACGGTCCAGTCGAATTCCTGCATATGTCCCCATTTCAGTTCGTTGGTCATGCCATAGGTCATCACCACAATGAAGGGTGCAATCTTGCCTTCGGCGATGAGGTTGTCCATAATCAGACCCGTATGACCCTGACGGCTCCA
This sequence comes from Bacteroidales bacterium, assembly GCA_045545875.1. Lineage (GTDB taxonomy): Bacteria > Bacteroidota > Bacteroidia > Bacteroidales > UBA3663 > Liminaster. The sequence goes on from JAZQBS010000123.1 coordinate 66,552, forward strand.
AGCAGTCTCATCCTCACCCCAGCCATGCTGCAGGTAAAGGACAGGATAACGCGTGGGCTTCTTCGCTGCCTTCTTGCCTACCTGCTCGCCATAGAACGGAGGAGTGTAGACCATAGCACGACGTACGGTCTGTGTGCTCTCGCTCCAGAACAGTACCTCCTGTATGCGGCCATGAGGAACGTTCTTCATGGCATAGAAGTCGCGGTCGTGGGCAGGAATCTCGATGCCCGACTCCCAACGTACCGAACCATAGTAGTTGCAAGCACCGGGATCGTTGAACGTGCCGCCATCGATGGTGAGATGATAGTAGTGGAAACCTTCGTCCATAGGGGCTTCGGTGGTACCTACCCAAACGCCGTCCTTGTCCTTATGAAGGACAGTGCCGCCACGTCCACCAAGACCAAGGCTGACAATGACCGAACGTGCCTGGGGAGCATCGACACGGAAGCGGGCATAGCCCTGCGAATTCACCATCGGGTACTCCTGTCCGGGCTGATTGAGCTCCGATGGCTTGAAGTCCTCGATGACAACTGCATTATCGAGAGCCGGATCGAAGTCACGCACGGTGTAATATACATGCTTTTCCTTCAAATCCTTGTCGAACAAGAGGGGATAGTTCGAAGTGCCTACCCAAGAATCCTTGTCGGAGAGGTTCCAGAAGGTGACAACATCAATCTTGTCCTTGTAACGACGAAGGGTACGGAAGAGCGAGTTGTACTGGTCTTCGTGCAAGGTGCGTACATAAGGCTTGATCTCCATGCCCTGACGGCTGAACTGCAGCTGTCCGCCCATCTGCTCGTTGGCACGGATGTCGAGCTCGGTGATGTGGAGGTGATCAACGACTTTCGAATAGAGCTCAATGGCTGCAGCAACATCTTCCATCGAAGGACCATAGACATTGTAGTGTCCCTGCATACCGATACCGTCGATAGGCACACCGGCATCCTTCATCTTCTTGACCATATTGTAGATACGCTGGCTCTTGCCAGGATCGCATTCGTTGTAGTCGTTGTAGAAGAGGAGGGCGTTGGGGTCGGCTTCACGAGCGAATTCGAAAGCCTTGGCAATGAATTCGTCGCCGCAAAGTTTCCAGAGTTCCGATTCACGATAAGGGTTGGGAGCCTCTCCGAAACGGCGTGGACGGCCATCGTCTGAAATGGCTTCGTTGACAACATCCCAGCAATACACCACGTCCTTATAGCGGTTCACAACGGTGTGGATGTGTTCGCGAATCAGCTTATAGAACACTTCCTTCTTCACGGGATTGCCTTTCTTGTCTTTCAACATCCAGTCGGAGAACTGGTTGTGCCACACCAGGCAGTGTCCACGCATCTTGATGCCGTTACGACGGCAGAAGTTGGCAATCGAGTCGGCCTGAGCCCAATCCCATACGCCGGGTGCTGGATGTACCGATACGGGCTTCATAGCGTTCTCGCAGGTCACGCTGTTGAATTCGCGCACCACGATGGCTTCCTGTTCAGGAGTGAGGTTGCCGACGTTGAGTGCCACACCCACCTTGAAGTAGTCCTTGTAGGCATCCTTGAGGCCTTGGGCAAAGGTGGTGGGGAAAAGTGTGCCAAGCACACAGAGGAGTGATAAAATACGATTCTTCATACCATTTAAGAATTAATAATGAAAAATGAGGTGTATATTGTGTTGTAAATCTCTACCTATTTGACCACGATGACGAAACCTCCTCGTGGGGCACACGACACCGAAGCGGGGACATTGGCTGGATGGGTGATCTTCCAAGGCTTACCATCGGCAAAGAAGGTGATGTCGGTCCCAAGGTTCTGGAGTCTTGCAGTTGAGAATGTGAGAATCTGCTTTTTGTCAGTACCATTGATGCCACAGATGTACCACGTGGCACCCTTGCGGCGTGCCATGACGACCGACTGGGCAGGATAGCCAGCGAGAAGAAGTGTCTCATCCCAAGCCGCAGGAAGTGTACCAAGATAATCTTTCACCTCCTCAGGCTGGGAGAGGAAACTCTCGGGACGATCGGCCAAATGCTGTATGCCCGATTCGAATAGTGCGGTGAGAGCCAACTCGTGGGCATGGGTCGTGATGTGTGGATGCTGCGAGTCGGTAAAAGCGCAAGGAGTATAGTCCATCGAACCGATGACATTGCGCGTGAAGGGCAATGTGGCATTGTGGGCTGCTGCACGCTTGGTAAGCGTGGGCTTGTTGTTGTACCACTCTGCTCCATAGACGGCCTCAGTGCTCAGCAGGTTGGGATAGGTTCGCTGCCAACCACGCGGTATGGTGGCTCCGTGAAAGTTGACACAGAGGTGATGGCGAGCTGCACTCTCAAGCAGGTCGATCATAAAGGCCATATTTTGATTGGTATCGCCCGAGAAGAAGTCAATCTTGACACCCACCACTCCTAAGCCTGCGATATATGCGAATTCGCGTTCGCGGTCTTCAGGTTTATTAAGGCGGAACTTAGGACCTGGAGCACCATCAATCCAACCAATGCTACTGCTATACCATATCAAGGGCTTTACACCCTTCGAGACGGCATAACGCACGGCATCCTCCATGGTCTTACCGTTCTTCATCTCGTCCCATTCGGCATCAATCAAGACGTATGGAAGATGAAGGGTTGCTGCCATATCGGTGTACTGCTTAATGATGTCATAGTCGTTTGAGCCATGGTTGTATGCCCAATAGACCCAACTGGCCACTCCTGGATGAATCCATGAAGTTTCGTCTAACTTACAAGGTGCAGCGACATCGGTGATAAGGGTGCTCTCGACCACATCCGACAAACTGCCTACGATAGCAACCTGCCACCCGCCATCCTCTTTACCATCGGGGCGAATTTCGTAGACGGCATTGCTTTCGGTCGAATAAAGGCTGGAA
>JAZQBS010000124.1:0-49437 GCA_045545875.1 Bacteroidales bacterium
AAGCAGCCAAAGACGGCTGCTGACGGGGACAAGGGGGGGACGAGGACAAAAGGGGACGGGGGCTGGGGTCAGGAGAACCAGGCTTGGATGACGCCTTGGGTGATCCACATCCAGACGAGGTAGCGGAGGAAGCGGCCGATGGCCATCAGGGTGCCAACCTTCCAGAAGGGGGTGCGGGAGATGCCGTAACTGATGACCAGGGCATTGCCCAGGGTGGGGAAGAAACTGACGAGTGCCAGCCAAACGCCCTTGCCTTGCAGGAAGTGCTGCATGTAACTGAGCTTGGTCTTCTTGATCTTGACCCAATGCTCAATCCAGTCGAGTGAGGCGAAGCGCCCGATCATATAGTTGGTCGAAGCACCGAGCCAGTTGCCAAGGAAGACCCAGAAAAGGGACGGCCACTGCGGCCAACCCAGTGCGATGGCTGTGCTGAGCGCCACCTCGCTGCTCATAGGAATGCAACTTCCGGCAATGAAGCCGCACAACATCAAGCCCGGATATCCCCAGGTCAGTATCTCGTCCATTGGTTATCTTGTGTCGCTTAAATACCCTCGATCACGCAGTCCAAAGGTTAAATTTAGGTTGCAAAAATAGCAATTATTGTCGGTATATGCAAATAATAGGCAGAATTATTTCGAAATATTTTTGTTTTTCTGATTTATTTTGTAACTTTGCCGCGCAAAATTGGGTAATATGCGCGCTAAAAACGGCAAAAGGCCCATTGGATTGCCCGGATAGTTCAACGGATAGAACGGAGGTTTCCTAAACCTTTGATCTGGGTTCGATTCCCAGTCTGGGTACAATATTCTTTCATTCAATAGCACACTACATGAGTGAATATATCATCAATGAGCAGGAGGAGGACGAACTGCAATCGGGCAGTGGTCTGAGTCTTCGTGCCATCCTTGAATTGACTTGGGCGCTACGCTATTGGATCATCCTCTCCATCTTTGTTTGTCTGTGCTGTGCTGCGGTTTATCTTTATGTTAAACCGAAGACTTATCACAGCTCTGCACTTGTCATGGTCACCACAGACAAGAATGCCGGCATGAGTTCGAGTGCCCAGATGTCGTTCATTGCCGATATGACGGGCATGCAGTCGTACAACAGTCTGACCAACGAGAAGATCATCATCAAGTCGACGCCTGTATTGCAGGCCGTCGTTGATGAGTTGGGCCTTAACGTGCGGTACTTTGTGCGAAACCATTGGGTGAATCGCGAGACTTTGCCCCAGGAGGTTCGCATGACGTTCACGCCTGGCGACAGCATCAACCTGAACAACCTCCCGACGTTCCGCATCGACTACGATGTGATCGATAGCGCGTCGCTGAAAGTTTCGGTGCGCCGACTGTTCGGCAGTGGAGGCGAGACCCTTTATGCCGACAAGGTGTTGCGCTATGGTGACGAACTGCCCCTTGGCGATTGGGGAAAGGTGCGTTTCAGATTCTGGGAGGAGGCCATGTCGCGCTTCAAGGGCGGATCGTACGACTACTTCATGTCGGGTTCGCATTACATCATGCTCTATTCGCCCCAAGCCCGAGCCCGCGAGTTGGCCCGGCAGATTGGCGTGGAGGTGATGGAAGACCAGAGTTCGCGCATGAGCACCAGTTCGATACTTCAACTTGTGATGCGTGACATCCATCCGGAGCGTGCAGAGAAGGTTTTGGCCAAGGCCATCGAGAAGTACAACGAACTGACCAAGACCTACTACATGACGTCGAACGCCAAGACGATGGAGTTTATCGACAATCGTCTGGAAGACCTGAGCGGACAGCTTTCGGCCGTGGAGGGCAACATACAGCAGTTCAGTTCGAAGAACCAAATGGTTGACCTGGAATCGCAGGCCAAACTGTCGCTCAATACCGATGCGACTGCACAACAGCAGATTCAGGAGGTGGACGTGCAGTTGACCTTGCTTGAGATGATTGCCAACGAGCTCAAGACGAACCAGCCCTATACGGTGCTGCCCAGCAATGTGGGACTGAGCGATCCTTCGATTGTCGGTTTCATCACCAATTATAATACCGCGTGCATCGAGCGTGCGCGACTGCTGGCAGGTTCGTCGGAGAACAGCCCTGTGGTGCAGCGCCTGAGCAAGCAGATTGCCGACCTGAGGGCCGTGATCGAGAAATCGGTGGCCAACCAGAAGACCAGTCTGACGCTTCAGCGTACGGAACTGGCACGTCAGCAGGGACGTTCGAAGGGTTACCTGTCGAGTGTGCCCGGACAGAAGATCAACCTTGCCCAGATTGAACGCGAACGTTCGGTGATCGAGCCACTCTACGTGCTGCTGCAGAAGAAGCGTGAAGAGACGATGCTCACCATCGTGGCCGAGCCCGACATTGCCCGCGTGGTGGAATATCCCGAGAACAATACCGTGCTTGTTGGCCCCAACAAGCGACAGGTGCTCCTCATAGCCTTCGTCATCGGTTTCCTCCTGCCTTTGCTCATCGTCTATCTGCTGATGCTGATGAAGACCAAGGTGCAGAATCCGGACGATATCGTTTCGCGCACAAGAGTGCCCCTGTTGGGTGTCGTGCCTCGTAGAGAGGGACGTGTCTTCAAGGCTACGGATATGGCCGAAGAGGGCTCTTCGGGCTCGTCATCGGTGCTTTCGGAAGCCATGCGAACCATTCGCACCAACATCGGCTTCATGTCGGGCAAGGTGCTGCAGTTTACTTCGAGCATCCCAGGTGAAGGCAAATCGTTCGTTTCGGCCAATGTAGCCATCAGCCTTTGCTCGATAGGCAAGAAGGTGATCCTGGTGGAGACAGACCTGCGCAAAGGCCGTCAGCGCCGATTGTTCGACCTGCCGCGTACCCAATCGGAAGGATTGTCGAACTACCTGAGCGGAGAAATTGACGACTGGCATCAGACGGTGGTTCCCATCAAGGAGTTCCCCGGCTTGGACCTCCTGCTCAAGGGAGGCGTACCGCCCAATCCGAATGAGTTGTTGTCGACCGACCGATTCGGCATCCTTATTGCCGAACTGCGCAAGGTTTACGATTATGTCATCCTCGACTCGCCACCCTATCTGGTCATTGCCGACCCGATGACACTCAACAAGCACGTCGACAGGAACATCTATGTGGTGCGTTCGGGCAAGTCGGACCTTCGCTTCATCAACGAAATTGAGGCGGCAGTGAAGTCCCAGAAACTGAACAATGTGTCGATTATCCTGAACGATGTTCAGATGTCGAACCACAAAAAGTACGGATACAGTTATGGCTACAGTTACGGATATGGCTATGGTTACGGCTATCGCTATGGATATGGCTACGGCTATAACAATGACGAAGGGAAGCAGCCAGGGCTCATCAGCCGCATCGTAGGCTTCTTCAGGAAGAAAAAGTAAACATATCGAATGAACAAGTTAGACTTTTTTATTGAGAATCTGCAAGTCCTTTGGGAATACACGGGCTTTGGCAATGTGGAAATCGGCAATGTGGTGATGACGATTGTCGGCTGCATTTTCATCTATCTTGCCATAGCCAAGCACTTCGAGCCAATGCTCCTCGTGCCCATCGGTTTTGGCATTTTGGTAGGCAACATTCCTTTCCCACTTGAAGCCGGACTGAAAATCGGCATCTACGAGGAGGGATCGGTGCTCAACATCCTTTACAGTGGTGTGAAGCAAGGCTGGTATCCGCCCCTCATCTTTCTGGGCATTGGCGCGATGACCGACTTCTCGGCGCTGATAGCCAACCCGAAGATGGTGCTGGTGGGCGCTGCTGCACAGTTCGGCATCTTCGGTGCCTACATGCTTTCGCTGGCACTCGGATTCTCACCCCAGGAGGCAGGTGCCATCGGCATCATCGGTGGCGCTGACGGTCCTACGGCCATCTTCCTTTCGAGCAAACTGGCCCCAGACATGATGGGTGCAATTGCTGTGGCTGCCTATTCGTACATGGCACTGATACCCGTGTTCCAGCCACCTGTGATGAAACTGCTCACCACCGATAAGGAACGACGCATCCGCATGAAGGCACCGGGATCGGTGAGCCAGCGCCAGAAGATCGTTTTCCCGATCTTGGGCCTGCTCCTTACCACTTGGATCATTCCTTCGGGCCTTCCACTGCTGGGTATGCTCTTCTTCGGCAATCTGTTGAAGGAGTCGGGTGTGACCCGTCGTTTGGCCGACACTGCCAAGGGTCCACTCATTGATATCGTCACCATCCTGCTGGGCTTTACGGTAGGTTGCTCTACACAGGCGTCGACCTTCCTCAAGGCAGAGTCGCTTGAGATCTTCGGCCTCGGAGCATTGTCATTCCTCGTGGCTACGGCTTCGGGAGTGCTTTTCGTTAAGTTCTTCAACCTGTTCCTTCCCGAAGGCAAGAAAATCAATCCGCTCATCGGCAATGCAGGTGTTTCGGCAGTGCCCGATTCGGCGCGCATCAGCCAGGAGGTCGGACTCAAGTACGACCCGACGAACTACCTGCTCATGCATGCTATGGGCCCCAATGTGGCCGGGGTGATCGGATCGGCAGTGGCTGCTGGTGTGCTGCTGGCTTTCCTTGGATAAAATTCCGAAAAGGACGAATAAACGAAAAGGACGAAAAGTTTCTGGCTTTTCGTCCTTTTTCAATGTGGTTGACAGTGGGGATTATTTGTCGCCGAATTCCATCAGGTAGGCCTTGATGAAACCATCGATCTTGCCATCCATCACGGCATTGACGTCGGAGGTCTGGTAGCCTGTGCGATGGTCCTTCACGCGACGGTCGTCGAAGACATAGGAGCGAATCTGCGAACCCCATTCGATCTTCTTCTTGCCGGCTTCGATCGAAGCCTGCTTCTCGCGCTTGTGCTCGAGTTCGATGTTGTAGATCTGCGACTTGAGGAGCTCGAGTGCCATCTCGCGGTTCTTGGGCTGGTCGCGCGTCACGGTGCAAGCCTGGAGGAGTTCCTTCTCTTCGCCGGTATAGGGGTCGGTGTACATATAGCGGGCACGTACACCCGATTCCACCTTATTGACGTTCTGGCCACCAGCGCCACCCGAACGGAAAGTGTCCCAAGTGAGTTTGCCCGGGTCGATCTTGATCTCGATGGTGTCGTCGATGAGGGGGAAGGCAAAGACTGAAGCGAACGACGTCATGCGCTTGCCTTGTGCATTATAGGGGCTTACGCGAACGAGGCGATGCACACCATTCTCCGACTTGAGGTAACCGAAGGCATAGTCGCCATCGATTTCGATGGTCACTGACTTGATGCCGGCATCGTCACCTTCGACAAGATCCTGGACAGTGGCCTTGTAGCCATGGTCCTCGGCATAGCGCATATAGAGGCGCTGGAGTTGTTCGGCCCAGTCCTGTGCCTCGGTGCCACCTGCACCTGCATTGATCTTGAGGATGCAGTTCATATGGTCCTCCTCGCCTTGCAGCATATTCTTCAGTTCGACGTCCTCGAAGAGGTCGATAGTCTTCTTGTATTGGGCATCGACTTCCTCTTCGCTTACCAGTTCCTCCTTGTAGAATTCGAAGGCGGTGGCGAGTTCATCGACGTTGGCCTTCACGTTGTTATAGGCATCAATCCACGAGCGGATACCTTTGACTACCTTCATCTGCTTCTCGGCCTCCTTCTGGTTGTCCCAAAATCCAGGCACCTGTGTGCGAAGTTCCTCTTCTTCGAGCTGAATCTTCTTGTCTTCGATGTTGAGATAGCGGTGCAGGTCGGTCAAACGATCCTGTACAGCCTTGAGTTGTTCTATCGTAATCATAGCAAAAAACGGCATCTGCCGGTTTAAATATTCGAAAAATGTGGCGCAAAGATAGATAATTTTCCGCTATTTTCAAAATTTTTGGACGAAAGATTGCCAATGTTCAATATTTTTCATTATCTTTGCGTCGCATTTCTTATCCCTACGCGACAAAACTGAATTCTTATGGATCTCCAAACAGCCTATCTTCAGTCGGTCATTCTGCTTGAGAAGATGATAGCGATTCCCTCGGTGAGTCGTGAAGAGACGCACGTTTCCGATATGCTTCAAGAATATCTGAACAGCACGGGATTGACTGTGCATCGTTCGGACAATAACCTTTGGCTCGTTGACCCATACTACGATGCTGAGCGACCGACGCTTCTGCTCAATGCCCATATCGATACGGTGAAGCCCGTCTCGACGTGGCAGCACGATCCGTTTCGAGCCAGCCGCGAGGTGGTGACTTTGGCAGACGGAAGCCAGGAGGAGCGTATCTACGGGTTGGGATCGAACGACGACGGTGCTTCGCTTGTCTCCCTGCTTCATGTCTTCCTTATGCTGGTGGGCGAGGGGCAAAGTAGTGATAGGCGTTACAACCTTGTCTTCCTGGCTTCGGCCGAAGAGGAGGTGAGCGGGAAGCATGGTATCGAAAGCGTGCTTCCTCAATTGCCACCCATCGATGTAGCACTGGTTGGCGAGCCCACGGGTATGCAGCCTGCCATTGCCGAGAAAGGGCTTGTGGTGCTCGATGGTGTCGCACATGGCAAGTCGGGCCATGCAGCACGCAACGAGGGCGTGAACGCGATTTATTTGGCTATGGAGGCCATTGAACGTTTGCGCAGTTTCCGTTTCGAACACGAGTCGGCGCTATTGGGACCTGTGAAGGTGACGGTGACCGGTGTTCAAGCTGGTACGGTGCACAACGTAGTACCCGATACCTGTACGTTTATGGTCGATTGTCGTACTACCGATGCCTACAGCAATGAAGAGGTAGTAGAGATGCTGCGAAAAGAGGTTGGCAAGGTTGCTTCGCCATCGGGCGCAGAAGGACCTGTAATCGAACTCACACCACGCAGCACGCGACTGCAGCCTTCGAGCATACCGGTCGATCATCCGCTGTTGCAACGTATCGTTGCTTTGGGGCGTAAGCCTTTTGGTTCGCCCACGCTGAGCGACCAGGCACTGATGCGGTTCCCAAGCTTGAAGATGGGACCCGGCGACTCGGCACGCAGTCATACCGCTGATGAGTATATCCGGCCTTCGGAGATACGGGAGGCGATCGAGATGTACTATCGGGTGCTGAGGCAGGCATGACGGCTGGCGATGGAAACACGGGGGCAGCCAAAGACGGCTGCCGACGGAACGCTTAGCAGCCAAACATGGCTGCCACAAGAACGGAGGGGGATGAGGGTAATTGTTACTTTTTTTTATTATTAATCGTTAATTAGTTCCACCCCTATGGGTGCAAAAAAGAAAATCAAGGAATACCTGTCGAAGGGCGTACGCAAACTGAAACATCGCAAGGGCTTCGGTGTGCATTCGCCGTTCGCTTATGCCATCATTACCGAAGTCATCGAAGAGAAACTTCCCTATTATGCCTATCGGTCGATGCGGGGTATCTATGTTAAGCATGTGCCTGTTTCGTTCAAGGTAGCATGCCTCTTGTTGCGATTGGCCAACCGCTTCCATTGCCGCAATGCGGCAGAGATAGGCTGCGATGGCGGTTATACACTGCTTCCTCTGTTACTTACCGACAGCAGGATGAAGGTGATTTCGCTTGCCGACCCTGTGACCCAGACACGAGCCGAGTTCAATCTGTCGGCATTCACGCAGTCGGCCAACCGGGTGACGTTTGCCAATAGCCTCGAACAGTTTGACGAGACATCACCATTCGACTTCATCGCCATCAATGCGAATCCTTACGAGGATCCGGAGGCTATGAAGCAGAAGTCGTTCAAGCCCTCGGCTGTCTATGCCCAGCAGTTTGTGGAGTGGCTGATGGCGCATACGAAGGACGATACGGTGATCTTCGTTCGCGGTATCCAGGATGGCCGCCCGAATGAGATTTTCTGGGATCAGTTGTGCGATCGCGACGACGTCTCGATTACCATGGATCTTTTCGATTATGGGCTGGCAATCCTTAAGCCACGCTTCTTCAAACAGCACTATGTAGTATCGTTTTAGTTAAAATTCCCTAAATATTTGCGCCGTTTTGTACAACCTATTGATAAATCCACTATCTTCGCGCGCAAATTCGACGGAAAGAGTATATTTCCGACCGAAAAATACGACTAAAACAAACATCTAATTAATAACTAGAAAAACCTATGTATTGGACACTCGAATTGGCCTCAAAGCTCGAAGATGCACCGTGGCCCGCTACCCGTGAGGAATTGCTTGACTATGCCAATCGTTCCGGCGCTCCCCTCGAAGTGATTGAAAACCTTCAGGAGATGGAGGACGAAGGCGACATCTATGAATCCATCGAAGACCTTTGGCCCGATTACCCCCAGAAGGACGACTTTTTCTTCAACGAGGAAGAGTATTAAGAGTCGTATTTGAGTATAAACATTTAATGTCAGCGAGACAAACAATGATAGCCTGTTTGTCCCGCTGATATTTTATATTTATACAAAATATCTTTGATAATGGGGTAAAAATAAGCAGAAAACCATATTTTTTCATCCAATACTATAAAAAATACAGAAATTATTTGGAGGATTCATTTTTTTTCATTTACTTTGCAGTGCTTATTCCTATTAATTTCCTCTTATTCGTTCAATAAGTTTTTCCGTTAATTGGATAAGATTATGAGCTTTTACATTGTTTCTCTATTGAACGCCTTTACATGGTTTGTCTGTACGCTCTCTTACTCTACAGACTATCGTTGGGTCAGTGAAATCTTTCAGTTTCTGATCATCTTGTGTGTCGTATTGAACATCTTCCTATTGTTCAAAAAGAAAAGCAAACGAACAATCGAAAAGACGAGCCTTGTGCTTTACACTTTTATCAATGTGGCATTCATCATCAGGTTTGTCTTTTTGGATTAAGACAAGTAAAAACAGACGCGGTCATTTTGGCCACGTCTGTTTTTTTTGATAGCAGGATGCTTTTGACTATTTCTCTTCTCCGATTACTATGCCCCATGGTTCGATGGTGATGGAGGCGTTGGCCTTGAGCGACTGGCCGTCGAGCAAAGAGCGGCTGTTGCCGAAGGGGTAGGTGATGGTTTTGGGTTCGAAGGAATAGTTGAAGATGTAATGGATCTTCTTGCCATAATCGTTTACACCCGAGCGGAGGATGATGGGGAACGTGTTTTGACGTTCGGCCGTGAGAATCTGCTTGCGGTCGGCAGCACGAGCAATCAGTTTCTGGAGCAGTTCGGTGCTGGGCAGCGTTCCGATGTAGATGAGATGGCCGTTTCCGTAGGCGTTCTCGGTGATGCATGGCCATTTGCCGAAGAAGGGATGCTCGATGGTAGCGAGGGGCTGGGCGGTGGTGAGTTGGAGGAATTCCATCCATGTGCTGACGGTGTTGTCGTTGGCTCCAAGGACGTTTGGACGTAGCGGCAGTTGCTGGATGGACGAATACTCCTGATAGGTGAAACCGCAGGCTTCGGCAAGGGGACCGGGAGCGAGCACAGGACGCACGGTATTGTCGAAGTCGGTGTAGCCGCTCTTGAAGAGCATCACCACTTCGCCTCCATTCTTGACAAAGTCGCTGATCTTCTGCAAAAGTTCATCGGTGGCCACGTAAAGCGATGGGACGACGAGCATGTCGTATTTGGAGAAGTCCTGCATCTCGGGTTTGTCGACAGGCAGAATGTCGCACTCGATGTTCTGGCGATAAAGGGCATCGTAGAGGAGGAAGTCCTTGTACTGGTCGCGGTCGGTGTAGGGCATGAAGTCGAGGGCATGCTTCGAGTCGTGACTGAAGAGAAGGGCCACGCGGTTCTGTTTCTGGATGTTTACGAGGCGGTCGCCTACCTTGTCGAGTTCGGATGCACCTCGCTGGAATTCGGCATAGACGCGGTTGGGCAAGCCTTCATGTCCAAGAATGCCGCGCCAATATGTCTCCTGACCATAGTGGAGTGTGGACCAATGCCAGTATTCCACCATGTTGGCACCGCCTGAGAGGAACGCGTACATGTTTTGGCGCAATTGCCCATCGTAGGGAGGCCATTGGTCACGGCTGGACCATCCGGTACCTTGGGCATTGGTTTCGGTGATGAGGAAGTTGTGGTGCTTTGAAACGGGACGCATGAAGTCGCACGAATAGCCTATCCAAGCTCCATCCTGCTGATCCTGCATGTTGTAATAGACGTTGATGGCAGGATATTCCATCTGGCGGAAGGCCTCCACCTGGTCGATGTTGCAGAAATAAGGCATGAAGCAATGGAAGACAAACTGATCGGGACGACGATATTCGTTCACGATATCGACTTGCCAGTTGAGGAAGTCGGCGGTCACCTTGCGGTTCCAGCGTTCCCACCACACCTTGTACGAAGGGTTGGTCACACCCTTGCGGTCGTAGAAGTCCTCCCATTTGTTGATGTTCATGCCCCAGTAGTTGAGGCCCCAACGACGGTTAAGTTCCTTGAGGTCGCCGTTGAACTCCTCCTTGATGTATTCGCGGAAGCCTTCGAAGTAGTCGGGGTTGTCAATGTTGCGCGCCTCGACTTCGTTATCGACTTGATAGCCGATGATGGCGGGATGCTGGGCAAAATGTTCCATCATCTTGCGGATGATGCGTTCGCAGTAGCGCAGATAGGTGGGGTTCTTGAGGTCCATGTTCTGACGGATGCCGTAGTAACTCTGCTTGTCGTCGATGGTGTGCGACAACACTTCGGGATGCTCGGCAGCCATCCACGAGGGGATGGAGTAGGTGGGTGTGCCGAGGATGACCTTGATGCCGGCAGCATGCAACTTGTCGAGAATGCGGTCCATCCATGCAAATTCGAACTGGCCGTCCTGTGGTTCGAAGAGTGACCAGGTGGATTCGCCGACACGCACTACGGTAAGTCCTGCCTCTTTCATCAGGCGGATGTCTTCGTCAAGACGGTCGGTGGGGGTGTACTCGCTGTAATAGGCAGCTCCATAGAGGGGCTTTTCGAACGTCTTGGTATGGGCAGTAGCGGATGCCGAGACTGCTAGAAGAGCAGTCAGAAGAAGTGTGATGGGGTGTTTCATATTCTATATAAAAATGTATAGGAAATCTTATTTGTAATCCTCGATGCGCCATTCGTCGCGCCACTCGATTTGTGGCTTGCCGCCTTCATTGCTCTTGTCTGAGCATGATATCGACGGGTCCCATCAGACCGGCGGGCAGGAGCGGGGAATCGGGACGATAGAAGTAGTTGAAGGCAGGGAACGTGTATCGTTTAGAGCAGTTGGGCTGCAGGTCACCTATGATGCGGTTCGTCCATTGGTTGATGACGTGTATCTCCAAGGTGTTTTCACCTGCAGTTAGGGCATCGGTCACATCGACGATATATGGCTTCTTCCAGAGCACTCCGAGGTTTTTGCCATTGACAATAACTTCGGCCATACAACCCACTTCGCCCAGGTTGAGTACGAAACGGCCTTGCTTGAGTTCGGGAGCGCTGATGCGGAGCGTATTGCGATAGATGGCAGTGCCAGAGTAGTAACGGATGCTTTCGTCCGACGATTCTGTGTAGGAGATGAGCGGGTCGAAGGTTGTTTCTTTCGGGCCACCCCACGCTTCGTCGAACTGCACCGTCCACGGGGTATCGACGTGGCGGAACAGGACTTCCTGCCGGGTGGGCAATTCCACTTTGCGGACGTCGGTCTTTTCGTCGAATACGACAAAGACGGCATCGTCGATGGCAAGATTCAGACGGACGATGGTCACGTCGTCATGCATCTCGTACGAGACTTCTTCTGCCTTTCCTGTTTCGGGGTGCCAAAGCATGGGCTTGAGGTCGCTGACGCGGAAGGTGGCATTGATTTGACGGGCTGTGTTGCGGCGATTGTTGATCCAATAGATGTCGGCATCGGTAGTCTTCCGGTGAACGTAGCGCAGGTCGGTCATATCGTCGGCTATGAAGTCGGGACGGATGCTCTTGAGTGCTTCAGCCATCGTCTGAGTGCGAAGGTCGAAGATGGGTGCTCCCTGACGACGCAACGCCTCCAATTTTGCTTTCACGGGTGCAGAGACATGCTCGCAGCGTGGATCGATGATGAGCACTTTGTATTGATTGCCTGATGGCGTCATGAAATGCTTGCCGTCGTAGGAGATGAGGTCGAGCAATGCCTCCTTGTTGAGGTAGTCGAAATTGTAGGAGAACGGGATGTCGGGATGCTGGAAGGCAAAGAGACTGGTCACCACGTCATCCTCGCCATAATAATAGAGGATGTCAGCCACGTTGCGACCTTGCTGCAGCAGGTAGCAGGAACGCGCCAGATAGTCGGTCCATGCCTTGGCCTGTTCGGCCCACGTCTCGTTGCGGTTGAACCATTGTCCGAAGATCATCAGGCCAAGTCCGGGCTTGAGGTCATCGACGGGCTGGTGAGCGCTCTCGTGTATCACAAAGCGATTGACGCCATTGGCCATCTCGAGGTCGGCAGTAGGCTTGAGTTTGCCAGGGAAGAAACTGTAGGCTCCACCATCCAAGCCATTGGCAGTGAGTGACTCGGCTGCGACGAACTTCTTACCGTAGAGATGGGCAACAGAAGCTGATTCGTGGATGTCGCTTTCGGCCATCGCTGCAGTCGAGTTGGTAACCTTCAGCCCGGGAATGACGGTCCACATGGCAGCCATCGGGATGTCGGCTTTGCTTTTGGCCGACATGCCATCGACGAGGTAGAGGCGTCCATTCTCATGCGATTCGAAGTAAGTCCCCAGTCCGTACTGCTTGGCGATGCGGTCGGCATTGGCATACATGCATTCCTCGATGAGCTCGCCGATGGTGGTGCGCCAATCGAAGAGGAACTGCTCGCTGCGCTCGGCGCTTTCGATGACTTGTCCCGTCAGCACGGGTAGCCATGGCAACAGACTGTAGCCTCGACGCTGTTCGAACTCCTGTGGCATCCTTGGTGCCCAGGTCTCCCAACCGGCTTCATAACTGTCGATCAGCAGATATTGCAGACCATGACGGCCCATCAGTCCTCCTGTGGCATCGCGGTAGGTGTCGAGATAGTAGGTCAGGAAGTCGGTGAAGGCATCCTTGTCGATCTTCGACACTTCGAGGCCAGTGGCTTCTGTCGCAGCAGGATGATTGGTCTTGCCTGTCAGCGAATAGCCGAATCGATAGATGGTCCAGTCGCCTTGGGGTGCATTCCAATGAAGGTTGCCTTCGGCATCGACCTTGTCGGTCACATCGAATACATCCTGAGTGCCGACCACTTCGTCAGCACGAGCGAAAGTGGGATGTTCCATAAGGTCGGAAGGAGTGGCATAGCCAGCCTTCTCTTCGGCGTGGTTGATACGTGGAACTGGATAGAGCACCAGTTCGGCCACGGGAGTAAATGTCGGTTCTGGAATAGGAACAGGCGACAAGGCAGCATAGGGGTTATTGAGGACAGGATTGTCGAACGTGACGCGGAAGTATCGTGCCGTGACGGGTTCGAACTCGATGGTTTGGCGAGCGGCACCTCCATGAGGAATGTCGCAAACCTTGCGATAGGAGAGTCCGTCGTCGCTCACCTCAAGTCGCTTGCTGACGGGTGCAGGGGTTGCTCCCCATTCGCTACGAGTATAACTATCGACCACGCTTAGGGCCTGGAAGGTCTGAGGACGCTTGAACGAATACTGTATCCAGGAGTATCCCCGTTCGTCGTCGCGCGGCAGTTCACCGGCATTGGCCAGGTCTCCGTCGGTGAGTTGTTCGACGGTGAATGTGCCACCGCTCGATGTGACCTTGGCACCGAGTTGCTGCAAAGTCTTGTCTGCCTTGTTCAAGCGAACTGCCAGCACATAGAGGTCCTTGTACCATTCGGGGCCACCTTCTGAGGGGATGAAGGTAGTAGCGCTGCTGGAGGCCGCCACGTTCTGGAAGAAGCCGGTGGTGTGGAAGGGGGCAGGGAGGGCAACGTTGAGTTGCTTGCCGCCTTTCACTCTCATTTCGCGCCAGACGAGTTTCTTCATGCCCTGCTCGGGTTTTACCCAAGGGCCGCCGGTGTTGCTCCATCCGGGACAACTGGCAGTGGCTACCTCCATACCGAGAGAATCGGCAAGGGTGACGGCATAACGGAAGGCATCCTTCCATTCGGGCGACATGTAGGTGAGGCGTTTCTCCACCACTTGCGGTGTGGTCATGCCAGCATCGAAGTTGTGATAGCCGCCTATGCCGACACGGTGCATCCATTCGATATCCTTGCGGATGCCGTCTTTGGAGATGTTACCATCCATCCAGTGCCACCACACGCGAGGACGAGCCTCTTGGGGCGGGGTTTGGAAACCTTGGAGCAAGTCCTGTGCAAATAGTGAGGAACTTGCAGCCAACAGAAAGGTTAGAATAAGGTTTTTGAGTTTCATAGGTCGTGGATTATTTTGTTTGTCAATATTCGGTTTTGCACGGCAAAGGTAATAAAAAAAACGATATGACGGAAAATTATTCGTCCGTTTTATCATAAATTGGTAACAAAAGACCAAACTATCGGTCGAAAATTTGGAGATGCCGACAAAAAACCTTATCTTTGCCGCATCGAACACTTTCATCATACTATTAACATATGAGAAGAATTGGAAAAATTGTCTTCTTCGCAGGAGCACTGAGCCTAGTTGGCTCTGTAGGCTTGCATGCACAGGATACCAACGAATTTCAACGTATTGCCAAACGCATCATGGATGCCTACGACGTGGGTGATGAACTGGAACACAAGCCCGACTCGTCGCACGTCTATGGTGGAGCCTATCTGGGCGCCAGCAGCAATGGTCGTGCCATGCCTTCGGGCTATGTCACCTATTTGAAGGACAACCTGCTGCTGACGAGTCAACTGTCGGTCGATTTCAGTGAACTGAATACAGAGAAGGATGTTTCGACTGACTTCAAGAGCGGTGCCGACCGACTTACCAGTTCGAACATCCTGACTAAATACGAGAAGCAGGACTTCTCGACGCGCCTCGACTACCAACCTGTCAAGGGAAGCATATTTACCATTGGCTTGCTCGAAAGTTTCGACCACAATCGTGTGAGCGAGAGTACTATCAAGAATGGCCATGAGGCTGATGGTACTGAGCAGGAGTCGAACTACGAGGAACAGCGTCGTTCAAACCGCGACCTCAAGTTGGGTGGCCTCTTGCAGTATATCCAGGACTTCGAGGAGTGGGGCCGTCTGACGACACGCCTCAATCTTAAATATAATTACAAACCCACCGATGTGGAGTCGGACACTTGGGGGGCACATTCCGAATCGTCGCTGCGCGAGCAGAACCAGACACTCCATAACTTCGACCCATACGCTATGGTACGG
This sequence comes from Bacteroidales bacterium, assembly GCA_045545875.1. Classification (GTDB taxonomy): domain Bacteria; phylum Bacteroidota; class Bacteroidia; order Bacteroidales; family UBA3663; genus Liminaster. Next base: position 15,130 of record JAZQBS010000124.1, read on the forward strand.
TTCCAGTCGAAGACTTGGAATGGATTCAAGTTTGGCATCGAGGAGAAATACACCATCGAGGATATGAGCATCAGCGACACCGAAACAGATTTCAACTTCAACACCTATTCGTCGCTGACTTCACTTTCGGCCAACTATTCCCATAATTGGCTTACCCTCGATGCGACCTTCCGCTACGAGAATTTCATCAACGACATCGACGACCATCAGACCGCCAGTCACGACAAGACCTACAACGACTGGATGCTCTCAGCCAAGGCGACCGCAAAGCTCAATGCGAAAAACAAGTTCGTACTGAGTTACGATCGCGACATAGCACGTCCCACTTACACGCAACTCTATCCCTTCGTCCACATCGGTAGCAGCATTGGTGTGATTGTTGTGGGTAACAGCAATCTGGGTCCTTCGAAGAACAGCCAGATTAAGGGAAGTTATACCTATTCAGGCGAGCATTGGACGCTGACACACAGTTTGGCCTACAAGCGCATCGATGACGATATCTCTCAGATTTCGTCGTATGACGAGGCATCCCAGCGTTCGGTGAAGACGTGGATCAACGATGCACGCTACAGTTACCTGCGTTATGCCGCCGAGGGTGAGGTAAGGTATGGACTCTTCTCTATGACGATGGGCTTCCATGGCCAGTATCTTGACTACGATGGTGAGAGCGTGTCGTCCGACCGGGCATGGTCCTACAGTTTCAAGGCACGTCCACAGTTTGAGTTGCCTAAGGGCTGGACATTGGCCACGGTGCTGCTCTACACGGGTCGTGAGACGCATCGCTACTACTACAATCGCCCAACGTTCTACTGGTCGTTCCGTGCCGTGAAGCAGATAGGCCAATGGGCAATGTATGCTTTCGTACAGGACATCCTGCAGCCCGATCGCAAGCAGATTCTGACCAACAAGGACTACGACATGACAACCGTGACCAAGCCTAATTCGCGTTGCTTGATCGTGGGCTGCTCTTACACTTTTTAATCAGAGTAATCTGAATACTCTGAATACTCCGAATACTCTGAGTATTCCGAAAAAAAACAATAATCTATGAAAACTTTTGATGCAAAAAGAGTGACCGAAGAGGTCATCCAATGGATTCGAGACTGGTTCGAACAGAATGGCCCGGGCTGCAATGCTGTGCTGGGCATGTCAGGTGGCAAGGACTCGACAGTGGCTGCTGCCCTTTGTGCCAAGGCTCTTGGCAAGGACCGCGTCATTGGCGTGGCAATGCCCGACAATGGGCAGGCCATCAACGATGCCGACCGCATTTCGCGCTATATCGGCATTCGCTATTGTGTAGCTCCCATTGGAGCAATTACCAGCGCTATGAACAACCTCAAGTTGGAGGAGAATGATTCGGTAGTCGATGAATGGACCGTGCAGACCAAGCAGAACGTGCCGCCACGTGTGCGCATGGTGACGCTTTATGCTATTGCGCAAACCAACAACGGTCGCGTGGTCAATACCTGCAATCTCTCTGAGGACTGGATTGGCTATGCCACACGCTATGGCGACAATGCAGGCGATTTCAGCCCACTGTCGTTCCTTACTGTAACCGAGATTCTGCAAATTGGTCGAGTGCTGGGCCTACCTCTTGAATGGGTGGATAAGGTGCCCGATGATGGCCTGCCGCACAGTTCGCCCGATGAAGTGAAATTGGGCTTCACCTACGCTACCCTCGACAAATATATCCGCGAGGGTATCGAACCTGAACCAGCCACCAAGGCAAAGATTGACCGTCTGCATCGTATCAATTTGTTCAAGGTGAAGTACATGGATCGGTTCGATCCTGAAATACCTATTGTGATTTGATTTTTCCTGTCGAGAGCGTCTCGATGGGACCGAAGAAGATTTCATGAGGCATTTCGGCACGGGAGATGCGTGGTGCAAGCCATTGCTTGACGTCTTCGGACGAAAGTGTACTGTCCTTGCGCAATTCGATGCGGGCATTCAGCACATTGCCAAATTCGGGGTGAGGCACGGCATAGACGTGTGAAGCCACGATAGCGGGATGTAAGCTGAGTGCCCGCATCACGTTGTCGGGCCAGGCATTCTCGCCACCGCAGACTACCAACCCGTCACGTCTGCCACGATGGAAGTAATAGCCCTCGGCATCCTGCATCACCAGGTCACCTGTGCTCTGCCATTGGTCATTTCTTCCCGTCATGGCCCAACCAGAACGAACCCATAGCGTACCCACACCCTCGGCATCTTTTTCCACAACCTTGCACTTTACGCCTCGAATCGGTTTTCCCAATGTCGTCTCGGAATGCCGTGACAGATCATCGGGTGTAGCCAATAGGAAGAAACCAGCCTCCGAGGTGCCATACAGATTGTAGAGCACGTTGCCAAGTTGGCTATGCGTTGTCTCGACGAGTTTGCGGTCCAGGTGATCACCTCCGCAAAGAATACAGCGAAGGCTTTTCATCTTTTCTTTCGCCCCTTCTTGCTGCCACATCCTTGCCAGCATCACAGGGACGAGGGGCAACACCTCTATTTCTTCATTTCGAATCATCCTCAATGCCTGATCGGCGTCAAAATACCGCATCAGGCATATTTTCTTTCCCATCAGGAGCGATACGATCAGCGTTGCCAATCCAAAACCATGATAAAAGGGTAGAGCGAGGAATACACTGTTGTAGTCCCCGATGCCAACATCACGTAGCAAGGCAAAGAATGGAGGTAGGAATTGCGTCACCGAAGGATGACGCGTGGCTTCGGTATAGTGCCCGCTTGTACCGCCTGTCATCACTGTGATGGCAGGACCATGGAAAATTGGGGGAAGGTAGAAGACGTTGTCCTCGTTTTTCGCAAAGAGTTTTTCGTACAGAATATCAGTATCGATAGCAGGGTAGGGAGAAGTTATAGTGCTCCTACCGTCTTTCCTTTCCTTATCATAGACAAGCAGTTTGCAAGAGTTGCGATTGAGTAGTTCTTCGATTTTTTCGGTACCTAAATCAGTGTTGAGCAAAAGCACATTTACACCGAGCCTCGAAAGGGCAGGCAGAAGCAACAGTGACACCGTATGATTGCGACAAAGCATTGCTACCGTATCGCCTTGACGCAGATTATAGTCGGAGTACATCAGGCATGCCAGACGGCAGGCATATTGATAAAGTTCGCTGTAGTTCATCACCAATCTCTCCGACACCACGGCACACTTTGTCGGATAGTATCGGGCAGAGAACTTCAATGCCGCCATCAGTGTCACGCCTTCGCTCACCAGACAGTATGCCCAGCGGATGAGGCCAAGGGGTGTAATGAAGTGCAGATTGAATAGCGCACGAAAAAGAGATCGGTGCATATTAATAGAATAACTTTACGATGGGCGAAAAGAGGTTGGCTATAGGTGCTGACAGACGTGCCCACCAAGGTTCGTAAGCGAAGCGTCGTGAAAGGCTCAGTTTAAGTAGTTGGCACGCTGCCTCATCGGCCGTATAGCCCGGAAGATTGTGATATGCTGGATTCACATCTGCCATCTCGGTATGAACGAGTGGCAGATAAGCAATTTGTACGGAGATACCTTGTCGTTGCAATTCCGTACGTGCCGTCTCGTACCAGGTGTTGGCTGCACACTTCGACGCATGGTACGCCGACCAACCTGGAGCGGGTGGGTAAAGGGTGCTGACCGACGACGTGTAGATGATATGCCCTTGGCTCTCGCAAAGTTTGGGGAGAAGTGCGAGAGTAAGGGCGACATGGGCGCGGTAGTTCAAGTCCATAGTCCTGTCGTAATCGTGCATACGGTCTTGAGCATCGATGATGTCGCGATGAATGGATTTACCAGCGTTGCAGAAAAGATAATCGACACAAGGCAAAGTTCCCTTCAGGTGTTGGCAAAGTTGGTCGAGACGTTCCCTGTCGCGTAGATCGATTGCGCAATACTCGGCTTTGCATCCCGCTTCACGTGCCTCTTTGCAAAGTGAATGCAGTTGCTCTTCGCTTCGTGCGATGAGGAAAAGATTGGCATGCGAAGCGATGAGCCGGTGCACCAATGCTTCACCGATGCCTTGTGATGCACCGGTGACCACTACCCATTGGTCGGCGAATGCTTCGTACAACTTTTTTTCGTTGAGATTCGCTTTTGGGTATATCAACCTTTTGAACAGATTGCTTGCCTTCACGGTGCAAAGATAATGTTTTTTTCTCAATTAACCATTCTCAATTAATAAATAACAATGCATTATTTGTTTTTTTCGCGAAAAAGACATATCTTTGCACCGCTAAGGAACAGAAATGTCCATGAGAATACAGTACGCTTCAGACCTGCATCTGGAATACAAGAGGAATTGGGATTACCTCCTCGAGCACCCCATCGAAGTGATGGGCGAGGTGCTTGTGTTGGCTGGCGATATCGGCTATTTGGGCGACGACAAGACCTACACGTCGCATCCTTTCTGGGACTGGGCTTCGGAACACTATCGGCAGGTGATTGTTGTGCCCGGCAATCATGAGTTCTATCAGTTCTTCGACATCGAGACGTTATACGACGGGTGGGTGCTGCCCATACGCCACAATGTGCATTGCTATTATAACTGCGTTATTCATTTGGATGACGATATCGATGTGATTGCAACTACCCTTTGGTCAAGAATCGCGCCCGAAAACGGACGATATACGCAGTTCGGCGTGACCGATTTCCATCGCATCCGTTCGGGCGAAGAGAGTCTCACTTGGCCACGCTTTAACGAAGAACATGAGCGTTGCCTGGCCTTCCTCATGGAAGCGGTCAATCATAGCAGGGCACATCATATCGTTGTAGTCTCACATCATGTGCCCACCTTCCAACTCATTTATCCTGAATTTGCCAACAAGTCCTACAGTGGGGCATTTGCTGTCGAATTGTCGTCATATATCGAGCAAAGTCCCATTGATTATTGGATCTTTGGACACTCTCATTACAACATTGGTACCCGGATAGGAAAAACCCAACTCGTCTGCGACCAGTTGGGCTATATCCATCATGGTGAACACCAGGATTTCTTAGGTAATAGATTCGTATCCTTTTAAAAGAAAATCTTTATTTCCCTTCCTTCATTCTATCCTTGAACGCCAGGCCGAAAATCACGTATTGCGTATTTCCGGCAATGGTGCCCTCGTTCTGTCCCCATAGGAACGGCCAGTCGTCGAAGTTCTCGAAATGGTCAGGCTTGCGGAAGAGTACGCCTGGGGCCATATTGCCCGGAATGAATGAGAAGTCGGCGCGGTTGTTTCCATAGAACACAGCCTTCGGTCGGGCAGCGCCCACGGCAGCCACCAGTGAATAGTTGTGGTAGGGATGACATCCGTAGATGAAATTGGCGGTACGATAGAGCAGGTCCTTTTCGATGATGTCGGGAAAGAACTTGTTTGCCGTACAAAGTGTTGCTCCAAACTGCACGACACCGCCACCAGCCGCCCAGTTGCCCAGGCCGATGGGTACACCGTAGGGATTTTGGGAGTCGAGGCTATCAACGTAGGCACGATACTTTTCAACGTAGGGACGTAATTGCTCACGATAGGCATCGTCCATGAAAGGCACGGCGTCGAGGGCTACTTGAAGCGCCATGTTGAACTGCTTGTCAAGTGCATTCCAGATACCCGAATTGAACTTTTCGAGGTATTGCTTGTCCCCTGTTGCTCCGAAGAGTTGCAGGTTGGTGCTGAGGTCTGCCTCATGGAGCAGTTTGGTGGCTTCGGCCATCAGTCGCTTGGATTGGAAAAGAGCGCGTTTTGCCAATGCGTCGTTGTGTCCTTGGAGGACGCGGCTGGCAGCGGCAAACATCGCAGCAGCACGGAAATCAAGGCGCGGGTCGCGTGTCGTGAATGCCCACATGTCGTCGGGTGTACCGCTGCGCTTGCCATCCGTCGAAATCTGGTAGGGTTTGAGTTTCGGGTCGTAGTGCAGACCATCGGTGAGTGAAGCTGCATCGCCGAGGTGATGATAGTTGTCGAGCACCGAATTGGAGAGGCATTGCGACATGTGACCAATCTTTTCGGCCTGTGCCACGAGGTTCAGCGTGCCGTGTTCGATGTACTGCAGGATGTCGGGCACACCATCGGGGCGATGCAGGTCCACGTAGCGTTGTTCCTCACTTACGAAGGTCTCATCGCGATTGCTGGGGAATTGCTCCCAGATGCGCACAAGGTTCTGTACCACATTGATGTTCGAACCTGTTTCGATATCAAAGTCACCGGCATCAAAGTATCCGCCCACGTTGAGTCCCGGAATGAGTTGCAGTGGCTTGTACTTCGTATCTGTGGTCGGTCCTTGAGAATGGAGGTCGAAGTGGTCGCTCGGTGGAGCTTGCAGATAGCCTTCCTTGAAGGGCTCACCATGCCAGACGCGATAGCCTTCATTCACGGTGATGTGGTTCATGTGAATGGGAATCCACACGTCGGTAGTGGCATCGGTAATCTTGTCATAGACGCTCTGGTCGATGAGGAAGTTGCCCGTCTGGGTGTCGCCATATTTGATGAAGTAGATGCCAGGTTCGCTAACTTCCGTGAAGTCGAACTTCACATATTTATATTTAAAGTAGTCGCCCCAAAGCGATGTTTTTCCGCTGAATGCTGTCTCGATGGTGCCATCGGACTTGATGCGGCAAATCGAGGCCTCGTCATGTATCTTGTCACGCTTGTCGAGTTCTATCACGGCCACCTTGGGCTGATTGGGTAGATAGCCCACTTGGCTGAAGCCGATGTTCGGTTCGCGTATCCATCCTGGGATGGCATGAGGTTCGACACGCCAGCTCACCACCTTACCCGTCTTGCCGGCAGGCAGCACACTTTGGAGTACGTACCAGCCGTTTTGTGCCAGCATGCGTCCGTCGTAGAGGTTGAGTTCGGCATCCTTGCTTGTTACCTTGATCATCCTCTCAGGTGCATCGGGAGCCAGGATGATTTCGTGTCCGGTTTCAAGTGGAGTGGGATCGACAAAGCGGTTGGTGCCGCGGTCATCGTAGGTCTTGAATCCCTTGAACTGACGGGGCTTTTCACTGTTGGGACGTGTCACTGTCTGACTGGCTGCATAACGTGGGAAACGGTTCAGGCGGCCATCCATCAGATAGGTCTTGTTCCAGTATTGCGAAGGCAGGAACTCGATGTTCAGTCCTGCTTCGCCGGTCAAAGCCTCTGGTACGGGCTTGTCGAGCCATACGGCGATCTCGACGGCATCTCCCTGGCCCGTCACGACAATGCGGCTGTCGAAGTCGTAGTCGTCATAGCGTAGGCCTACTTCGATTTGACCTGCATCGCGGTTCACAGTGCGGTTTGTGGTCTTGGGCACAAGGTCCCATTGTTCGGGTGTCTTGTTCAGACGTACAGCGCCACCTTGCACGGTGCGTACACCATGATGGATGATTTCGATGCCGGAGTTCTTCTCATCGTTGAAGCCTCCGTTGAAGTTGTTACTATAGACCAAAACATTGACACCTTGGCATTCGAAATACTCAAGGTCGTTGAGAGCAAGGTCCTGCTTCGTTTGCTGCTGCTTGCTGCCGCAAGCGGTGAGCAGGAGGAGTGAGGAGAGTAGAAGGGTGGTTCTTTTCATGTTGAGGTAATGAAATTAAGAAATAACTTGGTTCGAAATATCTGTAATTTGCCGACAAAGATATAGTTTTTTTTTCAAAGAACCAAATAATTGTTCATTTATGAACGAAATGCATTGGAAAATGTTACAATAAATGGGCAAATTATTTGGAGATGTGGCAGTTTGTTCGTATCTTTGCGGCGTTTATTTTGACACTCACATGTACCACGACCTGTTCATAGATTTTGACGACACGCTCTACGACACCCACGGCAATGCCAAACTTGCGCTGGCCGAGTTGTTCGACGATTTGCAGTTGGGCCGCTATTTCCAGCGCCTTGAAGACTTCACCGTTCCCTATTGGCAAACCAATGTCGAACTGTGGGGTCAGTATGCTCGGGGCGAGATTGACCGCCCTTATCTCATCGTTGAGCGTTTTCGTCGCCCGTTGGCTTGTGGTTTCGTAAGCCCTGGTGTTCACTTCGAACCCACTAAGGATTATTGCCTTGAGGTGAGTGACCACTTTCTCGACCTATGTGCCAACAAGCCCGGAGTGGTCGAAGGGGCGCACGACTTGATGCGTTATCTTCGTGCGCAGGGCTATGGCCTGCATCTTTGCAGCAATGGTTTCCACGAGGTTCAGTATCGCAAGTTGCGTGCCTCGGGAATGGAGGAATTCTTCGACAACATCATCCTCAGCGAAGATGCCGGGGCCAACAAGCCTCTCCGAGCCTACTTCGACTATGCGATGGCAAAGACAGGTGCCAAGGTGGAAACAACATTAATGATAGGAGACACGTTCGATACCGACATCCTCGGTGCCAAAGCTTACGGACTCGATGTGATGTTCTTCAACCGCAATCCCCGCACCTTCCATCCTACTGAGCCCGTCAACTATGAGGTGCATTCGTTGCGTGAAATCATGAAATTATTGTAATCCTATGACCCAATACAACATTCAGCAGATCTTCGATTTCCTTCGCGAAATCAAGTATAATAACACCGTGGAGTGGATGCACGCCAACCGCAAGAAGTACGAACAGGCGCGCGACACGTTCTATGCCCTCAGTGTCGATATCATGGGACAGATGGCGCAGATCGACCCCCTGCTGCGCGGCCTTGACCCCAAGCAGTGTATCTTCCGTTTTGCCCGCGATACGCGTTTCTCTTGGGACAAGAGCCCCTACAAGACGCACTTTGGACTTTATCTCGTGCCCGGAGGTAAGAAGAACGTGGGTGGAGGTTATTATTTCCACTTGCAGCCCAAGAACGAGGATGGCGAATATTCGGCCAATTCGATGATAGATGTCGGAGTGCATTGTCCACCCTCGGCAGCAGCCAAAGTGATTCGTCAGGCCATTTTTGACGAAGGCCAGGAACTGCGCGATGCCGTGGACAATGACGAGGTGCGCCGCTATGGTTATGTCTTCTGGTCGGAGGAAAAACTCAAGGTCTTGCCCAAGCAATGGAGGGAAAGCCCCTTCGACGACCTGATTCGCATGAAGGACTGGGACCTCTTCCGCGATTTGAGCGAAGAAGAGGCATTGGCCCCCGATCTCGTGGAGCGTGTGGTCGAAGGTTTCCGCATCGGCAAGCCTGTCAATGACTTCTTCAACCGTGTGCTCGATGGCACCCGTGTCAAGTCAATATTCTGAAAAAGCCAATGCGTACCGAGACCCGAAGTATCTTTCTGCATGGTATGCGCGATGGATTTCCCATTGGTATGGGGTATTTCGCTGTGTCCTTTTCGTTGGGAATCATTGCTGCCAAGGCAGGGTTGACAGCTTGGATGGGCTTTGTGGGCAGTTTCCTGACGCGTGCTTCGGCGGGTGAATATGGTGTCTATTCGCTCATCGCCATCGGCGCATCCTATGTCGAAGTCGTGGCCATGTGTCTGGTCACCAATCTGCGCTATCTGCTGATGAGCACGGCCTTGACACAGAAGTTCGCGTCGAATGTTTCCCTGTTGAAGCGCATACTTGTGGCCTGTTGCGTGACCGATGAGATCTTCGGCATCTCCATCGCCTATCCCGGTAATCTGCCGCCTGCTTATCCTTTTGGTGCAATGCTCGTTTCGACTACGATGTGGGCATCAGGAACAGCCATGGGCATCGTGGCAGGCGAGATTCTTCCTCCCCACGTCGTCGCTGCTCTCAGCGTGGCCCTCTATGGCATGTTCATCGCCATCATCATCCCGCCTTCGAAGCGCGACCGTGCAGTAGGCCTTTCCGTCGTCGCCAGTTTTCTGCTGAGCTGGCTTTGCTCGGTGTTGCCCATGGTGCGCGAAATGAGTGCCGGCACACGCACCATCGTGCTCACCATCGTCATTGCAGCCATTGCAGCATATTTCAAACCCGTTAAAATAGAGGACCACGATGAAGCATAGCCTGTTGATCTACCTCTTCATCATGGTCCTCGTGACCAATCTGATACGTGTGCTGCCGATGACGCTGATCCGCCGAAGGATTACTCATCCCTTTCTGCGCAGCTTTCTCTATTATGTGCCCTACGTCACGCTGGCTGTGATGACCTTTCCCGCTATCATGGAGGCCACGTCCTCGCCTTGGGGCGGATTCATCGCCATGCTTTTCGGCATCGTTGCCGCCTGGTTCGGTTGGGGGCTTTTCCCCGTGGCAGCCGTCTGTTGTCTGGTCGCTTTTGTTTGCGAAATCCTTTAATACAACATGTTTTTGGCTCACTTGCACCGCGCCAGCATCTTGATGGTGCGGGCCAGGAAGAGGTCGCTGTGCCTGTCATGGACGGGGATGCTGCTGTCGTTGGCGAGGGTGCCTACAGGAATGTCGTTCAGACACTTGTTGGCATATTCGCAAAGCCCGTTGTAGAATGTGGTCAGGTCTCTGCGGCCGATGATTTTCACGCGGGGGATAAAGGTCTTGGAGTACTGGAAGCTGCCCTCGTCGCTGGTGAAGGTGACGTTGACGGTGACCAGGAAGTCGGGTATCTGCGGAGCCCAGACCTTGCCGTCCTTCGTGCAAGGCACAAACACCTGCGGCATCATGATCATCTCCTTGCCCATGGTGTTGAGCTGGCGGCCATAGACGCCGATGTTGCTGCCCGGCAGGGTGACGAAGCGACAGACGTCTTCGCGCTCGAAGGGGCCGTATCCTGTGCCCGCAGTGGTCTTGTTCTCCTTGTCGCCAGCCACTTCGTATCCACTCACCAACAGGTCGTTGATGTCTATCTGATTGATACGGGGCATGGAGAAATGGTCCATGCGGCTCAAACCCTTATGGCCGTCGGTAAGGCCGTAGGTGGGATAGTCGCCTATCATCATGAAGTCGCGGTAGTCTTTGGTGTAACCCACTTCGCGGTTAGTATAGACACCGTAGTTGGTGGTCACCACCACGTCGCGCACGTTGGTGAAGAGCGAGGTGTTGAGGTTCACCTTGACGGTGCGCGGGTCGAAGAAGCTCACCAGGCGCATGTCGTAGTTGTAGAGCTCGCTGTTGCTATAGTTCGTGCCGTCGAAGTAGATGTTCATGTGATCGACGTTGGCCATAAAGTCTTCGTTCGAAACGTAGATCACCGGGTCGTCAGCCAGACCCCATACGCCGGCACCCATGTTGCCGTCGCCGTTGCCCACATTCATCAGCTCGGGGGTGAGTTTCAGGGCAGCCTCGTTGTTGGCCGTGTAGGCCGAGATGACGCCCGAGAGGTTGATCTTGGCATTCATGCCCAGGTCGATCTTGCCGGGGATGATCTCCTGCTGCACGGGGGTCTCTTCGCCGAAGTAGCCGAGGATGGCCGAGGTGACGTTCAGAGCCATACTGCCCATCGAGAGGTAGGGGAAGAGTGCGCGCTTGGTGTCGGGGATGCTCTTGTTGTTGAGGGCGGTGTAGTAGTTCTGTGCCGAGGGTATCTGTCCGCTCATGAAGCTGCTGATGCTGCTGAGCATGCCGCAGATGCCGCTCATCGAGTTGCCGCCACCTGTCTCCTTGATCTGCGAGTCGGTGAACGAGCCTTCGATCGAGCCGATGAGCTCGCCGGTGAGCGACACGTCGCTCTTCGCTGCGGTGACGGGGAAGATGGTGATCTGTCCCTGCTGAGCCAGGCCCTCACGCCAGTTCTTGCCGTTGGGCAGGTAGCCCGAAAGGTCGATGTCGAAGCAGTGCCAGTTGGGCGTCACGGTGCGGATGTTGCGCTCGGTGTAGGGCGAGATGTAGCAGGAGAAGGGCTCCTGGTTGACCGAAGCCGTGCGCAGCAGCGCCTTGCCGTTGAGTGAAGTGCCCCACTGGTGGCTGGCGGGCACGCCGAACTCCATCAGGTGATAGAGCGGATAGCGGTCGTCGAGATTCGACTTGCTGGCCTGCACCCAGTAGATGAGCTCGTTGGCGGTGGCGGGAGTGCTCTCGATGTAGTGGAACACGCGCAGGATGCCCGTATAGCGGTTGTAGAGGCCGAACATGCGGTTCTTGTTGGCATTGGGGTCGTTGAGCTCGCAGAAGGCCATCTCCCAGCCGTTCTCCTTCTTTCTGTCGAAGGCTATCTCGTTGGGGATGTTGTTGCCCGAGGCGCCATACCAGGGCAGGTACTGCTCGTCGCTGATGCCCACCATCTTTATTGTCTGGCAGTTCTCCCAGTCGGTGAGGAACGAGTTGTCGGTTTGGTCCTGGCCCAGCATGGGCGCGCCCAGCATCTGCGGCTCCTCGGCAATCAGGTCGTCCTTGTCGTCATCGCAGGCTGTGAAGCCTATTGTCAATGCAGTTGCAAGCATTAGGGCGGCAGTGCCCTTCAGCATATATTTCGAAATATCAGTTGTTTTCATAATCGTAATGTTTTTTATTAGTTTTGTTTATTTTTGGGAGTAAAAGGGGAGTAAAAATGGAGTAAAAGAGGAGTAAAAGGGACGACACCTTGTTTCCGTTCGGTCACGTCCGAGAGAAGCACCTGACGAGTTTGGGCACGGGGAAACCCCTCAAACCCTTCGAACCTTTCGAACCCTTCGAACCCTTAGAAGCTCATTCCATCACAGATCTTGCTCTCGTCGAGGCCATAAAGGCGTAAGAGGAAGTAGTATTCCTTGCCCCCGTCCTCACCATAGGTGTTGCCGCAGTGATAGTCCATGACACCAAAGTATCGAAATATGAATGTCCAATGTTCATCGTCATACCAGTATTCCGTACCACCAATCATCGGGCCGCATAAGGCCTCCTTAAACACCTCGGTGTATGCGCTCCAATCTTTGAGCAGCATCTGCTGGATGTTGGCTGCCGTGGGGAAGGTGCCAGTGCCCGGGGTGTAGCGTGATTTGCTAATCATGTAGCTGTAATGCTTCTTGTTGGGGCTGACATACCGGGTTCGGGTAACTGCGCAGAAGACTGGCTTCACGCCGTTGGCACTGCCCTGGATGCAGACGAAGTTCAGTCGCTGGTCATCGTCTTTCAGCCATTCGGTGATTTCCGTCAGCTTGACGTTCTTGACGATGTCGAACTTGCAGTAGCGGGCGCCGTTCTTCTGGCGTGGCCAGGCGATGTTGTCGAGGAAGGTGATGCGGCTGAAGTGCAGGTTGGGGATGTCGGTGGTGACCTCGGCAACGTGGTACTCCTCGGTAGCGGGCTTGAAGCTTACGGTGCCCTGATGGCGGACCTTCTTGTCGGTCAGCGTGGCGGTGAGCGAGCCGTCGGCGTGCTCGGTGGTAATGACGTCGGGGGCGAGCCATAGCTCGAACATGTCGCGAGCCTCCTGCAGCTCATCCACGCCGATAAAGAGATGCGTGGTGTCGCTGGCCTCGAGCGGCTCGCCGTAGTAGCGGTTGATCACTTGGCCCGTCGAGTCGGTCTCGGCGATGGTGCCCAGCAGCACGGCCAGGTCGTCGTACTGGCCGAAGGCCAGGCTGTGGGGTCCCTCCACGGGTGCCTCCTCGATGGGAGCTTCCTTACTGGTGCGGTCCATGTCGTCGATATCGTTGTCGCACGAAGTGAGCCCGTGGGTCATTGTCGTTGCAAGCAGCAGAAGTGCCGAAGCCTTCAGGCTGTTGTTGAAAAGATTCTGTGTCTTCATAATTGTTTATTAAAAATGTTTTTTAGTGTTGTTGTTTTTGCTCTCATGTCGCCCGGTCCTTGGGGTGGTCGTTGCCTCCCGTTTGTTCCGTTTGACGGTGCAAAGGTATGAAGAGGTTCTCTTCGTCCCAAAAGTTTTTCCGATTTTCTTCTTCGTTTATAGCGACAGATGGCCTATAAGGCGACAAAACAGGAAGCGCCCCCTCCAGATTTGTCGTTTCTGGAGGGGGCACTGTATGGTAATTGTATATTGTCGGATAATGTGGGGAAAAACTTATGAACGGAGTAACCACTTCCACACAGGGATTACCTCAATTTGGAGTCCATTGGGCAGCTGAATGGTCCGTTCCACGTCGCGCGTAATGATAATTGCGTTGTTAAGCGGCTCGTATTCATGCAGCTTGACCAGGGCTCCGACCTCCCGTTCATAGGTCTTTGCATCCGACAAATTGTAACAAACCTGTATGGCAGTGTGGTTGTCGGGCAGATAGAAATCAACTTCTACATTTTTGTTGTAATAGTATAGCTGCTGCTCGTCATAATGCTGACGAAGATAGATGGCCACCTGATTCTCAAGCAAAGCTGTCTCGTCGTTGTTCAGGAAGATGTTCAAGAGCCCGTTATCAACAAAATAATGTTTCTTGATTGTCTCGCGTTCTGAAAACTTCGACACATAGTTGTTCAACGAGAACACCAGACAGGCATCTTGCAAATAGCCAACAAAATCCATCACTGTATTGGGATGGCAGACGATACCCGTACTTTTCACCAGATGGCTGATGCGATTGAAAGCTGTTGGTTGGCGCACGCTCTCAGCCAATCGACGGATGGTCATCCTCAACGCATTTTCGCTGCGGACCTTGTTTCTCACCACAAGGTCCGAGAAATAGATCTTGTTGTAAATGTCGTTGAGCCAAATACGTTTCGCAACTATATTTCGTATTTCCGGGAAACCGCCATAATGAAAATAGTCGTTGAAGGCACGCTCTACTGAAGATCGCAGCGTAGAACTATAAGCCCACTGTGAGTCGAGCTCTACTCCCATGCTGCCAAGATACTCCTGAAAGGTAAACGGATAGACATTGCAAGTCCAATACCTGCCACCGAGGGTTGTGGCAATGTCACGTCCGAGCATCTTGGCATTGCTCCCCGTGATATAGACTTGGAACTTCTGATTGGCCAGGCGTCGGGCAAAGTGCTCCCATCCATCGACATTCTGTATCTCATCGAAGAACAGGAATGGCTTGCCGTTATTCATCGATGCATAGGACTGAAGAATCAAATCGAGCTCTTCGGCCTTCATCATCTTCAATCGTTCATCGTCGAAGTTCACATATACCATTTGCCTGATGTCGTGCCCTTGACGAAGCAGTTGCTGTATGCGCTGATAGAGCATATAGGATTTGCCGCATTGCCTTACGCCGACAAACACGTAATTGCCATGCTCCTCAAACTTGAATGGACGTTCGTACAATTCGATTTTGGGAATATAATCCTGCCCCTCACGGATGATGCTGCTGATTATCTCTTTTTCCATATTCAATATTTTTGGGGCAAAGATATACAATTTTCATTGCTAATGCAAATTTTTGCCGATATTTTTGCATTGGCAGAGCGAATTTTTGCCGATATTTTTGCATTGGTAGTGCAAATCAGATGTTTTTTGTCCCATTTTTCTGCTTGCCGATGTCCGTGAAGGGGAGTTCGCCTACAGCTTGCGGAGAAAATCAATCTCCACGATCCTAAGCTCGCCCTTCACCTTGTCACCGTTGGCGCTCTTGTAGAGGTCGAGTTCGCCGGCGTTGGGGGCAGCCAGTTCGACGATCTGTCCGAAGGCCTCCTTGTCGGTGGCGCTGCCCACCTGACGGATGGTGTAGGTCCGGGCCTCGACGGGTTGCTCGATAGGGAGTTCCACGTAGCCGAGCGACTTGGGCGTCTCGCCCTTCCAGACGAGCTTCTCGCCGGCATAGATCTCGATCGGGTAGCTGCGCTGGCGCCATCCCGTCAGCTTGAGGCTGATGTGGTCGATGGCAGCGGGGCACTCCAGGGTGTAGGTGATCCATGCCGTCGCGAGGCGTCCGTCGTTACGCCATTCGCTCAGTTCGTTGTCGTCGAAACTGCTCTTTGCCTCATTTGTGTTGGCCCCAGCTTCGGCCGAAGCGATGCCGATGGTCTCGAAGCGATCGACGTAGGAGGGAGTCAAAGGTGTTTCACCACGGTCAAGGATGCAGGGAAGGGCAGAACCAGCGATGTAGGTGCTGAGGCCGGCATTCACCACATCGGGCATAGGGCGTGTCTGCCAGCTTATTTCAGCCGTGGTCCATTCGCGGTTGGTCGAAGCGCCATTGCCGCTCCATCCCGAAGGATTAGGCCCGACAATCGACGAAGCGGCAATGGTGCCGCTGCTGGTACCTGCATCGCCCAGTCCACGCGCTGAGGCGGTGACGCGGATGGTGCCTGCTGTCGTGGTCGAACGCACCAGCACGCGATTTACACCACATTCCACGGGCAGCGTCTCCGCGAGTATATAGTTGTCGAAGTCGGGACTCTTGGCAATGCCACCACGGTATTCGGCTGGGCCTTCCACCTTCCAGGTGATGAGATGATTGTCGGTGGGGCAGCGACGGCCCTCTTTATCCACTACCTCCACCTGCACGAGTGCCATGTCGGCACCATCGGCTACCATTCCGTTGGGACTTTGGATGAGGGTGAGTTTGAGGTGGTCGGCAGGACCAGCAGTCTCGATGCTGTCACAACTGCTAGCAGTGCTTCCAGAAGCGTCGCTGTAGCCCACGGCACGAATTGTGCCTGGTACGTATGTGACGTTCTTGAACGTATGCAGGAAACGGTATTCGGCCTGTGTGCTGCGGGCCACGAGGCTGTCGTTGATCAGCAGGTCAACCACAGGGTCGGTGGAAACCACGTAGATGTTTTTCTTCACTCCCTCGGGATAGTTCCAGTGGCCCATGATGTGGGTGCGGCTATAATCGATATCTACCCAACTGTTCCACATCACCTGAGCGGCATAGAATCCTTCCTTCTCGATGCGCATGGGATCGACCACGCCCGACACGCGATAGCTGAACTCCGAACGTCCATGGGTATTGGTGTCCGAGAAGATGATCTTCACGCCGCCTGCGCTCACACGTCGGCCCTGTCCGGGACGTTGTTCGTAGTAGTCGTACCAGCGACGGATGTGCTCGATGGCAAGTTCATCCGAATTATGGTTGTAGATGTCTGCTGGAGCCTTGCGGTACCAGGGGCCTGCACCTTCCTGGTGGAAGGGGTACGAGTAGTTGTCCCAATACTGGCGATAGCCTTCGTCGCGACAATATTCCATCGCCCACATCGGATGCTTGCCGCTCTTGTTGATGTAGAGCATTTCGCCGCCATATTCAGCCTCGTTGATGTCGAGCATCTCGCGGCTGCCGGTGGCACGTCCTCCGTAGGGGTCAAAACGGTCGCGAATCTCCTTCAGTTCCACCATATGCTCGCGGCTGATGCTCTCGTTGCCGCCCTCGTAGAAGAGGATGGACGGATTGTTGCGGTTGTAGATGATGGCATCGCGCATCAGTTCGCAGCGCTGCTCCCACTGTCGGCCCTTGCAATCCTTCTCGGCATCTCCTGCAGGCATGGCCTGGATAAGGCCCACGCGGTCGCACGATTCTACATCCTGCTTCCAAGGGGTGACGTGCATCCAGCGCACCAGGTTGCCGCCCGAACGCACCATCAGGTCGTTGGAGTAGTCGCTCAGCCAGGCAGGCACACTCATGCCCACGCCGGGCCATTCGTTCGAAGTACGTTGGGCGTAGCCGTGCATCATCAGCACGCGGTCGTTGAGCCAGACCTTTCCTTCGGCGAAACGTGTCTTGCGGAACCCCGTGCGTGTCTCCACCGTGTCGAAGGTCTTGCCGCCCATGACGAGGCTTGTCTTTACGTTATAAAGGTATCCATAGCCCCACGACCAGAAGTGCATGCCGCTGAGCCTACGCGAAGCATTGATTACAGCAGTATCGCCCGCAGCAATCATTTGCGAACGTCCCTTGTACTTGCCGATAAGTTTGCCGTCGATGTCGAGCACCTCCACTTGCAAGGCCACGCGCTGGGGCTTGTCCGTGGCGTTGATGACCTGCGACTCGGCATTCACCGTCACCCTACGGCCCTTGATGTCGTAATCCGTGCCGTAGATGTAGGTGCCTGTTGTGCCAAGGCCTGAATAGAGTGGTAGCGTCTGATAGATATCGCCCGCAACGTGCAGCCAGACGTTCTTGGGCAGGCCTCCGAAGTTGGCATTGAAGTTAGAATTGTTCCATTGGAAACGTGTGCCTGAAGCTTGCTCCCTGTAACTCCAATTGTTGTTGGTGCGTACCTTAAGGACGTTCTCGCCCGCGTAATTTATATAAGGTGTCAGGTCGAAGCCAAATGCCATGACGCCGTTCTCGTGCAGGCCTAGACGATGTCCGTTGATCCAAACCTCAGCCGCCTGGCGTGCGCCCTCAAATTCCACCATGACATGCTTCCCTGCGTCCGAAGCGGGCAGCGTGAATGTCCTCCGGTACCATACTTCGGCATCGGGATGCTGCCGAATCTCGACCATGAAGGAGTAGTCCTCGTTCCATGCGTGAGGCAAGGTGACCTTCTTTGCCTCGGCCGATGAATTCGTGTCGGGGTCGGAGAAGGTGATGTTCCAATCAGAGTTGAAGTTGTAGCGTTGGCGCTGCGCCTCTGCTGTAGCCAGCGTGCAAAGCGCGATGAGTGAGATGAGCGATTGTTTAAGCATATGAGTAGTAGAAATGTTTGCTGCAAAGATACGTTTTTCTTTTTATTTTGCCATGTAATTTGCCATCTAAAAACAGATTTCGTACAAAGGTGAATATGTTTCGTACTTTTTTCCATCCTTTTTCTTGCATATTTCGGCAGAAACCCCTATCTTTGCATCGTAAATAAACCGTTTTTTACTCATAAAATTTACAGCAATGAAAAATTATGTTTGGGCATTGATCCTGGGTATCGGAGTAGCCCTGTCGGGTTACTTCATCTATTGTGGCATCGAAAAAATTGCCAACAAGGATCGTCATGTTACCGTCAAGGGCCTTTCCGAGCGCGAAGTAATGGCCGACAAGGTGACTTGGTCGCTGTCGTACAATGTCGCCGGCAATGCACTTGAGTTCCTCTACGAGAGTCTCGAGCCAAAGCAGGACAAACTTATCAAGTTCCTAAAGTCAAATGGCGTGAAGGATGACGAGATCTTCCTCGACGTTCCATCGGCCGAGGATCGTTCCTCATGGTACAACTGGAACGAGAAGAAGGACGTTATGGCACGTTTCGTTGTGACCGGTCGTCTCACCATCGTTTCGTCCGACGTTGAGAAAATCATGACGCTGCGTATGAAGCAACTCGACCTGCTCAAGCAGGGTGTTCTCCTCGACAACAGTTACTGCAGTTACGAATACACCGGCTTGAACGACCTGAAGCCAGAGATGGTGGAGGAAGCCACCAAGAACGCACGCATCGTGGCACAGAAGTTTGCCGAAGATGCCGGAGCAAAGCTCGGCAGCATCTGCACCGCACGCCAGGGTCAGTTCGAGATCGAGAGCGACGAGGTTATGCCCCACAAGCGTAAGGTCCGCGTCGTCACCACTATCGAGTACTATCTGAAGTAACTCTTCCATTCCTTCAGAAACAATTCAGTCGCAAGTGAAAGGCTCCAATTGCCCTTCGCTTGCGATTCTTTTAAAAAAGTTTGGATATGTCGCGAAAAAGCAGTATCTTTGCGTCCGATTTAGATATTTAAAAACAAATGAAAAAGATTATTTCGATGGCAGTAGCTACCCTGATGGCTGCCATAAGTATGTTTATGTTGTCTTCGTGCGAAGGCGATGACCCCGATTTCGTCAATCCTGACCAAAATGTGCAAAGATGCGTCAAGCCCGACTACCTCAAGGCAGGCGACAAGGTGGCACTTGTCTCGCCCTCTTACTTCACCCCGATGGAGAATGTCGAGAAGACGGCCAACCTCCTGCGTGCCTGGGGATTCGAACCCGTTATCGGTCCCAACGTAGGTAAGATAGTCGATGGGAAATATGCCGGAACCGTAGCCGAACGCGTCAGCGACCTCCGTTGGGCGCTCAGCGACCCTTCCATCAAGGCTATTCTCTGTAACCGTGGCGGCTATGGCTCCATCCAGCTCATCGACCGCCTGTCGCTCTCCGAAATTAAGGCTTCGCCCAAATGGATCATCGGATTCAGCGACATCTCCACCCTCCATGGCCTGTGGAGCTGTGCAGGGGTGATGAGCATCCACGGCACCATGAGTTCATTCCTCGCCAAGGGTGGCACCGATGCCTCCAGCATCCTCTTGCGTGACCTGTTGCTCGGCTACGTTCCGCGCTATGAACTGCCCGCCCACGAGCAGAACATCGAGGGTAAGGCCAGTGGAGTGCTCGTTGGAGGAAACATTTGCACCTTCGTGCCCAACCTCGGCTCACAGGCAGATGCCACCAAAGGCAAGAACCTGATACTCTTCATCGAGGAAGTCGAGGAGTCGATGCACAACATCGATCGTCAGATGCGTATCCTGCAGATGAACGGTGTACTCGACCGCTGCAATGGCATCATTCTTGGTGAGTTCACCGATTGCGGCACCGAGTTCAAGCAGCCCGATGGCACGACCATCAGCGTCGAGGCCATGCTCCATGAGGTACTGAAGGACTATCGCATCCCCGTGCTCTGTGGCTTCCCCGCCGGTCATGGCGACGTGAATCTGCCCCTCGTGATGGGCGCTCCCGTCACCATCGACGTGCGCGGTGATGGAGCAACCCTCCAGTTCGACATTGCGGGCTTCCAGCAGCCTGTTAACACCGCTACTATCACGGCTCCCTCCGTACCTGCTCCCGTCCGTCTCCGCATGGCTGGTAAGATTGAGTAAATGAGCGAATTCTTCTTGACATACCAAACATCGCAGTGGGTGCTTCTGGCACTCACGGCGCTGCTTGTGGGTATGTCGAAATCGGGTATTCAGGGCATCACGCTGCTTGTGATTCCCCTTATGGCATTGAGTTTCGGGGCAAAGCCCTCCACGGGTCTCATACTGCCCCTGCTCAGCATGGCAGATATCTTCGCGGTGATGCATTATCGTCGCGTGGCTAACTGGACTTACATCGTTCGGCTGCTGCCTTCCGCCATCGCTGGCTTTTTCGTAGCACTTGCGGTCGATCACTTCGTCCCTGCCTCTGAGTTCAAGAAACTTATGGGCGCCTGCCTGCTCTTCGTGCTCATCCTGATGATGGTGACCGAGTATCGTGGCAAGCAGAACATGCTCATCGACAAGTGGTGGTATGGGCCGTTGTTCGGCTTGCTGGGCGGTTTCACCACGATGATAGGCAATGCAGCAGGCCCCGTGATGGCCATCTATCTGCTCTCGACCAAGATGCCGAAGATGAACTTCGTGGGCACCAACGCGTGGTTCTTCATGGTGGTGAACCTGCTGAAAGTGCCGCTCCAGATTTTCGCTTGGCACAACATCACGCTTCACACATTTGCGGCCGATCTCTGCTGTCTGCCCTTCATCGTCTTGGGCGGTCTGCTGGGCTTGCGTCTTGTACGTTGGCTGCCCGAAAAGATCTTCCGCCGCTTCATCACCATAGTCACCTGGATTTCTGTTATCCTGATGCTGATTTGATAAATTGTTTTTTTCTTGAATAGGGGAGCAAACATTCTGACGCGCGTCAGAGTACTCTATCCATTTGCGGAAACACTTCGACGGCCGTCACGATGCTTTATCTCGTAGGAGCAAGCATTCTGACGGCCGTCATGATGCTTTCTCCTGTAGTAGCAAGTACTCTGACGGCCGTCAAAGTACTCTATCCATTTGCGCAAAAACTCTGACGGCCGTCATAATGCTTTTTCTTGTAGAAGCAAGTACTCTGTCGCGCGTCGTGATGCTCTATCCAATCGCGGAAGTACTCTGTCGCGCGTCATGATGCTCTATCCGGTAGGAGCAAGTACTCTGTCGGCCGACAGAGTGTTTTATCCATTTGCGCAAACACTCTGTCGGCCGTCACGATGCTTTATTCTGTAGGAGCAAGCATTCTGTCGCCCGTCAGAGTGCTTTCTGCTTTGATTATCTGTTCACCGAGGCCGATGGTGTAGCCTTCGGAGAGGAATACGACGCGGTTGAAGGTATCGGCGATGATAAAGATGGGGAGGGTGGGGTTATTGATGTGCATCTCGGTGCATAGTTCGCTGAGGATCTTGCCGTCGATGTCGGTGCCGAAGAATGTTTTGTCGGGGAGGGCGGGAGTGTCGGAGAAACGGGCAGCGTCCTGTTCGTTGCGGAAGAGGAGGACGAAGGGAATGCCCCATTGATCGAAAGCTCGCTTGCACTGGGCGATGTCGCGCAGCGTATGGTTGGTGGGCTCGTTATTGGGAGCGATGAAGCCGAGAATGTAATAGCCGCGACCCGTGGTGGAGAGGAGGGACTTCGTGCCCTGCAAGAGGTCGTTGTAGAGATTCTCGCTGTTGAAGTTGCCGATGACCTGCAATCCCGTGTCGGCTTGTCGTATCATCAGCGGCACTTTGTTAGTTTGGTCCTTCACCACGGGAAAGACCTCGATATGGGCGAGCACGGAACCAACGGCCAAGCGTGTGCCCGTGACGAGCATGTAGTCGCCACAATCGAACTGCGAGGCATTGCTGCCGAAGAGGCTTCGATAGGTGTCGTCTTCGCCGTAGTTGAGAAGGACGGGCGAACCATCCTTGACTAGCGAGAGGGTGAAGTGAGTGTAGTATTTCGGGTCGGGGTTGTAGCGCGTGGGGGTGTAGGTGAGGGAGAGGGCGCCTTGGGGAGATGGGCGAGAGGGGCGACCAAGCTTGGTTGCCACGGAAACGGACGGAGCGGGATTGATGGACGGGGCAGGGGTTGGGCCTTCAATGCTAACATCGGTCCAAATGGGCGTGGTTCCCATTTGCGCGAACTGGAGTTTGCGGGTCACGGGATCGATGCGGGCGGGGATGTGGCAACTGCGGGCGATAGCGACGAAGAGGATGTTGCGTGAGGTGGCATCGCAGCAACGGTTGTTCCAGGCTCCGACGGGTGTCATACGCAGGTTCTGGGGATTGCGCGTGGTGTCGAGCGCGATGTTTTGGCCAATCCAAGCGGCAAGCTGCAGCGGATCGGCACGCCAAGCCTTGGCCTGCTCGTCGCTGATGTGCTGGGCAAAAAATGCCTTGTAGGGACGTAGTCCTTCGTTGGCAACGCGCGGATTGACGATGTACTGCATCTGGAAGTCATCCATCGCATCAAGTTCTGCAGTCTCCAAGCCAAAGAAGGCATCGCGCAGTACGTCGGGCGTTACATCGTGGAGGTCCTTGGCGGAAAGCGCCTTGAGCAGTGAACGACGAAGATTGGGGCTGATGGTCTCACCAACGATGGTATTCTGATTCAGGAATTGATTGATTACCTCATGATTGCCGCGTGAGGCAAGGATGAGCGGGTCGTCGGACATGGGGAAGGTGGCGACGTAGGCATTGCGAAGCGAATCCTCGTAGGCCAGACGCTGGTTGTTGAGCGCACGTTGTTCGGGGGAGACTTCGGGCAATGTATTTCGTTCGTCGGGAGGCACGATGCTGAGGTCTATGCTGTAGCGTTCGCCAGGATGATGGTTGAGTGTGAGGCGCAGCGTATCGGTATCGCCGATGGAAATCTTGCGGAAGCCGTATGCATCGCCTTTGTGAGCCCAGCAGATGAGGTCGCCCAAGCCTGCCTGCATGGAGGTTATGCCCTCGGTATCGGTCTGACGACGCAGGACGGTATAGAACTCAGCATAGTTGTAGATCTTGAATTCCACAGTGGCATCAGGCACGGGATGACCCTCGACATCGAGCACCTGGACATAACTGCGAGCTACAGGAGCATAGCGGCTGGTGACGTCGATTTCGGTGAAGCAGGCGTTGCGCTGCATCACTTCTTCGGGGCCATCGTATTGACCGAAGACCTTGGTGTGCATGAGCATGGCACGCGAAGCGGGCTGATTGAACCAACCGAGGTCGAGGACGGGTTCAGGCTCGCAGGCACCGAGAAAATGCCACTCGCCGTCGGCCCATGCTTCGACCCAGGCGTGATTGTCGTCGGTGTGTGCCCAGCGTGGGGTATAGACCTGGCGAGCGGGTATGCCGACGCTGCGTAAAGCTGCCACGAGGAAGGTGGATTCCTCACCGCAACGACCATAGGCCGTACGGATGGTGGCAAGGGGCGAGGAGGTGCGTTCGTCGCTGGGCTGATAGGTGACGCGTTCGTGGCACCAATGGTTCACCTCGAGGATGGCATCGGCCATCGAGAGGCTTTTGATGCGGTCCTTGAGTTGTGGATAGAACACCATACGACACGTGTCGAGGTTCTCGTTGTTAACACGCACGGGAAGGACGAAGTGGCGCCATTCGCATTCGGGAATGGTGCGTCCCCATGGCATTTCACGGCGTGCCTGGAGAGCACAGTCGATGTTCTGGAGCCAGAAGTCACGACAGTAGTCCACGCTGTCGGGAAGGGGCATGGAGGCATAGAGAAAGGCGAGGGCTTCGTCACGGGTGGTCTCGGGTGCTGTTGTGCAGGAGGCGAGGGTGAGGAGGGCGGCGGTTATTAGGAGGTGCTTCATGTTAATGGGGCAGCGGTTCAACCGCTGCTTGCTGAAAAGGGGGGGGAGATGGAAGCAGCCAAACATGGCTGCTGACAAGGACAAATGGGGAGACGAGGGAGGCTTGGGACGCGGGGTCTTGGGATTAGAGGGGGCTAGGACTGGGTGATGGCGAGAACGGTTTGGTGGACGAGGACGGGGTCGGTGATGAGGAGGCCGTTGTGAAGGGAACGGAGGGAACCGTGGATCTCAGTGGCACCAGTGGCGTCGAGAATAAGGCGGGCATTGGTGGGGGTGACGCCAGCGCCGGGCATGATGATGATGCGTCCATTGGCTTGAAGGACGAGTTGGCGTAGCAGGGGGATGCCGGCTTCGGCAGTGGGGGCTTGTCCTGAGGTGAGGAGACGTGTACAGCCCAGGGCGATGATGTCCTCGAGGGCTTGATAGGGGTCGTGGGCTTGGTCGAAGGCGCGGTGGAAGGTGACCTGCATACCGTGGGCGGCATCGATGAGACGGCGGCAAAGAGACCTGTCGATGTCGCCGTCGGGGGTCAACGCTCCGATGACTACGCCATCAGCTCCGAGTTGGTGAGCGAGGCGAATGTCACGGAGCATCGTGTCGGTTTCGGTTTCGTCATAGACAAAATCGCCTTCACGCGGACGGATGAGGACGTGGAGTGTTAGTCCCTCGATGCAGCGTGCAGCTTCGATTGTTTCGGCCGAGGGAGTGAGCCCATCAAGATGGAGGGCTGAACAGAGTTCGATACGTTGCGCACCGCCTTGAGCGGCTGCCTGGGCGCTTGTAAGGTCGCCCGCACATACTTCGAGGATTCGCATGGCGTGATTTGCGGCCAAACATGGCCGCGACGGAAACAAAAGGGAAGGGGCGGGTTATAGGCCGCGAGCGGCCCAGATGAGTTCCTTGGCGGCGTTGATTTCCTTGAACTTCTTTTCAGCGGCAGCCTTGACGTCATCACCGAGGGTGGAAACCTTGTCGGGATGATACTGGAGGGCCATCTTGCGATAGGCCTTCTTTACTTCGTCGTCGGTGGCATCGGGAGAGACGCCAAGCACCTTGTAGGCATCTTCAATCTTGTTGGAGCCGAGATGGAGAAGCTTGTCAACTTCGTCAACATTGATGCTGAGCCAATTGGCTATCGAGCGGATTCGATCGACCTCGACCTGTACCACCGAGCCATCGGCCTTGGCGATTTCGCAGAGGAAGGCAAGGAGCTGGAGGCGCTCTTCGACGCTCATGGCACCTACCATCTGGTAGCAGCATTGGCGTATCTGCTCGGTCCACAATGCTGTGCCGAGTTGCTTATGACGTTCGAAGAGACGAAGCAGGATCTCGTTTCCCTGGCTTTCTGCGGCAGTGCCGAAGTTGTTGCGCAGGGTGCGGCGCACATATTCCATCTCGGAATGCATGATCTTCTGGTCGGCTATGATGATGTGAGACGAGAGGAGAAGCAGGGAGAAGAGGTAACTGTTGCGCTCGCCTTCCTGCTGGGTGCCACGCTGAGACTGGGTGGTGCGACGGGTGTAGGTGGTGCGCCTCTGCTGCGAAAAGGGTTCCTGTTCGCCAGAGGTGAGTTGGTTTCCGTTGCTGATGAAGTCGTCGACGATGTAGCCGAGGGCGTAGCCTGCGATTGCTCCAAAGGGGCCTCCTGAGAGCAGGCCGAGGAAGGCGCCTATCCATTTTGCGAATGCCATGTGTTCAAAATTTGTTTGGTTCGGTGCAAATATACGCAAAATTTGCGAATATGAGTATATTTTGACAACGTTTCCTTGGAAAGAGGGAGGAAAAGGGTTGAGATGACAGATGGAGGTGATAAAAAATGATGATAGATAAGGATGATAAAAAGGGGGATATGCCTCGCAAGGCACATCCCCCATGTTTTTATGGTATGATGATAGGTTTATTTCACAATCAGTTTCTTGCCACCTTGAATGTAGATGCCGGTGGGGAGGGTACTGATGTCGTCACCCAGATACTTGCCGTCGAGGGTGTAGATGCGACGGATGAGAGAGGGATCGTCGGCGCGAATGATGCGGATGCCGTTGGTGAACGGGATGGCATCGGGGATGATGACCTCGGCATTGCCCACACGGTCGATGGCAAGCACATAGAAGCTATAGGTTGCGCCATCGCCTGCAGGTACGCTGTAGAATACCTGGTCGGGGAACTGTCCGGCGCAGGTGTAGTCGCCGCCATCCTTCGAGACGAAGAGCTGGTAACTATCGACACCCGAAGCAGCATCGTAGGAACTGCAATTGATGGCGATGAGCTCGTTGGCCGTGTCGTAGTTGGCTTCTGACATAGTGGTGACAGGAGCCGTGAGGTCGAGCGTGTTGGTGTACACGTTGGTCTCAATCGGGAAGTTCTTGTCGAAGATGATTTCGGCCTTGTTGCGGATGACAGTGCCATCGGGCAGACCTGGCTTGAGGCCCACGGTGAAAGTGACGAAGCCCTCACCCTCGGGAGCATTGACATTGGGTGGCAACTCGATGCCCTCGATGTCCCACGATAGCTTGTTGCCCTCGCGTGACATCTTCCAATTGTAGCCCACACCATCGTGACTGGTGCCTCCGAACCTCACTGTGCTTACATCGAAGACTTCCTCGTCGAGGACGTCGCTGATGCGCACCCGGTAGGCGGCATCGCCTGCTTCAGCCTTGTTTTCGAACATAATGGTGTAGCCGATGGTCTGTTCGCCAGCAATGTAGTGCTGTTCGCCCACACCTTGTGGACCGCACATCTCATTGGGATCCCACGAGGTTACGACACCGTTGATGGGCTGCTTGCCATCCCTCACTTCGAGGTCATCCTTGATGTAGCCCAGATCCTTGTAGATCCAGTACCACAGACGGCGACGGAGGTTGGGCACGATGTTCTGCATCACTTCGATGGCGCTGCCTATGGCCTTGATGGTTGTGCCGATGACGGGTATCTTTTCGATGCCCTTGACGCATGCGGTCTTGATGACCGACTTGGCGGTATAGGCTGCCACGCCAGGCTGTTCGCCGTGATACTGCTCGTAGGTGAGGTTGAGGAACTGGCGGTACTGTCGTTCCTCCTGCTCGTTGAGGGCAAGCACTTCGCCAACGGTACGGGATACGAAGTGGTCGATGCCGAGCTGATCCTGGACAATGTCCCAAGCGCAATCGACGACGAAGCCAATGACGATGCCGGTGGTGATGGGTTCGAAGGCACGAATCCTTTCGGCCACATCTTCACCCGGACGAACAGGAATGAAGTTGATGTCGCCCACGCCTTCGCTGATGAGGTTGAAGGTGTAGAACTGCCAAGGATCAAGACCAGGAACGATGAAGACGGCTGTTCCCTCGCAATCTTCGCCCTCGACGAGGACGCTGTCGGCTGGCAGATAGGTGGTGCCCAGATCGCCTGGCATCTCGAAGCCGAGGATGTTGATGTCGCTCGAAGCGGAGATGACCAGTGCAGCTGGCATTGTGCGCACATCGCTCGTGTTGCAGATGGTGATGGGGTTGTAGCAGGCCACGCCCTTGCGCACTGTGTTGCGTCCACCGACAATGATATGCAGACCCAGATAGTTGGCATAGACAGGACCGCGTGCTGCCACTTCCTCCTCGTCTTCGCCCATCACAATGGAGTAACCACCCTGACCGGTGTAGCGACTCACTTTCAGGATGAGGTGGGTTTCCTCGTCGGTATTGTTATAATAGGAAGAGGTGATGCGGCTGCGTTCGATACGGTCGCCCTTGATCCACGAGAGACGTGGAGAGCCGTTGTCGTTGTAGGTTCCATCCCAACGATACCAATCGACATTGCTCATATTGAGCGAATGGGTAGTGTCGGGACAGATGGTGATGTCGATGACGTCACGGTTAAAGGTGCCCAGATCATACCAGTCTTCGGTATTGCGGTCGTTGTAATAGAAGAAGCCCAGCGTCGTATAGACGGTCTTGCCCTTCTTCAGTCCCAGACGGCCGTCGAACGTGTTGTTGTCGATTCTTTCACGCCAATAGGGGTTCGGGTTGAAGCGATAGGTGAGGGCATAGCCGCCTTGTCCGGTGTAACGGTCTAGACGGAGGAAGTAGGTGCCAGGAGCAAGGTCGAAGATGGTGAAGATCACGGTGGTGTCCTTGGAGTATCCATCCATATCCTTGGCAGTACGCCAGGAGACGTCGGCGCGTTCGCCGTTGTAGGTGTAGAGATTGAGGCTGCCCAGACGCAGCGTGGTCTCGGATGTAGTGGTAAATACAGCCTCGCCATCGGCTGATATCTCGAATCGGTACCAATCCACACCATCGCGGTCGTTGTAGTAGAAGTATCCCAAACGACCTTGCTGAGTGATGCCCGAAGTAATTTCTGTGGCCTTGTCCCATGCGTTGTTGTCGAACGAATCGGGGCCATAGGGATTAGGCGAGAACTCGACCTTCAGCTTGTAGCCTCCTTGTCCGGTGTAACGATCTTGACGGAGGAAGTAGGTACCTGGAGCAAGATCGGAAATGGTGAAGACGACGGTGGTATCCTTGGAATATCCATCCATATCTTTCGAGGTGCGCCACGAGACGTCGGTTCGTTCAGCATTGTAGGTGTAAAGGTTGAGACTGCCGAGACGTAGTGTAGTTTCGGAGGTGGTGGTAAGTGCCAGAGTTCCCTCGTCGGGAATTTCGACTTTGTACCAATCCACGCCGTCGCGGTCGTTGTAGTAGAAGTATCCCAAACGCCCCTGTTGGGTGGTTCCAAGTTTGATTTCGGAAGCCTTTGTCCATTCGTTGTTGGGCTCAGGGTCTTTCTGATGGCTGTTGGCATTGAAGGTGTATTTGAGCGTGTAGGTGCCATAGCCCGTGTAGCGGTCGAGACGCAGGAAATAGGTGCCGGCAGCACAATCGACGATGGTGAAGAAGACGGTGGTGTCCTTGCCATAGCCGTCCATATCCTTCGAAGTGCGCCACGAAACGTCGCTCTGGTCAGCATTGTAGGTATAGAGGTTCAGGCTGCCCAGGCGCAGGGTGGTCTCGGAAGAGGTGTTGAGAATGACAGTTCCTTCGTCGGGTAATTCGATCTTGTACCAATCGACACCATCGGTCGAGTTCTGGTAGTCGTAGCCCAACTGTCCGCTGACGGATGGTCCGGCATTCAGTTCGACGGCCTCTTTCCAAGTGCTGTTTGGCTCGGGGTCGGCGTTGAGGCTGTGCGAGGTAAAGTAATAGATCAACTGGTAGCTGCCGACGCCCGTGTAGCGATCCTGCCGGACGTAGTAGGTGCCTGCCGATACATTGGGGATTTCGAAGACGATGGTGGTGTCGCGGCCATAGCCATCCATATCCTTCGAAGTGCGCCACGAAACGTCGGCCCCATCGGCATTGAGTGTGTAGAGATTGAGGCTGCCCAAACGCAGGGATTGGTCGCTCTTGGTCTCGAAAGTGAGTTTGCCGTCCTCGGGCACCTCGAGACGGAACCAATCGGTGTTGTCGCGGTCGTTATAGAATTGATAGCCCATTCGACCCGGCATTGTTTCGCCTTGAGTCAGGAAGGCTGCCTGTTGCCAGGTGCCGTTGGGTTCTGGGTCGCTCTTGTAGGAAGGCTGGCTCAGCAAGCATGTGATTTGGAAGGTACCGCTTGTGGCGTTGTTGGTGGGTCGGCCGGTCACCTTCACCTTGTAGGTGCCAATGCCCATATCGGCGCAGGTGAGAATGCGTCCACCTTCGATCCACACAGAGCCGGTGCGCCAATGATTTTCGCCATTGTACTCTGCATAGAGGTCGAGTCCATCGATACGGACGTTGCTGACCGAATTGACGGCGATGGAGGCATCACCTTCGGTCTGGAGAGTGAGGGTGTACCATACTTCGTGTTGTGTTTCGGTGAAGCGTCCCGTCTTCACATCGCCGTTCTCCAGGGTCTGTGCCGTGGCGATGCCGGGACCTGCGAGCGACAGAAGCGCAAGCAAATAGAGGTAGATGTTTTTCATACAATAGTGTTTTTGGGGGTGAAGTAAGTGAGCTAATTGATGTGAAATATGGTGCAAATATAGCCAATAACGGACAAAATGGACTTACAAAAATTGAAAAAAGACTAACAATGCAGAAATTGTTAGTCTTTTGGTGGTATATTCGTACAAAAAAGGAGGGAGGCAGTTACTTCTTTTGGGCCGTCCATTCGCGTGGTGTCATACCAGTGACCGACTTGAAGGTGCGGAAGAAGGAGGTCTCGTTGGCAAACCCTGATTCGATGGCGACGTTCATCAGTTTCTTGTCGGGCTGCTCGACGAGGAGACGTTTAGCGTGCTCGATGCGGTAATTGTTGACCAGCTGTGTGAACGAGCAATTCTCGCATTCCCTGATGTATTCGGCGATGTTGCGGGGCGTGGTGTCGAGGAGGGCGGCGACGTCGGTTAGCTTCAGGTCATAGTTCAAATAGAGCTTTTGTTCGACCATCGCCTGATGAATCTGTTCCATCAGTCGTGAGGTGTTTGGAGCTGGTGCAGCGTTGCCACCCTGAGGAGTATCGGGTGAAGTGTGGCCTTGTTTGCGTCGCACTCGCAACCAATTGAGAAAAAGCAGTACGAAAATCACCAGGCAGACGTATCCTGCCACGTCGTAGGGCTTGAGTCCAACAGGAGAGGATGCCCCCTCCACTTGTCGCCCTAAGGGCAGCAGGTACACTGTTCGATAGGGATAGAAGTTGGAATCAGTGATGCCACCCGCTAGCAAGATGTTGCCCTCGGGAGTCAGGATAGGGGACGCAGTTCCGGCATCGGTCAACGGGTCGGTGTAATAGAGTGTAAGAGAGGCTGGAGTACTGTCGGAAACTGCGTTGTAATTGATGCAGAGTGCGTAGAAACGCTTGTCGTTGTCAACGCCCAGGATGTAACCCTTTTGCTCCATCCTGTCGACAATGAGTGGGCTGAAATAAAGAATCTTGCCCCATGAGCTTTCCATAGGAATGGGGACATCGGTGGGGAGGATGGAGAAGATTGTGTCGCAAACCTGAATGATGGCCATTTGCCCTTCGTCGTTGCATGCAGCCAGCAGATGGCGATAATCGCCAGCCTGTTCGTCACCAATGAAACTAATGGCGTTGGGGTCCAACCCTTCAAAGCCGAGCGGATGCCAGGTGTCGAGCAAAGGCTCACGGAAAGGTTCGCCCTTCATACGGTCAATCAAAGACGGTTCAGGTAGAGGCTTGTCCTTTGTGTCGAAGGCTCCGAAGACGAGGGCATCGTTATTGGCAATTCGGAGAATGTAGGGACGGCATCGTCCTGCTGAAACATCCTTTAAATAAGTAAAGTTCTTTTGCCCATCGAAGCATTCGATGGCATCGTCGGTATAATGATTACCTGCTATCACCACGTGTCCACTGTCCATCTCGATAGCGCTGGCGAGACTGCGTTTGGTGTCTAGGCATCCGAAGCCTTCGAAGTGATGGGCAATAGGATCGTACATTTCGGCCACAAAGGTCTGACCAATGCCCAGATGCTTCTCGTGGCCACCAGCGATGAGCGCTTTGCCCGACGAGAGAACGACGGCAAAGCCATTGTCGTGTTCGTAGGCTGTCGGTAGGAGATGCCAGACTCCATCCTTGTAATATTCAGCCGTGGCTGTTGGAACAAAACCATCGGTGTGACCTCCTACAATGGTGATTTCTCCGTTAATACAGAAGACACTATGACCCGCTCGCGGCAGGTTCAGGTCCGGTAGTCGCTGGGCATGCAACGGTAGGAGAGGACATAACGTCTGCAAACTGTCAGAAGCCACTGCTGAAGACGCAGACAGCGCTACCATGGCCAGTAGCCATAGTAGCGTTGCGATGGTATTATGAACGGAACGGGGGCGCGTCATGCCTTCACATTGGGCAATTCGAGACCAAGGCCCTTCTTCTTGTCCACAGCCTTGAGGATGAGTCCGATGACGAGTGCAGCAACACCGAGGCAGGCGAGCATAATGAGCGGCCAGGTGTAGTCGTACTTGGTCGGGTCGGTGACCCCTTCGTTGGTCATATCGAGCACCTTACCGATAAGGAGCGGGAAGAGCCAAAGGCCGATGTTCTGGATCCAGAAGATGAGGGCGTAGGCCGAACCAATCACCTTGGCATCGACCAGCTTCGGCACGCTGGGCCACAGCGAGGCGGGCACCAGCGAGAACGAGGCTCCCAAGACGAGGATGGTGGCGTAGGCAATGATGATGCCGCCGACGGCGGAACCCTTGAACATGGGCAGCACGAAGGCGAAGGTGAGGTGGCAGCCGATGAGCAGCAGCGAACCCATGACGAGCATGGTGGCTGCCTTGCCGTGGTGGTCGAGGTAGGAGCCGAGGATGGGGGTGATGAGCACGGCCAGCAGGGGGAACACGGCAAAGATGCTCTCGGCCGACTGGCGCATGAAGCCCATGTAGCAGTAGCAGACGAGCGACAGGATGCTGACGGCCAGCAGGGTGAACCGCTTGGCAGACTGCTTCTGGAAATTGGAGGCGAAACCGGTGGCGGCCACGAGGAGCATGATGACATACTGGACGATGGTGACCGAGGGGCTGGCCCAGAAGGAGTCGGCATCGGGAGCGGTGAGCGTCAGGTTGCACTGCAGCATGTTGACGGCGTACTTCTGGAAGGGGAAGATGGCCGAATAGTAGAGCACACACAGCAGGGCGACAATCCAGAAACCACTGTCGCTCAGAATCTTGCCAATGTCGCTAACTTTGAACGGGTCGTCTTTCTCCTCGGCCTCACCGGTCTGTGCGTCGAGCTTCTTGTCCATGAAGAAGTAGACCACAAACATGATCAGGGCGATGCACAACAGCACCACACCGAAAGCCACCGAGCGGCTCACGCTGACCTCACCGCCCAACTTGGCGAAGAACGGCGAGAAAATCATACAGGTGGCAACGCCCAGACGGGCCAGTGCCATCTCGCTACCCATAGCCAAAGCCATCTCACGGCCTTTAAACCACTTGACGATGCCTCGCGACACGGTGATGCCGGCCATTTCGCAACCGCAGCCAAAGATCATGAAGCCGCATGCGGCCACCTTGGCGCTAGCAGGCATGCCCTGATAGAAGGGCGATACACCTAGCTCGTCGAACAGGGGAATGTAGTTCAGGTGGTTGGTGAACCAGGTCTCCAAGCCGCTGCCGATGAAGGCGTCGCTCACAGCATACCACTTGATGATGGCACCCACAAGCATCACAGCGCCCGACAGGACGGCGGTGAAACGAACACCCATCTTGTCGAGGATGATGCCGGCAAAGATGAGGAAGAACACAAACACGTTGAGGAACACCTCACTGCCCTGCATCGTGCCGAAGGCCGTCGAGTCCCAACCGCGGGTCTCTTGCATCAGGTCCTTGATGGGCGAGAGGATGTCCATGAAAATGTAGCTGCAGAACATGGCCAAAGCCAGTAGCAGCAGGGCTGTCCAACGCATGGCAGCCGAGTCACGCAATGTTTTGATTTGTTCAGTCATGATTTATTTTTAAAGTTATTGTTTTTACTGGGAATCCTGGGAATTCTGGGAAATCGGGGAATCCTGGGAATCTGAAAATAATTATGAATTATGCATTGTGCATTATGCATTGCTTAAATGCCGAGGTCGTGGCAGATGCAGTCAATCTTTTGGTCGGCCCACTCGTTCTTTGCATCGTAGTTCTCGGCCTTGTCGAGCTTGTCGTGCACCTCGATGTAGAACTTAATCTTGGGCTCGGTGCCGCTGGGACGGATAGACACCTTGGTGCCATCCTCGGTGTAGTACTGCAACACATTGCTCGTTGTGGGCATGTCCAGCTTGGTGACCTGGCCAGTGCGCAAGTCGCGCTGCTCGAGCAGTTGGAAGTCCTTAATCAGCACCACCGGACTACCGGCAATCTGCTCCTGCGGGTGCTCACGGAAGTTGACCATCATGGCGGCAATCTCGTCAGCACCACTCTTGCCGGGACGCACCACACTGATGCCGCGCTCCTTCGAGTAGCCATAGGTCATGTACAGCTCGATGAGCATGTCGTTCATCGACTGGCCGCGCTCCTTGGCCCAGGCGGCAATTTCGCACATCAGCGGGATGGACGACACCGAGTCCTTGTCGCGCACGAAGTCCTCGGGCAGGAAGCCGTAGCTCTCCTCGCCACCGCCCAGGTAGCGTCCCTTGCCCTCCATCTCGCGCATCACGGTGGCG
>JAZQBS010000125.1:0-3279 GCA_045545875.1 Bacteroidales bacterium
TGGCTCACAGAACGACATGGCTACGA
Source organism: Bacteroidales bacterium (assembly GCA_045545875.1). GTDB lineage: Bacteria > Bacteroidota > Bacteroidia > Bacteroidales > UBA3663 > Liminaster. The sequence goes on from JAZQBS010000125.1 coordinate 27, forward strand.
TCCGACTTTCAGACACACCGACTTGCCGCCCGCATTCGGACCCGAGATAATCAGGAGTCGTTTCTGCTGGGTGAGGATGATATCCAATGGCACCACGTGCTTTCCCTGCTTCTCCAGTGAGAGTTGCAACAAGGGGTGCACGGCGCGGATCCAGTCCAGATGAGGCTTGTCTTCCACCACGGGCTCGAAAGCCTTGGTGAGTTCAGCCAACTGCGACTTGGCGAAAATCAGGTCGATCTGTGCCAGAAACTGATACGACTCGAGGATCTCAGCCACATGCGGACGTACCTCATCGGTAAACACCGTCAGGATACGAATCACCTCGCGACGCTCCTCGGCCTCCAACTGACGCACCTTATTGTTGGCCTCCACCACTTCGGCAGGCTCGACATAGAGCGTCTTTCCAGTGGCCGATTCGTCGTGAACAATGCCGCGCAGACGGCGCTTGGACGAAGGCGGGATGGGGATGACCAGACGACCGTCGCGCATAGTAGGTGTGGTGTCCTTATCGACATATCCCTCGGCCTGGGCATTGCGCAGGATACCGTTGAGGAGACGACCTATGGACGAGAGGTTGCGCTGCATCTCGCGGCGAATCTCGGCCAGTTGGGGACTGGCGTTGTCGCGTATCTCCCCCGTGGGCGTCAAGGTCTGGTCGATCTTGCGGACAATGTCGGGGAAGGTGACCACGCCCTGTGCCATGCTGTGAAGAAGCGGGAAACGTGCGACGAAATCCTGTGCGGCTACTCCACCTTGTGAAGCATCGGCGGTACGCACCTCTTCTCCCGGCCTGGGATTGAGGTAACGCACAAGGGCTTCGATGGTGCGCAGGCTGCGCATCAGGTCATAAAGTTCGTCGGTCTCCATGAATGTGCCCGCCACACGGACACGCTTGAGGGCAGGTGTGAGGTCGAAGAAGCAGTCGGTAGGCAGAGGCTGGGCAGCCTGCTCGATAAGACGCTTCATCTCGTCGAGAAGTGATAGTTCGTGCTGTAAGGCGCGCCTGTCGGTAAGGAACTGCATGTCATCGACACGACGAGCCCCCAGGGGACAAAGCGTTGCCCCCCGGACCATATCACGGACCTTGCCAAATCCGAGTTTGTCTTCTATGTTCTGCGGATAAACCATTATTCTTCAAGTTGGCCCACGCCCTGACGCAGTACCTCAGGCTCGTCTTCGAGCAGACTCACCACGGTGGAGGGCTGCTCCTCGCCATAACCGCCGTCGATGAGCACATCGGCCTGATTCTGGAAAGCCTCCTCGATGAGGAACGGGTCGGTCATATAGCTGATCTCGTTGTCCTCGTCGCCATCCTCCATCTGTACCTTGAGCGAGGTGGTGAGCAGCGGACGATCGAGTTCTTCGAGCAGGGCGTGCAGGATAGGCTGGTCGGGGATGCGGATACCTACGGTGTTGCGACTGCGGAATACCTTTGGTAACTTCGAGCCTGCCTCCAGGATGAACGTGAATGGACCAGGAAGGTTCTTGCGAAGGAGCTTGAACTGACGGTCGGAGATACGCACGTATTCGGCAGCCTGGGCGATGTCGCGGCAGATGATCGAGAGATGTCCGTTCTTCTGTTCCTCCTTGCGGTACTGGTAGATCTTCTCGACTGCACGCTGGTTGAGCGCATCACAACCGATGGCATACACCGAATCAGTAGGATAGATGACAATGCCCCCATCGCGAACGACCTGGGCGATGTCCTGCAGAATGCGCGGGTTGGGGTTGTTGGCGTAAAGTTTATAGGTTTGCATACATCTTATATATTTTGCGGGCACAAAGGTACGCAAGTTTTTCTGAAACTCCAAATTATGGAGGGACTTTTTTATAAAAAAATTAGGCAAGGGAATCTTCCCTTGCCTTAAACCTATCATAGTTAAGCAAATCTTGAGTCAGTCTTACACGGAGCCTCACGGCTCGGTTCTTCTTGTAATGCGATGCAAAGATATGGATATTCGATAGACAGGGACTCCAGAATCGTAAAATATTTATCGATTTTACGATTTTAAATCTAATTTGTACGATTTTACTCCTATTTAATTTATATTTCCGCGAAAATCATTGGCAGGAGATGAAAAAAACACTATCTTTGCAGCATGAAAACAGCAATCATTGGTGCAGGCGCAGCGGGTTGTTTTTGCGCAAACATTCTGAAAAGGCTCCGTCCGGATTCGCAGATCGACGTATACGAAAGCGGACAGAAGCCCTTGCAGAAGGTGGCCATCACGGGCGGTGGGCGTTGCAATCTGACCAACAGTTTTGCCGAAGTGAGGAGCATGAACCAGGTTTATCCAAGAGGATACAATCTGATGAAGCGCCTGCTCAAGCGTTTCGACCATCGGGCTACCATGCAGTGGTTCGAGGACGAAGGTGTGCGACTGGTGACGCAGGACGACCAATGCGTCTTCCCACAGAGCCAGGATGCAATGGAGATAGTCACTACACTGCTCAGAGGGATGCAAGGCGTGCGAATCTACACCAACCAGCGCGTGAGGGAAATCAGCCCCTGCAACGATCACAGTTACCGGATAAGCACCGACAATCGAAGCGAAGTCTATGACAACGTGGTGGTGGCGACAGGCGGCTCGCCGAAGGCATCGGGTCTGGATTTCCTTTCGGAACTGGCGCTTGAGATGGTTCCTCCCGTCCCCTCCCTATTCACCTTCAACATCGGTGAGGAGGGCGGCAAGGATCCCATCACCACGTTAATGGGCGTGGTGGTGAAACATGCGGAAGTACGTCTGCCGGGGACCAACTACAAGGCCGACGGACCTTTGCTGATCACCCATTGGGGCATGTCGGGTCCCGCCATCCTCCGTCTATCGAGTTATGCAGCCCGTTGGCTGGCCGACAAGGGCTACCAGGCCACACTTTCGGTGAACTGGATGGGCGACATGAACGAGGAAGAGGTGCGCACTTTGCTTCAGAAACGGATGAACGAACAACCCAAGAAACAGATAGGTACCGTCCACCTGCTCACCCAGCGCCTATGGAATCACCTTTTAAATAAAATAGAGTTGGCCCCCGAGCGACGATGTGCCGAAGTGGGCAGCAAACAACTCAACAAACTGGTGGCAACCCTGTGCAACGACACCTACCGCATCACGGGGCAGAGCCGATACAAGGAAGAATTCGTCACCTGCGGGGGCGTATCGCTCACGAACATCGACCCGAACACCCTGGAATGCAAGCAGCATCGGGGCGTGTACTAAGTCGGAGGCCAAGCGGTCTTAGGAAGACAAAGGGCTAT
>JAZQBS010000126.1:0-3188 GCA_045545875.1 Bacteroidales bacterium
CCAGTCACCGAACTTGGCATAGGCATCCTTGAGGTAGCGACAGGCAGCGCGTGTGGCTTTTTCGGTGTTGTAGCGCTCATCGACTTCGTCGTTGACGATGAGGCCGTACTGGCGGGCAGTCTCAGCCATAAACTGCCAAAGGCCACAGGCTCCGGCAGGACTCTTGGCTCGAGTCTGGAGGTTCGACTCGATGCAGCAGAGATAGATGAAGTCGGCAGGAACGCCTTCCTCCTCAAGGATAGGGATGAGGATGGGAAAGAAACGGTTGGCACGCTTCAGGGTGAGGATGGAAGAATTGTGTGTATAGCAGACATTTGTCAATTCACGTTCATAACGCTCATGGAGGTCATAACGGCTCAGGTCGTAGGTCTTCCCGAAAATTGTCTGCTGGTTTTCGAAACGAGGCGTAGCCGAGAACTGCTGCATGATGGGTAGCTCGGGCTTTTCCTTGCGGCTGCGTGATGCAGCGAGGAAAACAAGGGCGGCGGCAAGCAAGACAACTGACGAGAAAGCGTAGATAATGTGGGATTTGGTCATTATTGTTTTGAGAAGGATTTAGATATGTCGATATTACGTAATTACGGAATGACATCAAAAAAACAGATGATACTAGTGATTGCCTGAGTTCTTCGTCTTGAGCACGTTGATGGCACCTTTCTTCGAATATTTCTGGTCGTCGGTGCCCACAGCCTTGATGACATAATAGTATGCACCTGTGGGAACGGTGGAGCCATTGTGTTTGCCATCCCATCCTTCCGACGGATCGGTAGTGTGGAAGAGTTCCTGGCCCCAGCGGTTATAGACCCACATCTCGAAGGTGCGAAGCGACTGGTACTTCACCTTGAAGACCTGGTTGCTGCCCGATGGAGAATCGGGTGTGATGAGGTTTGGCACTTCGAGCAAGGAAGTGGAGATGGTAATCTCGTAGGGCTCTTCGGTGTCGTAGGTCAACGTGTCGAAGGCTGATTCGTAGAAGTCGGCAGTAAATCTGACGTAGAACGATCCCTGATCGGCGAATTCGTAGTCAAGGCGGGAAGTGAGACTGTCGTATTCGAGTGTGCGGAATTGGTCGATCAACATTTGGAATTTGCTGTCCTCGGCAATCTCCCATGCGAAATAGTCAGGCTTGCGAGACATCTCGACCTCGAAATGCACCGTAAAGGGGCCAGGTCCCTTGAACGTGTGGCCGCTGACAACCACCGAGTCGGCCTGGTTGTCGATGTGCTGCATCTCATCGACGTAGGCGGTGTCGGAGAGGATATAGTCCTGAGCCGCCTGGTATCGGGTGAGATGATGGGTGCGGGCTGATGCCGGGACGAGGTTCAAAATGACTGCGAAGAACAGGGTGAGGATGAATTCTTTCATGAAGAGTTCGATTTAGAAATGGTCGGTGACGCGAGCGAATGCAGGGGCATCGAAGGGGCAGAACACCTTGTCCTGATATTTGTAGTGCCCCACAATGGCTATCATTGCAGCATTGTCGGTGGTGAATTTGAAGGGAGGGAGGAAAACCTTCCAATGATACTTCTCGCCCAAAGCCGTAAGACCGTCACGCACACCGCTGTTGGCCGATACACCGCCGCTCAGGGCAACCTGACGAATGCCGGTCTCCTTGACGGCCTTCTTTAGTTTGTCCATCAGGATATCAACAATGGTCTTCTGGAGTGAAGCGCAAAGATCTTCCTTGTTTTCTTCGATGAAATCAGGGTTCTCCTTGATGGCATCGCGCAGGGTATAAAGAAACGAGGTCTTCAGGCCCGAGAAGGAGTAGTTGAGGCCGTCGATATGAGGTTTCGCAAACTTGAATCGGTCGGGATTGCCTTCGTTGGCCAAACGATTTACGATAGGACCACCGGGATAGCCTAATCCCATGACCTTGGCACACTTGTCGAATGCTTCGCCTGCGGCATCGTCGATGGTCTGTCCGATGACTTCCATATCCTTGTAGCTGTTGACCTTGATGATCTGGCTGTTTCCGCCACTGACAAGCAGACAAAGGAATGGGAAAGTGGGGACTTCCTTGGGTACGTCGGGTTCGGTGACAAAATGTGCCATGACATGACCCTGCAGGTGATTTACATCAATCATGGGAATGTTGAGTGCAGAAGCCAATCCTTTGGCAAACGAAAGACCCACGAGCAGAGAGCCCATAAGTCCGGGACCACGGGTGAAGGCAATGGCGTTGAGATCCTCCATTTTGATACCTGCACGCCGAATCGCTTCGCTCACTACGGGAACAATGTTCTGCTGATGCGCACGGCTGGCAAGTTCTGGAACTACGCCGCCAAAAGCTTCGTGGACGGCTTGGCTAGCGATGACATTGCTGAGCATTACACCGTCGCGAAGTACGGCAGCTGAGGTGTCATCGCATGAAGATTCGATACCTAATATAATTGTAGACATATTTTTGAGACTCCAAAATAACGGCGCAAAGATACACTTTTTTTAGCAAATGGCCAAGTAAAAAGTGAAAAAATCATGACGTGGAGCAACTTTTGTCGGAATTGTTTGGAAATATCGCGAAGAAGTCGTACCTTTGCGTCGCAATTTTTGTGCATATACACCCGCATACGTGGGAATAATGTAATCGTCGAAGTCAAATATTCAAAAATAAACATGAAGATTTTACGCAAGTTCTGCTTAGCTGTGGTGATGTTTCTGGGGCTCTGTAGCCTTCAGAACCTCACTGCAGAAGTTCGACATCATACAGTGCAGCCTGGCCAGACTCTTTACAGCATTTCTCGTGCCTATGGCGTTACGGTCGAAGCCATCAAGGCTGCCAATCCTCAGATTGAGGGCACCAGCATTCCGACTGGTGTGAAACTCATCATTCCGGAATCTACAACCGAGCCCATAGACATGCCATTGGTTCCTGAGGTTGTCCATGGACAGATCAGTGATGAGCCAAGGAAGGATTCGACGGCCACCACATTCCATCAGACGCAGGATAATGGAAGTGTCCGTACGTTGTGGGACCTTTCGGAGGTTGACCATTGGACAGATGGCACGTTGAATATGGCCGTCATTATGCCTTTCAATCTTGGTGCAGGCACGGCTGCCGAGAACAAGACACAGATGCGCAGCGTGGAGTTCTACGAAGGCGTACTGATGGCTGTGGAAGAGATTCAGTCAAGAGGACGAAGGGTGACGATTCAGGCCTATGACACAGGTTCGGAGTCGCTTTACAG
>JAZQBS010000127.1:0-8589 GCA_045545875.1 Bacteroidales bacterium
TTTTGAGCAGTTCCGACTTGTCGCCGTTGCGCGTATGCTTGTAGTCTTCAAGCAGACCTTCAAACTCCTTCTGTATCATCTCCTCCTCTTCAGGAGTGATAGGTTTGGGAGTCGCCTGCGGCTCAGGTTCCTTTTCTGCCTTTTTTCTTGTGTTTATGATGTTCATGGTTACATTCGGATTAATTCAAACTTAGGGAAGGCGCAATTTTTGTCCGGGGTGGATGACGTTGGACTTCAACTTGTTGAGTTTTTTGATTTTTGCAGACGTGGTGTGATGTTTGCGGGCGATGGATCCCAAGGATTCGCCTTTGCGCACGGTGTAGATGCGACCACTGCTCGCAGTTAATCCGCTTGATCCGCGATTGCCGCCTTGTCGTACGTATTCGTTGCGGCGTCCGCGCGTCGATACTTCAGTGATCCTGCCGTTGCGTGGCAGGAGTGTCTCAGCCTTGTAGGCAAAGATACTGTCCTGACGTTCAAGGAAACTTATGGACTTGTCGGCGGGCAATGTGATGCTGTGAGGCTTCTCGGGCGAACCAGGGACAATGTCGCGGATATACTGTGGATTGAGACTTTCGACCACTTCCATAGGAAGGTTGAGGCAATGTGCAATCTGTTCGAAGTGAACCATACGGTTCACCATAACAGTGTCACATTCGACAGGAATATCTGTCACCGAACCGCATAAGCCATGTTCGCAATGATAGGTCATCACGTAGGTGGCTGCTATGAAGAATGGAACGTAGGCGCGGGTCTCTTGGGGCAGATAGTTATAGATTTCCCAGAAGGTACGATGACCGCCTGAGCGTGCAATGGCCTTGTCGATGTTGCCGGGTCCACAATTGTAGGCGGCGATGGCAAGGTGCCAGTCGTCGAACTTGTTGTAGAGTTTTTTCAGGAATTTGCAGGCGGCGTCGGTTGATTTGTAGAGGTCGTAGCGTTCGTCGATGTAACTGTTGACCTCAAGTCCTTGCATAATGCCCGTAGCTGGGATGAATTGCCAAAGGCCTGCGGCACGGGCTGGACTATAAGCGTTCTGACGCAATGCTGACTCGATGCACGCCAGATATTTGAGTTCGGAAGGCAGTTCGTATTTCTGGAGTGCATTCTCGAAAATGGGGAAATAGTAGTTGAAGCCAACGCTTACCATGCGTTCCACAAGTGCACGGCGGCGCATAAGGTAAAAGTCGAGCGCCTTCTTGACAGGTTGGTTGAATGGCATTTCAATGATGGTCGGTAATGCACGCAGTCGCATGATATATACCGAGTCGGGAACGGGTTCGGGCTCAAGAATTCTGACGCAGTTGGGGTCGATGTGTATGAACTGACGTTCAGTCCAGGTGTAGTCTGACTCATCGTTATCTTCGAGGCTTTCTGGTATAAATAGTGAGGAATCTTGTGCTTCAACCATGGCACGATATGCAGCGGACTCCAATTTCTCGTCGGCAGTCATTTCGTGTTCTTGCGCGAGAAGGGGAGTGCCAGCCAATAAGGGCAAGGCGAGAGTCAGAAACCGAAGCTTTTTCTTCATCGTCATCATTAGAAATCTATTTTGTAGCTCACTACCATGGTGGGATTGTTCATGGCATCGAGCTCAGGTGAAACGTCAAAGTGATAAAGGGCGGCGTCAACATAGGCATCAACAATTGAAACCAGATAAACGCCCAGCATACCTACCACGCAGTAGTCACGCCAGTTGCGATAAGTGTTCCTTTTTCGCTGAAAGGTGGTTTGCAGATACGAGTAGTGGTTTTTCGCATACTGCTTCTTCTGTTCTTCAGTTCTGCCCGGTAGGAATTGGAGATAACTGGCATTGGCGCTTCCATTCATCAGGTCGCGATAGGCGTTCTGATAGGTCTTGTAATAGCGCTGGTTCCAGTTATATCCATAGACGAGGCCAAGGAATCCACCATAGATAATAGGTAGTTTCCAGTATTTGCGATTGTAAATCTGACCGCCACCCGGGAAGAGTACGGCCATCCATACTGCTTTCTGGGGACTTGGATTGAATCGCATGAAGTAGGAATCGACATACTCGTATTCTGCCTGTTCGTCGAGCAACCTGCGCGCGTGGATGGCGGCTATCGAGTCTTCGTTGAAAGGTTGCAGAGTGTCGGCTTCGGCATACTGAGGTAGTGCATCGTCGAATGACATGCCTTCGAATGAATCTTCGAGTCCGTTGGCCTTGCCAGTCCGTACGGAATCATTTGCAATCTGAGCGGACAGACTGCAAACCGACAAGGCTCCGACAAGGAGCAGCATCAGAATGTGTTGTATATGATTCTTTGCGAGAATTGTCATTAATTAAGTTTGTCGAGGAGAGCGATGATGTAACGAAGTTCTTCATCGTTCCTGAAGGGGATGGTAATCTTCCCTTGTCCCTTCTCATTGCATGACATCCTGACCTTGGTGCTGAACATCTCAGAGAGGTGCTGGGTCATCTGGCTGAAGAGTTCATCGGGCACTAAATTGCCACCGACGGACTTCTTGCCGGCCTGACCTTCAGTGCGAAAATCGAGGATGCGGCCTTCTACGAATTCACGTGCCAGATTCTCCACGCGACGAACCGAAAGGTCCTGTGCCACAATCTGATGATAGAGGGCAACCTGTTGTTCGGCGTCCTCAAGGCTGAGCAGGGCGCGAGCGTGACCCATCGAGATGCGACGGTCCTTAAGGGCCAGTTGAATCTCGGCGGGGAGACGTAGCAGGCGCATGAAATTGGCCACCGTGGCACGGCTCTTGCCCACATGTTGCGAGAGCTCTTCCTGTGTGAGCCCGTTGCGTGTAAGCAACTGCTGGTAGGCGAGGGCAACTTCGATGGCGTTGAGGTCTTCGCGTTGGATGTTCTCGATGAGCGTCATCTCCATCACAGCATCGTCACTGACCTTGCGAATATAGGCTGGGATGCTGAGAAGTCCTGCACGCTGAGCTGCGCGATAACGGCGTTCGCCGGCAATGATCATATAGGTGCCATCTTCTTCCTGACGAAGGGTGATGGGCTGAATGATGCCGACGCTTCGAATGGAATTCGCCAGTTCTTCGAGCGCCTGTTCGTCGAACTCGCGACGCGGTTGTGAGGGGTTGGCGTGAATGAGTTCGAGATCAATCTCGTTGATCGAAGATGGGGCATCCTGAGGGGCCATTGCTCCGCTGGTGTCATCCATCGGAATGAGGGCGCCAAGGCCGCGTCCCAAGCCTGTCTTGATAGGTTTCATGTTGCAAAGATATGATAAAACGCGGAGATATCCAAATATCACCCGCGTAATTTATTAATTTTTAATAGTGTCGTGGTGCTTTGCCAGCAATTCTCGGGCCAGCGACATATAATTTTGTGAGCCTTTTGAATCGGGAGAGTATAAAAGAGCTGGCAATCCGAAACTCGGAGCTTCGCTCAGTCGGATGTTACGCTGGATGACGGTGTCGAACACCAGGTTCTGGAAGTGACGCTTCACCTCTTCATAGATCTGGTTGGCCAGGCGCAGACGTGCATCGTACATCGTGAGCAGGAAACCTTCGATCTGCAACTTCGGATTGAGTTTCGTCTTGATGATTTTGATGGTGTTGAGCAGTTTCGAGATGCCTTCGAGGGCAAAATACTCAGCCTGTACGGGGATGATGACCGAGTCGGCAGCCGTGAGACAGTTGACGGTAATCAAACCGAGTGAAGGAGAGCAGTCGATTAGAATGTAGTCGTACAGATTGCGGATGGAACGCAGTTGTTTGCGAAGCATCTGCTCGCGGTTCTCCAGATTGAGAAGCTCCAATTCGGCTCCTACCAAATCTATTCGGCTTGAAATGACATCCAACCGGTCGACGCAGGTTGGAATGATGGCTTCTGTGGCCGTGGCGCTGCCGATGAGGCAGTCATATACGGTCGTATCGACCTTGGTATGATCAATGCCGAGACCGCTGGTGGCGTTGGCCTGTGGATCGGCATCGATGAGAAGTACTTTCTTATCGAGAGTGGCTAGAGAGGCAGCCAGATTGATAGCGGTGGTAGTTTTGCCTACACCGCCCTTTTGATTGGCTATTGCAATTACTAATCCCATATAAAATATTATAGTTTCACGATGCAAAGATGAGCCTTTTTTTGTCAATAGCCAATTTATTTTAATAAATTTTGAGAAAATTGTTGATAACTGCCCCATTTGTTGATAACTTTCGAGGCAAAATAATGAAATTCGCTCATTTTTTTTGGCCATATCATGAAAAAACAGTATCTTTGCCACCCGAATTCTGGCGTATGGTGTCGTATGACAACCTATAGAATCAAATAACGGCATATTGAGCATGAATAAAACCTCCCAGTTACCTCCTCGTCCCGTGGCATCCGGCTTCGGACAACTTCCGTTGGATGCTAATCGTCCGGCCATCCTGGTGACCAACGATGATGGTTATGAGGCGGGTGGTCTCGTTGCCTTGGTAAAGGCATTGCGAGGTTTAGGACGTATTATTGTGTGTGCTCCTGATTCACCGCGTTCCGGTTATTCTGCCAGTTATACTTCAAGTCGCCCCATCAACCTGTCGTTGGTGAGCGATGATGGCGAGGTTGCCGTCTATTTCTGCAATGGGACGCCTGTCGATTGTGTTAAGATTGCCCTTCATCGTTTCTTCCACGAGCGGAAACCAGATCTGGTCCTTTCTGGCATCAATCATGGTGGCAACGATTCGGTCTGTGTGATGTATAGTGGTACTATGGGCGCTGTGCTCGAAGGATGCGCTGTGGGTATCCCGTCAATCGGTTTTTCGCTATTGAATCTTAGTCCGATGGCCGATTTTACGTATGTGATGCCAATCGCTCGAAGTATTACTGAGAAGGTATTGGCCAATCCTATGCCTCGTGGAGTTTGTCTAAATGTTAATATCCCTGATGTGGCAGAGCCGAAGGGAATTCGAATCTGTAGGCAAGCTGATGGCTATTGGGAGAACGAGTACCATTATATCGAGGGCGACGAACAGACCGATATGTCGTGGTTCCAGGTGACGGGCACCTACATCAACAATGAACCTGAAGCTACCGATACCGATCGCTATTGGCTGGAAAACGACTACGTGTCCGTCGTGCCTACTACAATCGATCAGACCGCCTATCGGCACTTCGATCTTTTCGATTATCTTGTGAAATAAAACATTCATGTAAACCCTATTTTACCTGTTACCCCTGTGAAGTACTATTTGATAGCCGGTGAGGCCAGTGGCGACCTCCATGCTTCGCGCTTGATGTCCCAACTGAAGGCGCGTGATTCGAAGGCGAAGTTTCGCTACTTCGGAGGTAATGCTATGCAGGCGGTGGGAGGGACGCTGGTTCACCACTACAAGGACCTTGCATATATGGGTTTTGTCCAGGTGATAAAGCATTTGCCTGAAATCCTTCGCGGGAGAAATGAGTGTAAGCAGGATATTCGTAAGTTCGCCCCCGACGTGCTGATTCTCGTCGATTATCCAGGTTTTAATCTCAACATCGCCAAGTGGGTCAAGAAGAAGTTGCCCGAGGTGAAGGTTTGCTACTATATCTCGCCGAAGATTTGGGCGTGGAAAGAGTATCGTATTAAAGCGATTCGCAAGTATGTCGATTGCATGCTTTCTATCCTGCCTTTCGAACCCGAATGGTATCGTCAACGTGGTTTCGAGGTTGATTATGTGGGCAATCCGACGGTCGATGAGCTTGCACCCATTGCAGCACAACCGTTCGATCGTGACGAATTTTGCAAGAAGCACCACATCAATCGAAATCAGAGTATCATCGCTTTGCTGCCAGGCAGTCGTATGGCTGAGATTCACGACAATCTGCCAAAGATGCTGCAAGCTGCAACGACTATCTCTTGTCATCAGATTGTCATAGCGGGTGCACCCAGTCTGGGGCCGGAGTTTTACGAGGAGATCATTCGTCGTCATAATATGGTGCCTCCTGTCAAACTTGTCTTCGACGAAACCTATGACATCGTTCGTGCTGCCGAAGTAGCTGCTGTGACCAGTGGAACGGCCACGCTAGAGACGGCGTATCTGCGTTGCCCGGAGGTCGTTTGTTATAATTTTGGTGGCGGAAAGGTAGTGTATCGTATCATGCAATATGTGTTACGTCATATCAAGTACGTTTCTTTGGTCAATCTGGTGCTCGATGGTTTCTCGAAGGACAAACCGCTGCAAGAACCAGTTGTTAAAGAGCTGTTGGGCTATAAGATGACGGTTGAGGCTATCCATCATGAACTCATCCGCCTGTTGGGCGATAGTGCCGAGCGTAGGCAAATGTTGTCTCAATATGACAGGATGATCAAAATCCTGGGAGAACCTGGCGCGCCTGTTCGGGCTGCCGAAAAGATTATCAGTCTTATTGCTTTGAAGTAATATACACATTTTAAATAATAAATAATATGATCGACAAAATTTTGTCTATTTCCGGCAAGTCCGGACTTTTCCGCTTGGTAAGCCGCGGAAAGAATATGCTTATTTGTGAATCCTTGATCGATGGACACCGTTGCCCGGCATTGCAGCGCGACAAGGTCCTGTCCTTGGCCGACATTGCGATGTACACTGTGGATGGCGAAGTGCCTTTGAATACTGTTTTTGGCAAGGCAAAGGAGCTGACAGGCGGCAAGATTGCTCCGGTTTCTCCCAAGGATCCTGCCGACAAGCAGCGCGCATGGTTTGCTGAGGTGATGCCCGAATACGATGCCGATCGAGTTCATGCAGGCGATATTCGCAAATTCATCCAGTGGTTCAATATCCTGATCGAGACTGGCAACGATGACTTTTCCGAGCCAGAGAAACCGGTTGAAGAGGAATAATCTTCTTTCCCGGTTATAATGTGGACGAAATAATATAATTTTAGCTATTATTTTTGGTAGTTCCAAAAATAGTAGCTATATTTGCGGCGGAAAAGACGTAAGTCTGTTCCCATTATCTACGACGCTGTTTACATAACGATAGGATCTGATACCCGAAGACATCGAATGGCTTATTCCTTAACTTGTATGAGTGCCCAGCAATTGTTGGGCACTCTTTTTTCGGCTTCAGAAACGATTCAATGAAAGACACGGATAGCAAAAATGAGCATTTTGGTGCCTTTCTAAAGTTTTTTTGACCGAAAATGACTAAATAATTTGGTTCGTTGCGGAAAAGCCGCTATCTTTGCACCCGCTAAACGAATTTAGAACACTCTTATTCGCTACGCAACTGCTTCAATAGCTCAGTTGGTTAGAGCACCTGACTGTTAATCAGGGGGTCGTTGGTTCAAGCCCATCTTGAAGCGCTAAAGGGCGTATTCCAGAGTGGCCAAATGGGGCAGACTGTAAATCTGCTGTCTACGACTTCGGTGGTTCGAATCCATCTGCGCCCACAGCCACAAAGCCAATACGCGAAAATAGCTCAGTTGGTAGAGCACGACCTTGCCAAGGTCGGGGTCGCGGGTTCGAGTCCCGTTTTTCGCTCAAGCGCTACCAGCGCCACGATCTTTGAAATATTGCACAGATACTTGATGATATATATAGTGACTACATATTGACTTCGTAGCTCAGTTGGTAGAGCAACTGACTCTTAATCAGTGGGTCCAGGGTTCGAGCCCCTGCGAGGTCACTAAAGTATGGATATAATTGAATTTTTTACAAATAAATAAGCATCGATCGGAATTTCACTCCGACACTTACGGGTGTAGCTCAGTCGGTAGAGCACTGGTCTCCAAAACCAGGTGTCGTGAGTTCGAACCTTACCACCCGTGCTTATGGCGCTGTCGCGTCAGGATCCTCACGGATCAATATTTATTTGGTGCGTTAGTTCAGTTGGTTAGAATATCGCCCTGTCACGGCGGAGGTCACGGGTTCGAGTCCCGTACGCACCGCACCAAATATCCATACCGTAATGCGAAAATAGCTCAGTTGGTAGAGCACGACCTTGCCAAGGTCGGGGTCGCGGGTTCGAGTCCCGTTTTTCGCTCAACTTCTTACACTCTTAATGAGGACGTCAAGTAGTATGCTGCGGAGGTGGTGAAATTGGTAGACACGCTACTTTGAGGGGGTAGTGGCCGTTAGGCTGTGTGAGTTCGAGTCTCATCCTCCGTACAACCTTGGTGCCATAGCTCAGTTGGTAGAGCAAAGGACTGAAAATCCTTGTGTCCCCGGTTCGATTCCTGGTGGTACCACTTCTGTGACTTCGGTCTATTGGTCCATTCGTCTATCGGTTAGGACGAGAGATTTTCATTCTCTAAAGAGCAGTTCGACTCTGCTATGGACTACACATTAACAATTAAACTATATATTTCGGGCGCTTAGCGACTTTGGTTAGAGACCATCCTCGCAATCGCCGCAAGGGCGCTTAGCTCAGCTGGTTCAGAGCGTCTGCCTTACAAGCAGAGGGTCGGGGGTTCGAATCCCTCAGCGCCCACCAGGTAAATTGGGTTCGATTCGTCGATCCCTTTTTTACGCCCATTAAGTATCGCAATATTTTGTGATCACTACGATCTTTGAAAGAGTGAAATCTTGACAAAGCGTTACTGATAAGTCAGTAACCTGCAAGCAAACAACCTAGTCAATTCAAACGATAAAAAAGTACAACGAAGAGTTTGATCCTGGCTCAGGATGAACGCTAGCGACAGGC
>JAZQBS010000128.1:0-14205 GCA_045545875.1 Bacteroidales bacterium
TAAACGTCTACGATTAGCGTTTACCTCCTACTCGATTGGCAAAAAAAAGGACCACTCCAGTTGTCTGGAGTGGTCAGTAGGTTTTACCCAAAAGGGTCTTGGATTTTCAAAAGAATTTATGCCTCAGAGATAGCCTCGTTCGGGCAAGTAGCCTCGCAAGCGCCGCAGTCGATGCAAGCATCAGCGTCGATGGTATATACATCACCTTCCTTGATTGCCTCGACGGGGCATTCACCGATACAAGAACCGCAAGCAACACACTTTTCGGGATCAATTACACGTGCCATATTAATTTGAAATAGTTTAAGAAGTTAAAAAATAGTTTACTGAATAGTTCGCTGTGTGGCTATAAGGCGCACATTTTTCGTTTTTTGTTGGCGCAAAGATAGTATGTTCTCTTTACAAAACCAAATGTTTTACGTTTTTTTTTCAAAAAAAGTGTTTTTTTTACTCCAAACCTGCGAATATTGCGGAAATAGCCTTATATTTGCAAGTCAAAATTGCAATTTATCAATTCTCTATCTGCGTTCGGTAATCAATAATGACTATCAAAAATGATTAGTTTTCTTCTCGCTTTGGCCGCTCTCATTATCGGCTATCTCGTCTATGGGCGTTTCATCAGCCGTGTGTTCGGTGTCGATGACGCACGTACGACACCTTGCTACACCCGCCAGGATGGCATTGACTACATCCCGCTGCCTACTTGGAAGGTGTACATGATTCAATTTTTGAATATCGCAGGCCTTGGCCCTATATTCGGTGCCATTATGGGTGCAAAGTTCGGCACCGCTTCCTATCTCTGGATAGTACTGGGTACCATCTTTGCCGGAGCCACCCACGATTACCTCGCAGGAATGATTTCGTTGCGAATGAATGGTGCTTCGCTGCCCGAAATCATCGGTTTCTTCCTGGGACGTCATGCCCGTCGCTTGATGGGTATCTTCATTACCGTACTGATGATCCTCGTGGGTGCCGTCTTTATCAGTGGTCCTGCCGAATTGTTGGGCAACATGACCTCGGGCTTTGGCATCACCACCTATTGGTGGATTGGCATCATATTCGTCTATTATGTGATAGCTACGCTATGTCCCGTCGATAAGATCATTGGCCGTATCTATCCGTTCTTTGCCGCATGTCTCATCTTCATGGCTGTCGGCATCTTGTGCTACCTCCTGGTCGTGCGTCCCCAGCTGCCCGAACTGTGGAGCACAGGCTCGTTGGTCAATCGTGAGTGGGAGGTCAATCCCATTTTCCCGATGATGTTCATCTCGATTGCCTGTGGTGCCATTTCCGGCTTCCATGCCACCCAGTCGCCTCTGATGGCGCGTTGCATCAAGAGCGAGAAGATGGGCCGCCGATGCTTCTATGGCGCCATGGTCACCGAAGGTGTCGTAGCCCTCATTTGGGCGGCCGCTGCCACCTGTTTCTTCCAGGAGAATGGCACCGTCAATCCCGATACGGGCAAGGCCTATACGGGCGCTTTTGTCGCTTCGACCATCTGCAACAATTGGCTCGGCCTCGTCGGTGGCATCCTGGCCATCCTCGGCATCGCCATTGCCCCTATCACTTCAGGTGATACGGCTTTGCGCAGTGGCCGACTCATCATTGCCGACTTCTTCAAGAAGGAGCAGAAGAGCATGAAGAGCCGTCTCCTCATCGCCATCCCGATGTTCATCCTCACCACTTCCGTACTGGTTTGGTCGATGAACGATGCCAAGGGCTTCGGCATCCTGTGGCGCTATTTCGCATGGTGCAACCAGGCACTGTCAGTCTTCACGCTTTGGGCCATCACGGTCTATCTGCTGCGCGAAAAGAAGCCTTGGATCGTCACCTTCCTCCCTTCGGTGTTTATGACCTGCGTCTGCACCACCTATATCCTGGTGGCACCCGAAGGCCTCTCCTTGCCCTATCACGTGGGTCTGGGCATCAGTGTCGTGATCTCCCTCTTCATCTCCATCTCCACCTTGGTGGGTCACTTCCAGCATGTAAGGCAGCACAGGGTCTATCCCAAGTTGTGAAAATACATATTTAAATATACACGATTATGGTCAGTTTTCTAGTTGCATTAGCCGTGCTGATTGTCGGCTATCTCACTTATGGCCGCTTTGTCAGCCGAGTGTTTCATCCTGAAGAGGATCGCGAAACGCCTGCCTACACCAAGGAGGATGGCGTCGACTATGTTCCCATGCCCACTTGGAAGGTTTACATGGTCCAGTTCCTCAACATTGCAGGTTTGGGTCCCATCTTCGGTGCCATCATGGGTGCCAAGTTCGGCACGGCATCCTACCTGTGGATTGTGTTCGGCTGTATCTTTGCGGGTGCAGTTCACGACTATCTGACCTCGATGGTGAGCATCCGCATGAATGGTGCTTCCCTCTCCGAGATCATCGGTGCCTATCTGGGCGAGTTTGCGCGCAAGGTGATGTGCGTCTTCATCTGTGTGCTGCTCATCCTTCTTGCTGCCACGTTCGTCAGCGGTCCTGCCGAGCTGCTCAGTGCCATGACTTCGGGTTGGGGCCTCAATGCCTACGGTTGGATTGTCATCATCTTCCTCTACTATGTCATTGCCACCCTTTGCCCAGTCGATAAGATCATCGGCAACATCTATCCCGTCTTTGCCTTCTGTCTCATCTTCATGGCTGTCGGCATCGGCGCTTATCTTGTGGTGGCCAACCCCGGCCTTCCCGAACTCTGGGACGGTTCGTTGGTCAACAAGGAATGGCAGTCGGCACCCGTCTTCCCGATGATGTTCATCACCATCGCCTGTGGAGCCATCTCGGGCTTCCATGGCACCCAGTCGCCACTCATGGCCCGTTGCTTGAAGAACGAGCGTATGGGTCGTCGCTGCTTCTATGGCGCCATGATCACCGAAGGCATCGTAGCCCTCGTCTGGGCGGCTGCTGCCACCTGTTTCTATCAGGACAATGGTGTAGTCAATCCCGAGACCGGTAAGGCATTCAGCGGCGCTTATATCGCCAATTTCGTCAGCAACAACTGGCTGGGCGTTGCAGGTGGTATCCTGGCTGTATTGGGTATTGCTGTGGCTCCTATCACTTCGGGCGACACCGCATTGCGCAGTGCCCGTCTGGTGGTGGCCGACTTCATCAACTTCGAGCAGAAGAGCATCTGGCGTCGTCTGGTCATTGCTGTCCCCATCTTCATCCTCACTGCTGTCGCTCTCGTCTGGAGCCTCAGTGATGCCGATGGCTTCAACATCCTTTGGCGCTATTTCTCCTGGACCAACCAGACCCTCTCCGTCTTCACGCTTTGGGCTTTGTCGGTCTATATGCTTCGTGCCAGGAAGCTTTGGATCATCGCCTATCTGCCTGCCATCTTCATGACCTGCGTCTGCACCACCTACATCCTCGTGGCTCCCGAAGGCTTCCAGCTCAACTATGCCTTCAGCCTCACCGTGGGCATCGTGACATCCATCGTTTGTGCAGTGGCCTTCCTCTTGTATCGTAGCTCATTCTTGAAGAAGAACGCCTGATGCCTTTGAGCGACCTTCAGTACATACCCGGCGTAGGGCCCAAAAAGGCCGAGCTCCTCGAAAAGGAATGCAACCTGCATTCCATCGAGGAGCTGCTGGGTTATTACCCTTATCGCTATGTCGATAAGTCGAAGGTCTATCGCATCTGCGATGTCCCTGCCATGAACCCCAGTCCGGGCAGTGGCACGACATTGCCGTTCATCCTGCTCCGTGGCCACTTCACGCTCTTCACCGAAGAGGGCATCGGCATGAAAGGTCCCCAGCACCATCTGAAGGCGCTTTTCACCGATGGTACGGGTGTCATCGAATGCATCTGGTTCAATGGCATCAAGTACATACAGTCGAGCGTGCAGAAGGGTAGGGAATACCTGATTTTCGGCCAGCCGAAGGAGTTCAATGGCACCTACAGCATCTCCCATCCCGAAATCGAGACGGTCAAGCCCGACGACGATCCTGAGGCGAAGGCGGGTCTCTATGGTATGTACAATACCTCGGAGAAGATGAAGCGCTACGGCGTCAATTCCAAGACCATCCAGCGCATCATCCTCAACTATCTTCAGAAGAATCCCACTCCCTTCCCCGAAACCTTGCCTGCCTACATCGTCGAGCAGCAGAAGCTGATGCCCTACAATCAGGCCATCCGCCAGATCCACTTCCCGGCAAATGCCGACAATCTTCGTCGCGCACAGTATCGTCTCAAGTTCGAGGAACTGTTCTATCTGCAGCTCTACCTGGTACGCTCGTTCAAGATGCGTCATCAGGTCAATGGCGGTTTCCATTTCGCCAGGATAGGCGATTACTTCAACAACTTCTACAATCTCATCCCCTTCGAACTCACCAACGCCCAGAAGCGTGTGCTTCGCGAGATTCGTGCCGATGTGGGTTCTGGCAAGCAGATGAACCGTCTGCTTCAGGGTGATGTGGGTTCGGGCAAGACGATGGTTGCCACCTTGACGATGCTCATGGCGCTCGACAATGGCTTCCAGGCCTGTCTGATGGCTCCCACCGAGATCCTTGCCACCCAGCACTACGACAGTCTCCGTCCTCAGTTGGAGCACGTCGGCATCAAGGTGGCACTGCTCACTGGCAGTACCACGCAGAAGAATCGTCGTCTCATCCACGAACAGCTCGAAAACGGTCAGCTCAACATCCTCATCGGCACCCATGCCCTGATCGAACCCGATGTGAAGTTCCAGAACCTGGGCATGGTGGTCATCGACGAACAGCATCGTTTTGGTGTCGAACAGCGCTCCAAGCTGTGGACCAAGAACCACCGTCCGCCCCATGTCCTCGTAATGACGGCTACGCCCATTCCTCGCACGTTGGCAATGACGGTCTATGGCGATCTCGATGTCAGTGTCATCGACGAATTGCCTCCTGGTCGCAAACCTATCTCCACCATCCATCGATGGGATTCACAGCGCATGGGGCTGACACGTGCCATCCGTGGCGAATTGGCCAAGGGCCATCAGGCCTACATCGTCTATCCGCTTGTCGAAGAGAACGAGAAGCTCAAGTACAAGGCCGTCGAGCAGGGCTTTCTCGATGCTCAGCGGTCGTTTGGTCCCGAGTATCGTGTTGCGATGGTCCACGGACGCATGCGTTCGAAGGACAAGGATGCTGCCATGCAGCGTTTTGTGCAGAACGAGGCCCAGGTGCTGGTGGCCACCACAGTCATCGAGGTGGGTGTGAATGTGCCCAATGCCTCGGTCATGGTCATCGAGAATGCCGAGTGTTTTGGCCTCAGTCAGTTGCACCAGCTGCGTGGTCGTGTCGGTCGTGGTGCCGAACAGTCCTATTGCATCCTCGTCACGTCCGACAAGTTGTCGAGCGATACCCGTCAGCGCATCGACGTGATGTGCCGCACCACCGATGGTTTCGAGATTGCCGAGGCCGACCTCCGTCTCCGTGGCCCTGGCGACCTTGAGGGCACACAGCAGTCAGGCCTCGCTTTCGACCTCAGGATCGCTTCGCTCGCCAAGGATGGTATGATACTCGAGACGGCACGCAATTGGGCCAAGCAGATTGTCGAAGCCGACCCGATGCTCGAGTCCCAACCCAATGGCATTTTGCGTCGTAGGATGCAGACATTGTTCGCTGGAAAGGTTGACTGGTCTATGATTTCATAGATCAGTCGTCGTTTTTATGTTAAAATTGTAATAAATTAAGTTAAATTCTTGCATTTGTTTCTTTTTTTCTATACCTTTGCGTCATAAAAATCCTTAATTATCCTTGATATCATTTCAGCGACTTTATTTTTGTCTATATCATGCTATCACGTACCGACATTCAAAACATTCTGAAGCTTCTGCGTAAGGAAGTGTTACCAGCCATCGGTGGCAACGAGACGAGGATGGTGGCTTTGGCTTGTGCCAAGGCGCGTGAGGTCTTGGGCCAGGAACCCGACATGGTCAAAGCCAAGTTAAGTAGTCATATCATCAAGTATGCCATGGGGGTTGGTGTCCCCAATGCCTGCGGAATGGTAGGTATCCCTGCCGCCATCGCCCTGGGTTCGTTGGCAGGCAAGCCTGAATTGGGTCTTGATCTGCTGAAGGACATCACTCCCGATGATTGTGCCCGTGCCAGGCAGTTCGTGGCCGACAAGCGTTGGTCGGTGGTTACCGCACGCAATACGTTCGAAATCGTTTATGCCGAAGTGAAGGCCATTGCCGGCGACCATCAGGTCAAGGTTATCATCGCCAAGGATTACGCCAATGTGGTCTATGTCAAGCGCGACAATGAGGTGCTTTTCGACGAACGTTGCTCTTTGGCTACCGAACACGACCGCAAGCACGAGTCCGATCTGACCATCGCCAAGATCTACGAGTTCGCCACCAAGTGTCCGCTCGATTCCCTCGAGTTCCTGTTGAAGGGTGCTCAGATGAACAAGAAGGTCGCCGAGATGGCTTATTTGCCCGATGCCAACTATGGCCTCAACCTTGGCAAGATGCTCAAGGGTGAGTTCGAGTCTCGCATGGTGGGGCAGAATGCCATGCCCCGTGTCGTCAGCTATACGTGTGCAGCATGCGATGTCCGTATGAGTGGCGTGTCTGTGCCCATTTCCACCAACTCCGGTTCTGGCAATCAGGGCATTACCGTCTCGCTTCCTATACTGATCTTTGCCGAGGAGACACTCTGTACCGAGGCGAAGACTATCCGTGCCCTGGCCATCGGCAACCTGGTGAATATCTATATCCGTCAGCTTTTGGGCAAACTGTCGGCCCACTGCAGCTGTGTGCTGGCTGCCACCGGCGCGGCTTGCGGCATCACTTACCTGATGGGTGGTAACTACGATCAGATCACCTATGCCGTCAAGAACCAGCTGGCGGGTGCCACCGGAATGATCTGCGACGGCTGCAAGCCTTCCTGCGTGCTCAAGCTTTCTTCGGCAGTAAGTTCCGCCTTCCAGAGTGCAATGATGGCCATGGAGAATATCCATGTCGCTTCCACCGATGGCATCATCGAGGACGATGTCGACAAGTGCATCGACAACCTGGCAAGCATCGGTCGCGATGCAATGCTCGAGGTTGACAATGTGGTTTTGAATATAATGACCGACAAACACTTCTTCTAAATGGCTTCCATGTATGACCTGCTGATGCAGTTGCCGATGTTCCAGGGCGTCAGCGTCGATCAGATGACTCATATCCTTGAGGTCATTCCCTTCGATTTTCGCACCTATAAGGTAGGCGAAGTCATCCTCTGCGGCGGCGATTCTTGCCCTGGCACCACCTTCCTCCTCTCGGGCAGGGTGCGTGTTGAGACGCCTGTCTTCAATCGGCGCGTTCGCATCACGCAGATGTTCGATGCCCCCTACACGTTCTCGATCCATCATCTCTTCGGTGCCGAGACGCGCGTGCATAGCACCATGACCGCTTGCTCCGAAAAGACGGGCATCATGCTGCTCAAGAAGAAGGACTTCCTCCGTATCCTTCAGGAGAACGATGTCGCCCTTGTCAACACCCTCAATATGCTCTGCACCCGTGCACAGAAGCAGCACAAGGCCATCGACTTTTCGGGCGAGACCGATCCCGTCTTGAAGCTCGCTTCCTGGATGCTGGCGTTCACCGAACGTGCAGCCAAGGAGGTGGTCATCGAGGCGAAGGAATCCGACTGGTGCGACATGATGCAGCTCGACAAACCTTCCTTCTGGCGTTGTGTCGCTTCAATGGAGGGCCAGCACATTCTCGAAACCGAAAACGGAAGGTTGAAATTGTTAGATAGATATGGCTTAAAAAGCCTCGTTGGCAACAAAACGGCTCAAAAACTGTAAATTTTGAGCCGATTTTTGTTTCTGTTCAAAATTTTCAATATATTTGCACCAATATATGTGAATCTTTTGGAAGTGAAATTTTTTATAGAAAATATCTTACAGTGGTAAATTTAGAATTAAGCGAGCAGGAGATCATCCGACGCAGTTCGCTCGAAGAGTTGCGCAAGTTAGGTATCGAACCCTATCCGGCAGCCGAGTACGTGGTTACCGGCTATTCCGACGAGATACGTGAGAATTTTGTCGATCTGCCCAAGATGCTGAACGATGAGGGCGTCGAAGTGCCCACCCCGGCCAATGCCGACAATTCGCGTTGTGTCTCGGTGGCAGGTCGCATCATGAGCCGTCGTATCATGGGCAAGGCTGCCTTCATGGAGCTGCAGGACTCCAAGGGCCGCATCCAGGTCTATGTGAGCCGCGATGCCCTGTGTCCCGATCCCAACGATACGGTGATGTACAACACCGTCTTCAAGCGTTTGCTCGACATCGGCGACTTCGTAGGTGTCGAGGGTTACGTCTTCCGCACCCAGACGGGCGAAATCTCCGTTCATTGCCAGCGTCTCACGGTGCTCAGCAAGAGCATCCGTCCCCTGCCTATCGTCAAGTATAAGGATGGTGTGGCCTACGATGGCTTCAACGACCCCGAGCTGCGCTATCGTCAGCGCTACCTCGACCTGGTGGTCAACGAGGGCGTGAAGGACGTGTTCCAGAAGCGTGCCACCGTTATCCGTACCATGCGTCAGGTGTTCGACGAGGCTGGTTACACCGAGGTCGAGACACCAATCCTCCAGCAGATTGCCGGTGGTGCCAGCGCTCGTCCCTTCATCACCCATCACAATGCGCTCGACATCGACCTCTATCTTCGCATCGCCACCGAGCTTTATCTCAAGCGTCTCATCGTAGGCGGTTTCGAAGGTGTGTATGAGATCGGTCGAAACTTCCGCAACGAGGGCATGGACCGTAGCCACAACCCTGAGTTCACCTGCATGGAGCTGTACGTCAGCTACAAGGACTACAACTGGATGATGACGTTTACCGAGAATCTTCTCGAACGCATCTGTCTGGCTGTCAATGGCACCACTGAGGTGAAGATTGGCGACAACATGGTCAGCTTCAAGGCTCCCTATCGCCGTCTGCCCATCCTCGAGGCCATTAGCGAGAAGACAGGCTACGACCTCTCTGTCATGTCTGAGGACGAGATGCGCGAAATCGCCAAGCGACTGGGTGTCGAGGACACCGACACCATGGGCAAGGGCAAGCTCATCGACGAGATCTTTGGCGAGACCTGCGAAGGCTCGTTCATCCAGCCTACGTTCATCACCGACTATCCGGTTGAGATGTCTCCGCTCACCAAGATGCATCGTTCGAAGCCTGGTCTCACCGAGCGTTTCGAACTGATGGTCAACGGCAAGGAGCTGGCCAATGCCTATTCCGAGCTCAACGACCCCATCGATCAGTACAATCGTTTCGTCGATCAGATGAAGCTTGCTGCCAAGGGCGACGATGAGGCTATGGTCATCGACCACGACTTTGTTCGTGCCCTCGAATATGGCATGCCGCCCACTTCGGGCATCGGCATCGGCATCGATCGCCTGTGCATCTTGATGACGGGTCAGCCCACCATCCAGGAGGTGCTCCTGTTCCCCACCATGAAGCCCGAGAAGGTCGAACGTAGGGACCCCGTCGAGAAGTTCCTCGCCCTCGGTGTGCCTTCTGAGGATTGGGTGGCTGTGCTCTGGAAGGCCGGCTATCTCACCACCGAAAGCCTCGCCGACGAAAAGCCTGGCAAGGTCCTCCAGCAGATGATCGATATCAAGAAGAAGTATAAGGCGCTCATCGGCGAACTTCAGAATCCTTCGCAGGCCGACGTCCAGGCATGGATCGAGGCTGCGGCTAAATGATTTGCTTATGAATATCCCCGGTATTGTAGCCATCCTCGGCAGTGGCTCCTGGAGTACAGCTATCGCTAAGATTGTCCAGGATAATGATGCCGACATCTGGTGGTATATGCGCAACCCGCAGAAGATCACCGAATTCAAGCAGCTGGGTCACAATCCCACCTACCTTTCGAGTGTGCGTTTCAATTTGGATCGTATCCATTTCACCGATGATATCAACGAAGCCATCCGCAACTCCGACATGGTCATCTTCGGCATGCCGTCGCCCTATCTGCGTCAGCATGTCGAGAAGATCACCGAGTCGTTCACCGACAAGATGGTCATCTCTATCATCAAGGGTATCGTCCAGGACCTCAACATCCCCATCAGTCAGTACCTGACCGAACGCTTCTCGCTCAAGCCCGAGCAGTTTGCCACCCTTTCAGGACCCTCTCATGCCGAGGAGGTAGCTTGGGAGCGACTCACCTATCTCACCGTGGGTTGCCCCAATACGGAGATAGGGCAGGAGATAGCCGATTTCTTCCAGAACCACTACGTGCACACCACCGTCAGCGAAGACGTCATCGGTGTGCAGTTCGCAGGTGTCTTGAAGAACATCTATGCCATCGCTTCGGGCATTTGTTCAGGTCTCAAGTATGGCG
Source organism: Bacteroidales bacterium (assembly GCA_045545875.1). Classification (GTDB taxonomy): domain Bacteria; phylum Bacteroidota; class Bacteroidia; order Bacteroidales; family UBA3663; genus Liminaster. Next base: position 10,300 of record JAZQBS010000128.1, read on the forward strand.
ACAACTTCCAGGCTGTCCTTGTGGCCAATGCCATGCGCGAGATGAAGCGTTTCATCAACGGCATCGACCCTGCGCGTGAGCCCACACGCCACATCTCCGAATCGGTTTATACCGGCGACCTTCTGGTCACCGCCTACAGCCGCTTCTCCCGCAATCACATGTTCGGAGCCATGATCGGCAAGGGCTACAGCGTCAAGAGCGCCCAGCTCGAGATGGAGATGGTCGCCGAAGGCTACTACGGCACCAAGTGTATCAAGGAGATCAACCAGAAGTACGGCATCCAGATCCCCATCGTCGACTGCGTTTACAACATCCTCTACAAGCGCATGTCCCCCTTCGTCGAGTTCAAGCTCCTCAGCGACATGCTGAGATAGCGCCCCCCTTTGTCCCGTAAGGCGCGATTCCATCGCGCCCTTCCTTGGTCCCCGCTTTCGTCCCTCATGTTTCGTCGCAGCCAAGTTTGGCTGCTAAGCGTCCCCGTCGCGGCCATCTATGGCCCCCCTCCCCGATAACCCCTTATAACCAACAAATAATATCTATTATGAAACTATCAATCGAAAAAGCACAATGCTTTGTTCCCGCTGGAACATTGGCAACCGTCGCCGCTCAGACCGCCGCTTGCAACGAACTCCTCGAGTCCGGCAAGGGTGCTGGTAACGACTTCCTGGGTTGGGTTCACCTTCCCTCTAGCATCACCGAAGAGTTCCTCAACGACGTTCAGGCTACCGCCGACCTCCTTCGCGAGAAGTGCGAAGTCGTTGTCGTAGCTGGCATCGGTGGCTCCTATCTCGGCCCTCGTGCCGTCAACGAGGCTTTGGCAAGCGCTTTCGATGCTTACCAGACCACCCGTAAGAATCCTATCGTAGTCTATGCCGGCAACAACATCGGTGAGGACTACCTCGCCGACCTCTTCGACATCCTGAAAGAGAAGGAGTTCGGTATTATCAATATCTCCAAGTCGGGTACCACCACCGAGACCGCCCTCACCTTCCGTATCCTCAAGACCATGCTCGAAGAGAAGGTTGGCAAGGCCGAGGCTCAGAAGCGCATCGTGGCTGTTACCGATGCCAAGCGTGGCGCTCTCTGCACCCTCGCTACCAAGGAGGGTTACAAGAAGTATGTCATCCCCGATGACGTAGGAGGCCGTTTCTCAGTGCTCACTCCCGTAGGTCTCATCGCCATCGCCGTAGCTGGCAACGACATCAAGGCCCTCGTACGTGGCGCCCAGGATATGGAGAAGGCCACTAGCGTCGATGTTCCTTATGCTGAGAACCCCGCTGCCCAGTATGCTGCCGTTCGTAACGCCCTCTATCAGTTTGGCAAGAAGACCGAGATCCTGGTCAACTATCAGCCCAAGCTCCATTACATGTCCGAATGGTGGAAGCAGCTCTACGGCGAGTCTGAGGGCAAGGACCACAAGGGCATCTTCCCGGCTTCTGTCGACTTCACCACCGACCTGCACTCCATGGGCCAGTGGATCCAGGAAGGCGAGCGCACCATTTTCGAGACCGTCATCTCCATCAAGAACCCCAACCGCACCGTGGTTGTTCCTTCTGACGAAGAGAACCTTGATGGCCTGAACTTCCTCGCTGGCAAGCGTGTCGATCAGGTCAACAAGATGGCCGAACTCGGCACCCAGATCGCCCATGTCGATGGCGGTGTGCCCAACATGAAGATCGAGATCGACAAGCTCGACGAGTACAACCTCGGCCAGCTTATCTACTTTTTCGAGCGCGCCTGCGGTATCTCTGGCTACATCCTCGGTGTCAACCCATTCAACCAGCCAGGTGTTGAGGCTTACAAGAAGAACATGTTCGCCCTGCTCGAGAAGCCCGGCTACGAAGAGGCCACCCGTGCCATCAAGGCCCGTCTCGCCGAGTAAATCATCGTATCAAATAACAATCTTCAACTTTCGCTCCTGCGAAAGTTGAAGATTATAGTTAGTTAATTCCCATCATTCCCATCCCTCCCATCACCCCATCATGCTAAAAGCATTTCTTTTCGATATGGACGGCGTGCTCTTCGACAGCATGCCTAAACATGCGGAAGCATGGTATCAGGTCATGGGCGAACACTATGGCTTCGCCTGCGATCGCACCTTCTTCTATCTCTGTGAAGGTGCGACCGGACAACAGGTCATCGATGACTTCTTCGTTGAACAACGCGGACGTCATGCCGAGCCTTGGGAGATTGAGATGATTTACAAGGAGAAGTCGCAGGCCTTCGTGCAAATGGGCCAGGCAGAACCTATGCCAGGCGCTGCCGATGTGCTTCGTAAAGTAGGGGAGAAGGGTCTCATTCGCGTCCTGGTTACAGGTAGTGGTCAGCCCTCGCTCCTTAGCAAACTGAATTTTGTTTATCCGAATGTTTTCGACCCCAGTCGAATGGTCTCCGCGAAGGATTGTCCCATCGGTCATGGCAAACCTATGCCCGATCCCTATCTTATGGGTCTTCGCAAGGCTGGCAACCTCGATCCCTCCGAAGCTATCGTCGTCGAGAATGCTCCACTCGGTGTCCAGGCAGGTCATGCCGCTGGCATCTTCACCGTCGCTGTTAACACAGGCCCCCTCGACCCAAAGGTCCTCCGCAAGGCTGGCGCCAACATCGTCCTTTCCAGTATGTCCGAACTTGCCACCCGCTTCGACGAAATCCTCACCCTCCACGCCACCCACACCCACAAATAAGAGATTGCGGAGAATCGAGTGTGTCTATCATTAACGAGTAATTAACGGCCCATTACACGGTCATTAATGTAAAATTTAAAATACTCATCCAACCCCAATTCTCTAATTGTTGATATAGATAAAAAAGAAAAGAGGACCTCAACGGTCCTCTTTTCGTGAGTGATTCGACGGGAATTGAAACAAAGAGGGTTATTTTGTTGTTTATCAGAAAATTAAGTGATATGACGAGCAATAAAAGTAAAAAAAGTCAGCAAAAAAACAGCACAAAAGACTCTATTTTGAGGTTTTGCCAACTAAACATTTCAAATTATTGCATCATTTATCCCCGTAATGTCCTTCAACTTCGATGACAAGAACAACTAGTACGTTGTCATGAATATCATAGACTATACGGTCATGTGCAGAGATCCTTCTTGACCAAGTGATATCGTTGCCTCCGCGTAACGGTTCGGGATGCCCGATGCCAGTACGTGGGTGTTCGGCAAGTTCATGTATTATTTTGCCGAATTTATTCCAGAGTTGTGGATTGGATTTTTTCCATTTCCTTACAACACTATCGGCTCCGTTGGATATTTCTACTCTATACATGATTACATTGAGTCTAAATATCGGTCAATATCCTCATGTGAATTAAGGGAAATAGTTTTTCCTTCTTTGTATTCCTGTCTTGCCTGTTCAATCTTCGTTGCGAGCTCTGGGGTGATGGCAAGATCATCATCTTCAATAGGAATAATGGCATAGATCTTTTGTCTTCCTCTGTTAATGAATACGAACTCTCCAGCATCAACGCGGTCGAAAGATGAAGCCATATTGCTCCTGAAGTCACTAATTGTCAATGTAGTCATTTTTGTAATTTTTTAGTTTGCGCTGCAAATCTACGAATTATTTCTATAATTTCCAAATTATCTGTACATTTTTATGTACATTTAACAAATAAAGGGAAATAGAACAGCTAAATCACCTTCTGGAACTGCATCAAAGTTTGAAAAATGGTACAAAAAACGTTTATAGTTGAGTTCTTTTGTACTTTGTTTTTCAAACAGGTTTTTGAACCGAATGGAGGGAAGAAAAGAATTTAAATCCTCAATAGTCCCCTGATGTCCGTAAAACCGTCGTTTTCCGAACTCTCAAAATAATAAATGCCGACTGTTGAAGAGCAAGGTGCACATAATTCTGACACTGCCAATTTTTCGGACAAAATTTTGACAAATCATGCACAAAT
>JAZQBS010000129.1:0-16760 GCA_045545875.1 Bacteroidales bacterium
TCATCAGAGCAGGTGTTTGCCGCCAGCTTCCTTCAGATTCCGCGTCGCCACGGACACCCTTGCCTTTGGCTGTAGCCTTCCCGTTATCAGGGCGGCTTGGGGACTTACACCCGTTAGAATATGCCCATGCTGGGCGAACCATAAAAACGGGACGCCCAATCGAGCGTCCCGTTTTTTATTAGGGGAGAAAATCTATTAACCGATATTGAACATCACCTTGAGGGTGTTGTCAATGCCCGAGAAGCCCATGAATGCCAATGCCAGCAGACCGGCAATGAGCAGAGCAATAGGCGTTCCCTTCATGCCCTTGGGGACATCGGTCACTGCGATTTGCTCACGGATGCCGGCAAAGAGAACCATAGCAAGCGAGAAACCGAGGGCAGTAGCCACAGCATAGACAGCAGATTCGAGCAGCGTGTATTCGAAGTTGATCACGTTGATGGCAACACCAAGGATGGTACAGTTGGTGGTAATCAGTGGAAGGAATACGCCAAGAGCCGAATAGAGCGAAGGCATAGACTTCTTGAGGATGATTTCAACCATCTGTACGAGAGCCGCAATCACAAGGATATAGACGATGGTCTGCATGAACTGCAAGCCATAAGGCACCAATACGAAATAATAGACTGGCCAAGTTACAAGCGTAGCGAGAAGCATAACGAATGCAACTGCCATACCCATTCCTGCAGCGGTGTCAACCTTCTTCGATACTCCCAGGAATGGACAGATACCAAGGAACTGAGCCAATACGATATTGTTGACAAATATCGCGGCAATGATCATAATAATGTATGACATATCTTACTGGGGTATTACTTGTTGAACAACTTGTTGAAAATAGCAGAGAGGTAAGCCAAGGTGATAAATGCACCAGGAGCGAGAACGAAGGTCAGGGCACCATAGTTCTCAGGCATGATGCCAAGTCCGAAGATAGCACCTGTGCCGAGGAATTCGCGGCAAGCACCAAGAATCGTCAGAGCGATGGTAAAACCAAGACCGATACCGATACCGTCGCATGCAGAGTCGATGACGCCATTCTTGCAGGCAAACGACTCAGCACGACCCAGCACGATACAGTTCACCACAATAAGAGGGATGAAGATGCCGAGGCTCTTGTCAACCTCAGGGAAGTAAGCCTTGAGCAGCAATTGCACGAGGGTTACGAAACCTGCGATAACGACAATATAGCAGGGAATATGCACCTTATCAGGAATGAAACGGGCAATGGCTGAGATAACGATATTGGCGAGGATCAGCACCACCATGGTAGCGAGACCCATCGACATGCCATTGAAAGCCGAAGAGGTAGTACCCAGCGTGGGGCACATGCCAAGGAGCAACACAAATGTAGGGTTCTCCTTAATGAGGCCATTGATAATAATACCTAGTTTACTCATAGTAATAATCTCCTTACATTCATGTTATTGTTCTTCCGATTGAATTGCATCGACCATGTCACCGACAGTCTCAGCGGCCTCTTCTACTGCCTCCTTGACCTGACCGGTGGCACCAGTGTTGGCATCAGTACCGGTGACAGTGGCATAAGCGAGTGCGATGGCATCACAGAAAGCACGGGTTGAGATGGTAGCAGCCGTAATGGCATCCACTTCACCACCGTCCTTGGTAACAGTAAGGTTTGCCTTACCGGGGTTCTTGCCAATGACACCTGTACCCTTTACGCCATTCTCACCCTTGCCCTGGAACCAGTCGGGCATCTTGGCACCCAGACCTGGTGTCTCGTTCGAGCAGTCGAGAACATTGTATCCGGTGATGTTGCCTTCCATATCGAAGCCCATCATGACCTTCACTTTGCCACCGAAGCCTTTCTTGGTAACTACTTCGACAGCACTGCCCACCTGCTGGCCATCCTTGCTGACAGCGAAGATGGTGGCGGGAAGTCCATTGCCGCAATCCTCCACTACGTAGGGATCAGATACAGCATCGAATGCGGGAGTTACGGCCTTGATGGCATCCTTCTGGGCAGCGGCAGTAGCTGCTGCAATAGGCTCGGAGGTAATATGTGCAACCGCTCCAAGCAGTCCACCCACAATCAGCGAAATCACTGTCAGTGAGAGGAACATATTCTTTAATGAATTTTCAAGCTTTGCCATAACGATTACTTTTTAACAACGCCGAAACGCTTTGGTTTAACATAAGAGTTGAGCAGAGGCACAAAGGCGTTCATAATCAAGATAGCGAACGACATACCTTCGGGATATGCGCCATAGCGACGGATAACCATGGTCAGGAAGCCGATGCATACACCGTAGATGAGCTGCGAACGTGGATTCATAGGTGAGGTCACGTAGTCAGTTGCCATGAAGATGGCACCGAGGAACAGACCGCCACCGAGGAACTGCTGCATGATGATGCTCCAATTGCTGACACCTGGGATGTCCTCAAAGCCGTAGAACAGGCATGCGAAGACGAAGGCCGAAGCAAGCGTAGAGACTGGAATCTCCCAAGTGATGGTCTTCTTGTAAAGCATGTAGCAGCCGCCAAGGAGAAGGAGAAGAGCTGAGTCCTCACCCATCGATCCAGCAGTGGTACCGAGGAAGGCTTCGCCCAGAGACTCGAGGGATACTCCCGGAACACCATTCACCATCTGGGTGATGAGGGCAAGAGGAGTAGCACCTGTAGCCACATCGAAATAACCAGCCTCAACAGGCCATGTGGTCATCTGCACGGGATAGGCAACGAGAAGGAATACACGTCCTACGAGGGCAGGGTTGAAGATGTTCTGGCCAAGGCCGCCAAATGACATCTTACCGATGCCGATGGCTACGAGCGCACCAATGATAATAATCCAGATAGGAAGATTAGAAGGCACGTTGAAGGCCAGAAGCAGACCGGTTAGTACAGCCGAAAGGTCGCAGATCGAAGGGGTCACCTTCAGTACGAACTTCTGAATCAGGAACTCGAAGAGCACGCAGGCGCAAACCGATGTCAATGTGACAATGATGGCTCCCAAGCCGAACTGGTAGAAGGACCAGAGCAGAGCGGGACACAGTGCAATGATCACCTGAAGCATGCACTTCTGGGTGCTGTTGCCGCTGTGTACGTGCGGTGACAATGAAACGTTTAATTTATTCATTTGTTTTCAACATTTAATTATCAACTAATTATTTAGCCGCAGCAGCTGCCTTGGCAGCATCAGCCTTGGCCTTTGCTTCGGCTGCACGGGCACGGAGGATGCCCATTACCTTGGGTTTGCCCTGACGAATCCAGTCAAGCAACGGACGATTGGCTGGGCAAGAGAAAGAGCAGGAGCCACACTCGATGCAATCGTAGATACGCTCTTCCTCACACTTGTCGAGCATATCCTTCTCGGCAAACTTGGCAAGGAAGTTGGGCTGCAGACCCATTGGGCAGGCATGCACACACTTGGCGCACTTGATACAGGGTCCGGCCTCTTTGCGGCGTGCCTCTTCATTCTTCATCACGAGGATGCCCGAGCATCCCTTCACCATATAGCTGTTGGTGTCAGGCATTGCCTTACCCATCATTGGACCACCGGAAATGATCTTGCCGGTATCCTCGGGAACGCCGCCTGCTGCCTCGATAAGCTGCTGGATAGGTACACCAATACGTGCCAGGAAGTTGCTTGGCTTGGCCACGCTCTTGCCGGTTACGGTGACAACGCGCTCGATGAGTGGCTTGTTCTTCTGAACGGCCTCGTAGACAGCAAATGCTGTACCCACGTTCTGAACGAGAGCACCAGTAGCGATTGGGAGACCTCCCGATGGAACCTCTGCACCAATCACGGCATTGATCAGCTGCTTTTCACCTCCTTGTGGATACTTCAGCTTGAGGGGAACGATTTCGATTTCGGGGAAGCCCTTCTTGGCGGTCTCGGTCAAGAGCTGGATAGCATCCGGCTTATTGGCCTCGATGCCGATATATGCCTTATTGACACCCATGGCCTTCTCAAGAATCTGTACACCGATGCAGATCTCTTCAGGATGAGCCAGCATCAAGGCATGGTCAGAGGTGAGATAAGGCTCACACTCGACACCATTGATGATGACACACTGTGGCTTGGCTGTCGGAGGCGGCATGAGCTTAACCTGTGTCGGGAAGGTAGCGCCACCCATGCCGACAATGCCCATTTCCTTCACTTTGGCAATAATCTCTTCCTTGGTCAGCGTGATTTCACGCTTGATATCCTTCGAACGGTCGATGTTCTCGAGCCATTCGTCACCTTCTACCTTGATGAATACGGCAGGAACCTTCTTGCCCGTAGGATCTTCTACTACGTCAACCTTGTCAACGGTGCCGCTGACTGAGGAATGAACGTAGGAAGAAACGAAACCTCCAGGTTCACCGATAGGAGTACCAACTTTCACCTTGTCGCCCTTGGCAACAATAGCCTTCGACGGAGCACCGAGATTCTGGGCCATTGGGATAGCAACAACAGCAGGCACGGCAGCCACCTCGATGGGAGCCTTGGCGGAAAGCTTATTTGCGGCGGGATGAACACCACCGAGTTTAAAAGTCTTCATATCTTGTAATTATGAATTATCAATTATGAATTATTGATTATTGCGGCTGGTCTGCCTTGGGTGCGGCAGGAGCTTCAGCAGCTTTAGCAGCAGCTTCGGCAGCCTTTGCAGCAGCAGCCTCAGCAGCCTTCTTGGCAGCCTCTTCCTTGGCCTTGGCAGCATCAGCAGCCTTCTTGGCCTTGAGTTTCTCTACGACAGTCTGTACTGCAGCTGTGCAATGGATAGCACCCGTTGGACATTCAGCTACGCACATGCCACAAGCCTTGCACTTCTCGGAATCGATGTAGGCCAGGTTGTTTGCAATGGTGATGGCACCGAACTTACAGGTCTTCTCGCACTTGCCGCAACCGATACAAGCGTTGGTGCAGGCCTTGCGGGCCACGCCTCCCTTGTCCTTGTTGATACAGCTAACCCAAACACGCTTGACAGCAGGAGTCTTGGCGGCATTCTTCTTGCGAATCTCAATCACGAGCTTCGGACAAGCCTTGGCACAAGCGCCACAAGCCACACACTTTTCCTCGTCAACTTCGGGAAGTCCGGTGATGGCATTCATGTGAATGGCATCAAAAGTACAAGCCCTGACACAGTCACCCAGACCGAGACAGCCAAATGCACATCCGGTCTCTCCAGCGAAGGTCGAGGCAGCTACAGCACACGACTTCACGCCATCATAGGTTGAAAGTTTAGGACGACATTCCAGGTTGCCATTGCATCGAACCACAGCAAGTTTAGGTTCAGCGGCACCTGCCTCAACTCCGAGGATTCCAGCGACTTTTGCCATGCAGTCGGCACCGCCGACAGGACAGAGCAGGCTGCCCAGCGAATTGCTGGCATCCTTCTCCTTGACGCATGCATCAGCCATACCATGACATCCGGGGAATCCGCATCCGCCACAGTTTGCACCAGGCAGAACTTCCTCCACTTGTCCCACGCGAGGATCCTCGTAAACATAGAACTTCTTTGATACAAAGTAAAGTACCAAAGAGCCTACGGCACCAAGCACGCCAAGCACGCCAAGTGCTAACAAAATTACGTTCATAGTGATACTAATGTTAATAATATAATATTAAATGTATAAGATTCATCGCTGTTTTTTCGAAACTGCTAATAGAGTCTTTCCAGTGAAAATTCTGTCTTTCGTTCAAGGCGGTCACGCTGCATCCAAACAATAAGGAAATAAAGTCCTAACAATAACAAAGTGACAAGACATCCCATTATCTCGCTGCCGGTGAAGCCAACGATCACAAATAAGCAAACCAAGGCAAGAACCATCGGGATGACGAAAGCCAGAAGGACAGCCGTCCACGCCAACCCGCTTGATACTACCACGCGGACATAATCACCCACTTCATACGTTGTGCCATAGCTATTAGCCACCACTTCCTTTTGCCTCGAATCCGAGGTACCACTGCTGCATAAGGCCTTGGCATGGCAACCCGAACATGCCGAGTTTTGAACAAATTGAACCGTGACCCGTTGTCCCTCTACTTTGACGACGACTCCTTCATGTGTGATTTGATTGCTCACGATTAAAGAAAATTTTGTCCCCCAAGTAACGATCTTGGGAGCTATTCTACGCTTATTTTGCTGCAAAGTTAATGAATTTTGTTGAATGTACCATTATTTTTCGTAAAAAAAATGCTTATTTATGTTATATAACACAAAAAAAAGACCTTTTTGTACTCGAATATGATGTTTTTTTTGTATTTTTGCACCATCAAAACAAAGAAAAATGAAATATCGCAAAAGATTTTATACAGGTTTCCTTCTTCTATTGGTTATGGTTTCTTGCAGTTGCAAAAGGTCGGCTACGGGCTATGCGACATCGTCGGGCGTACCATCCTCGACAGCCGCTTCGCGTGAGATGCCACAGTTCTCTGCCGATTCCGCCTACCAGTATGTGGCGAGTCAATGCGATTTCGGACCTCGTGTACCTGGCACCGATGCTCAGAAGGCATGTGCCAAATGGCTGCAAAACGAATTGCTCCGTCATGGTGCTACGGTCAAGCTCCAGGAGGGCGAAATGACGGCTTACAACGGCACGAAACTGCCTGTCATCAACATCGTGGGGTCATTCAATCCCGATGCCAAGATGCGGGTTCTCCTGATAAGTCACTGGGACAGTCGCCCCTTTGCCGACAACGACCCCGACCCTGCCAAGCGCAAACAACCGGTAATGGGTGCTAACGATGGCGCCTCGGGCGTGGGAATCCTGCTCGAATTGGCCCGACTCTGCAACGAAAAGCTTCCGCAGGTCGGCATCGACATCTTCTTGACCGATGCCGAAGACTATGGTGCACCCGACGATTGGAATGGCTCCCACGACGAGAAGTGGTGGGCTTTGGGCACACAGATGTGGTGCAAGCAGGCGGCCAAGGAAGGCTATCGTGCGCAGTATGGCATCCTCCTCGACATGGTGGGTTCAGCCAACGCAACCTTCTATCGCGAATACTACAGCGAACGCTATGCCGGTTCGTTCGTCAACGAAATCTGGCAAAACGCTGCACGTCTTGGCTATGGCGACCTTTTCATCAACCAAGGTGGTGGTGGTGTCACCGACGACCACGTCTTCGTCAACCGCATGCTCCAAATCCCTTGTGTCGACATCATCGATACGCGCACCGACACCGACGGCACCTTCTGCCCGGAATGGCACACCACCCACGATACAATCGACAACATCTCCCGTGAGACGCTCGGCAAGGTTGGCCGTGTGCTCGTCTCCCTCCTTTGGTAACCCTTCACTCCGAGTTCTCCGACTACTCCGACTACTCCGATAACTCCGACCACTCCGATTATTCCGATTATTCCGATTATTCAAAAAAAAATGACAATCAACGAAATTCAAGATCAAATCATCGACGACTTCTCAGCCTTTGATGACTGGATGGACAAATATCAGATGATCATCGAGATGGGAAACAACCTTGAACCACTCGACGAGAAGTACAAGACCCCTCAGAACCTCATCGAAGGATGCCAGAGCCGCGTTTGGCTCCAGGCCGACCTTGACGAGCAGACCAATTTGATCCATTTTACCGGCGACTCCGATGCCGTAATCGTCAAAGGTCTTGTCAGCCTGGTTATCCAGGTGCTTTCCGACCACACACCCGACGAGATTCTCAATGCCGACCTCTATTTCATCGAGCAGATTGGCCTGAAGGAGAACCTCTCTCCCACCCGTTCCAATGGCTTCCTGTCGATGATCAAGCAGATGCGCATCTACGCCCTTGCTTTCAAGGCCAAGCAGTCATAAGTCTTTGCTGACAAAATAATTATATACCTTCGAAAAATATGAAAAAGCTTTTCACTATCCTGTTGGCATGCGCTACAATGTCCACCAGCATCGCACAAATCACGGCTCCCGTCATCGAAGAGAAGCCCGAAACCGACATCAGATACATGGCTGGTGCAGTTCCCGAAGTCAATGGCAAGGTAGTCCTGACCCGCACCGTCGAAGTTCCCGCAGGCCTTACCCAGCAGGAGGTCATGAACCGTGTTGACGCTTGGCTCGTTCGCTGCACCAAGGACGAACGCATGCACTACAACCAGCGTCTGCCCAAGGCTGCCGACAATGAGTTGCAGCATTCCTACAGCATGGAACTCACTTTCTCGAAATCATTCCTTGCTCACGACTTTGCCGAACTGGCCTATGTGCTTGCCGTGCGTTACGAGGGTGGCCAACTCATCATGGAAATGAGCCACATCAATTACAAGTACAACGAAAACAACAAGTTGAACAAATATACCGCCGAGGAGATGATCGTCGACAAGTATGCTCTGAACAAGAAGAAGACCAAACTTATCTTTGGTTTCAAGAAGTTCCGCATGAAGACCATCGACCTCCTGGACGAACTGCAGATCTCGCTTCAGAACGAGTTCAAATAAGTCATGTGGATTATTCTTGCCTTCCTGAGCGCATTGCTGCTCGGGTGCTATGATGTTTTCAAGAAAGTGTCGCTCAAGGACAATGCCGTCATTCCGGTATTGTTCCTCAACACGATCTTTTGTTCACTCATATTCTTGCCACTGGTTGTGCTCTCAGCCCGTGGCATTATTCCTGCCGACAGCCCCGTCTACGTGCCTGTCATCGAGGACAGCACCATACATATTTATATTATCGTGAAGTCTGCCATCGTGCTGGCTTCATGGATTTGTGCCTATTATGGCTTGAAGCATCTCCCCATCACCATCGCTTCGCCCATCAATGCCACCCGTCCCATCCTGGTGCTCCTCGGTGCCATCTTCATCTTCGGCGAAAAACTGAACGCTTGGCAATGGGCAGGTGTTTTGGTGTCAATCATTGCTTTCGGTCTCATCTCAACCTCCGGCAAGAAGGAAGGCATCCAGCTGAAACACTCCATTTGGATTTGGGCGGTGATAGCAGGCACGCTCATTGGTGCCATCTCCGGTCTTTACGACAAATTCCTGGTGGGTGATTCCGATAATGGTCAGGGATTGTTCGGCATTTGGGCAAACCGTGGCTTCCCGAAAATGGTAGTCCAGTCGTGGTACAACTTCTACCAGGTCCTGATGATGGGCATCGTTTGCCTGTGGCTATGGGCTCCCAAAAGACATCGCAGGAAGCATCCCTTCCATTGGAAATGGCAGATCATCTGTATCTCGGTCTTCCTTTCCGTTGCCGACTTCTGCTATTTCTATGCCTTGTCCATCCCAGGTGCGCTCATATCGGTCATCAGCCTCGTACGCCGTTCTGGCGTGGTAGTAGGCTTCGTTGCCGGTTGGCTCATCTTCAAGGAGAAAAACATAAAGAGCAAGTCGCTCGACCTGCTCTTCGTGATCATCGCCATGATTCTCCTCTGGATTGGCTCTATGCAATAAATCCGACTTTCAAATATAATAAAGGCCCCATGAACAAGGGGCCTTTATTTGCTTATAGCGAAGGCAACGACATACCGTAAATCTTTCGATAAAGATCCAAGGCATAGACGTCAGTCATGCCGCTGATGTAATCGAGGACCGACAAAATGCGCGTATAGACGCCTTCTGCACGCGTATCGTATTGTGCAGGCACACGATTCAGCAGCAGCTGGCTATAGGTGCGGTTGGGATGAATCACGGCATCGATGAATTTCTGTAGTAGGACAGTGATGATCTGATAACCAGCAACTTCGATGTCAACGACATCCGAACTGTTGTAAATCCGAGAGAATGCAACATCCGAACAATGCTGATAAGCCTGTGCGACATGAGGTGCGACGCATTGTATCAAAGGTTTCTGGAACGTACCGGCAAGTATCTCTTCCTCATGCTCCAGGAAAACCTTCGTGCACTCAAATACAAGCGTTCCGATGGCTCGGCTACGCAGATAACCGATCTGTTCATTGATGTCGGGCACATAATTCAAGCCTCTGACGATCTTCTCTCGCATCTCCCCTTCGAAGAATCCGAGCAGCAGCTCCTGGGTATCTGCGGTTGACAGCAGCTTCAGGTTATGGGCGTCTTCGATGTCCATGATCTGATAGCATATATCGTCGGCGGCCTCAACCAGGAAACATAGCGGGTGGCGGCAGTAGCGATGGTGTTTATGTTCGAACAGTTCGGTGGAAGGCATGTCCAGTTCCAGCCTGCCTTCGATATCGATGATCTCCAATCCTAATTTTTCCGCCAGTCGAAGGAACGATTCCTCTTCTGCTTGGAAGAATCCGAACTTCGGCTTTGGTCCTGCCACAGTGCTTGCATAAGGATACTTGATGATCGACGCAAGCGTACTGTAGGTCAATGCAAATCCGCCCTCGCGATGACCGCGGAACTGGTGTGTCAGCAAGCGGAAAGCATTGGCATTGCCGTCAAAGTGCGTCAGGTCTGCCCACTGGTGAGGCGACACCACATCCTGGAATCTTTGCCCCTCTCCTTCCTTGAAATACGAGATGATGGCCCTTTCTCCCGAATGCCCGAAGGGTGGATTACCCATGTCATGTGCCAGGCACGCAGTAGCCACAATATCGTCGAGCGATTGCAGTTTGTCGGTCCACTCCTCTCCCTTGTATTTCTCCAGAAGTTCTATCGAGACATTATTTGCCAGGCTCCTTCCCACACTTGCCACCTCAAGAGAGTGTGTCAGTCGATTGTGGACAAAGATAGCCCCGGGCAAAGGGAAGACCTGTGTCTTGTTCTGCAAGCGACGAAACGATGGCGAGAAGATGAGTCGGTCGTAGTCGCGCTGAAACTCCGTACGTGCATGAGGACGCAGGTTCAGGTTCTCTTGGCCAAAACGGGTAGCAGAAAGCAATTGATCCCAATTCATATAGTTTTTTCTATTTTTTATAGCGACTATAGATAATATAGTGACTATAGCGTTTACTGCACCTCCAGATACTCGAATTCCACGCCCTCTGCCCCACTCACGACAAGGCGGTAACTGCCCGCATTGACAAAGGTGCCCGTGGTCGTGCTGATGGTCTTGAACTTTGGAGGTGTGGGTGGAAATGAGATGTCTCCTTCGGCCACAAGTCTGCCGTCAACGCTCGACAGCAAGGTCCAGTGTGCACGTGGTGTCGTGGTATCCACATTCTTGTAGCGGAAGCGCAAGGCATATTCCTGTGCAAGCCCCATCTTGATGTCGAAACTCAGCTTGTCGGCATTTACGTCGAACCTCGCCGATGGTCTTCCTCCCTTGTCTTCCGGAAGGCTTGCCTTATCGGTCTTCTCCACGGTCTGGAAATCGAAATGCGCCCAATTCAAACCACTGTTATAGGGATATCCCGCCTGCTCTGTCAAAGCAGGAAGTGTCGTATCTAATTGTCCCTTATTGAACACAAATAGTCCCTTCGGGCCCATTTTACCCAGTTTCTTTCCGGTCTCTTCGTCCACGCTGATGGCAATGGCCGAAATCTTCGCCTGCCCCACCTTGATATGTGGGAAGCCTATGTAAAGCTGCCCGTTCTGTATCGACATCGTTTGGTAGCTTACGTGCGAAACGTAGTGACGACTATTGACAAACCACAGGTCTACCTGATACATGGGCCCTGTAGGCAAAGGGAACGAGAATCTCAGCTCGTGACGTCCATAACGATAGTTGCGCAACAGTGGCTGATCCACTTTCGAGGCAAGAAGCTGTCCGTCATTCTGTATCGGATCAAGCGCCCAGCCTCGCAGCACGCTTTGGCTGCCCAGCACAGGGTTCAAGTTGTCTCCGGCAAACTGGGGTGCCATGGCCCAGCTGGTGCAATACCGGGTGTCATCGCCCATCCAGACGTTGCCGTAACTGTCCACGACCTTGTCTCCGCCACAATTGTAGCGATAGACGTAGATGCGTCCGTCTTCCGGTGCAAGCGACGATGTCCGCTCGGCAAATGTATGAAGGTTGGGACGCGAACAGTTCTCGTCAGCGGTCTCGTCAAGCAGATAATCCGGCAATGGAATTCCCTCATACTGATAGCCGAGTGCCACCATTTCACGGGCCAGCAGGTTCTTGGGCTCATCAACGCCTTTAGGCCATTCATGGCGCAGGAAGGCACCCCAGGCCACATAGAGATAATAGGCGTCGGTAGGCTCCCACGTAGCTGTCAGCAAGCCTTTGTAGTTGAATGGACCCACCTTGTCAATGGTCCTCAGAAACTCGTCAGGCTGCTGACGTCCGGGATTATCGTGGCTGGCCAGGATCCATTGGAACTGTCCGCACAGGCGGTCTCTGTGCTCATAGGCCAGCATCAACTTGGCATGCAGCAATGCACACTGGTGCTCTTCGCTCCAGGGGGCATCACTGGCAAACAACGACAGGGGCAGACGGTCCTGCTTGTCATGCAGGCCCACAGTGCGCCATCCTCCATATTCTCCATTCAGGAGCTGGTCATCGCGGCTCAATTCCTCGCCGTACTCTTCCAGTTTGCCTCCGTAAGTGCCGCTCCAGTTCTGGACGACATTCCAATCGGTTCCGCTGCCGCCATTGCATGTGGTCACCAATCGGCCGTTCTGCTTATTGCCCACGCGTCGGCACTTCGGGTCCATCTCACGGATGATGTCGGCACACTCGCGCGCGAAGTCCTCAGGTAAGGTCGATTCGTTCTGGAGTCCCCAAAGGATAATGGCAGGATTGTTTCGGCGTTCCTTCACCCATTGGCGAAGCAGTGTCTTGAAGTTCTCGCGGAACTGCGGTGTATCGTACCAGATATGTGCCGAGAACTGTGGCCACCACAGCATTCCTTCCTTGGTCCAATGCTCCTGATAGCGCAGGTTATGCGGTTGATGGGCATCACGGAATGCATTGAAGCCCATATGCTTGATGAGCCTGCAGCGCGAATCTATCTCCTCCTCGCTGAGGGCATGGCTCTGGCCGAAGAGATGCTCGTATTCGCACACGCCATGTAGGAAGACGGGCTCCCCGTTCAGATAGAAGCGATGGTCCTCGTCCGAGAGCCGGCCTTCTGCAGTGCGTGCCGGCCATTTCACCTCGGCGAAACCGACTTCCGTCTGCACGCGGTCCACAATCTCGTGCATACGCCCCTGCATCACCGTTGTATTGACCGTATAAAGCTGAGGATGCTCAAGCGACCAATGCTGCAGCTGCACGTCCCTCATCGGGATTGCCAGATGCACTATCTGCGTCAACCGTGCTCCCAGTTCGATGGTCTCCTTCTTCAGCCTGCCGCCGATCTCCGATTGGACGACGCAGATTTCTCCATGATTGTGATAGTTATGCACCTCCGTATCCACGAAGACCGTATCCAGTGCTTCGTTAGCCCAGGCATGTACGCCAAAGGGCTCCACTCGCAGCATGTCGGTCACCTCAAGGCTGACATTTCTGAATAGGCCGAAAGGTGCCGATCCTTCGCTGAATCCCCATTCTGCCGAGCATCCTCCGCACACCCAGGGAAGATCGGTGATGTTCGACGGATGGTCGCACTCTATCTCCAGGCGATTGTCCATCTTCGGATTGTTCGTGTGGAGATATTCGGTGATGTCGAGGCTCGTCACAACCCTGCCGGCCGGTCGATGATTGCAGACCTCGCGTCCATTCACCTTGACGGTCACATAGCTTCCCGCACCCTCCAGATGCAACGTATAATGTTGCTGCGAAGCGACAGCTGCATCGCCCTCCTTCGTGATTCCATAGAGGGTGAACCGGCGCTCGTAGCGTGCCTTGCCATGAAGGTTGCCATGCATATACTGCCGATAGCCGTAATAATCGTCCCAGTTGTGGGGCAACTGGAGGTTCTCAATCTCCAGACTATCGGTCTTTCCTTCCGGATAACACACCGAACGCCACTTGTCATTCAGCAAATAGGTATTACGAGCCACACCGGTGGCCGTCATAAGGGCGCCCAAG
Source organism: Bacteroidales bacterium (assembly GCA_045545875.1). Taxonomy (GTDB): domain Bacteria; phylum Bacteroidota; class Bacteroidia; order Bacteroidales; family UBA3663; genus Liminaster. Next base: position 13,792 of record JAZQBS010000129.1, read on the forward strand.
GCAATAAGGGCGAGGATTTTTTTCATTATTTCAAATGTTTTTGCAGAAATCTCATCTGTCGATATCGTGTCTCTGTCGATATCCAGTGTTCGTTGATGGGGGTGATGTAGCTTTCCTTCTCACAGGTCAAGGTATTCCACACGATCCACGATGTGGTAGGTGGGCAGGTGTTGTCATTATAACCCCATGTCAGATATACCGGGCACTTCACCAGGCGGGCAAAGTTCACCACGTCGTAATAGGCCAAGGTCTCGATGGTCTGTTTGTCGAGTTTTACTTCCTTGTAGTGACGATTGAAGTGAGGATATCCTCCCGTACGCCCCTCTTCGGCATAACCTGCCATGTCGCTGAGTGCAGGATGTGCGATGGCTACCGCCGTAATCCTCGGATCAAGGCCTGCCAACACCATGGTCAAGGCTGCACCCTGGCTGTTTCCCTGTACAAGGATGTTCTTTCCATCCCATTGTTCCAAGGTGGTCAGATAATCCACCGCACGTAGCAGGCAGGCATAGACCTTCTTCATGTAATAGGTGTCACGGCTCTGGATGCCATTGGCAAGATATCCATTGCCCATATGATCACCGAACGAGCGGGAAATATCCTTGTAATCCTCTGCGCTGATCGATGGATTGATGCCATGGATCTCCAGCTCCAGTCGGATGATGTTGCCCTCCGATGCATAGAACTGCGTCTTCAGCGGATCCATGTGCTTCACGCCAGCTCCAGGAGGCGACACAAGCACGGGGAACTTACCAGCCTTCTTCGGTATCGACAGATAGCCATAGATGCAATGGGGAGCACTCGTGAAGCCTCCATTGAGCTTCACCAGGTAACAGTCCACCTTATCACTCGAATACACGGGTGCAGGCTTTACGACAGGCTTCAGCTTCGAGGCCTTCTCCTGTTCTTCGAGCACCTGCTTCCAGAAGGCTTCGAAATCCTTCGGCATCTGCGTGTAGGCAGTCAGTTGCTCGGGCGACCACCCCACCTTGATATGATTGTCGAAGCGCACGCCTTCCACCTCGCACCACATCTTGCAGTCGCGGAATCCGGCTTTCTTCGGCGTCTTGATTCGAATCTCGGCATTTCCACGGGCATCGGTTTTCACGCTCCCTTGGGTGTCTGCTTCGAGGCAATCTCCTCCGATCGAATAACCGACCTCGGTGTTCTCGAGGGGCATGCCATGCCACAGGAGTTGAACGTCGATACGGGCATCTTTTCCCAACTTATAGGTCCAGTCGTTATCGTCAGGGACGGCTATCCACTGCAGGTCCGACTGATTTCTGAAGTTCTGTGCATGCGATAGCATCGTTCCCATCAGCATGCAGCAAATGACACAACAAAATGTCAATAATGGCTTTTTCATGTATGTTTCGTTTAATATTTCGGGTACAAAGATAAAAGTTTTGGTCGAATTGTGCAAATTTTTTTGGTTTTTTCGTGCAGAAACACTATCTTTGCGCCGAAAAAAAGAAGAGTTTGACCTATTTGACCTTTCCAATTACTCGGTGTTTCCCGAGAATTACGACCACTTCGACCCTTTCGTTCTAAAATGAATAAATTCGAAAAGACCCTCCATTTCATCAAGGATGTCATCCATGAGGATTCTCCCTTCTACGGGCAGATTTACCTTGTAGGAGGATGTGTACGCGATGAACTGTTGGGCGAACGCTATAGCGACATTGACCTTTTGGTCAATATGCCGAATGGCCAGAAGGCATTTATCGAATACATGTGTGCCGAACACGCCGATCGATGCAAAGGCCCATTCTATTATCAACGCTACGGGACCACAGCCATGGACGTCATCATCGACAATACGCTGACGCTCGTTGAATGCGTTGAACCTCACATCGAGGAATACGCCGATGACGACATCACCCTCCTCGAAACCCGTTTCTGCTCTCTTGAAGAAGATGCTTCGCGTCGCGATTATACCTGCAACGCCCTCTATAAGAACCTGCATACAGGCAAAGTGCTCGACCCCACAGGTCGTGGCATCAGCGATCTGAAGAACGGCCTGCTGATTACGCCCTCCGACCCGGTCACCATCTATCGTCAGGATCCCGTGCGAATGCTTCGCGGCATCCGTTTCAAGCACCAGAAAGGTTTCCGCTTGGATCCCGCCTGCTGGAAGGCCATCTGCGACAATGCCGACTACATGGCCAACGCAGCACCCAAGCGCCTTCGCGACGAGCTCAACAAGTTGCTCAAGAGCCGCACTTTCGGCGATGGCATCCAGGACCTCATCACCACAGGCCTCCTCCAATATGTCATGCCAGGCATCGTCGAGCACTTCACCAATCCCATGCCCTTCGAAGGTGGAGAAGGCGGTATCACACTATGGGAACATACCCATCGTGCACTCTCCGTCCAGGGCCGTGAGCATCCCCGCACCGACACCATCTACAAGCTCGCTTGCCTCGTGATGGACATCGCCCTCCTCAACGGACGCGATGAGGTGGGACAGATCCTTTTGAATGCCGGCATCGGCAGGGAAAAGGTAGGCAGCATTCTTCACATCACCGAGCTCTACGAGCGTTTCCGCAATATGTTCGACGGCGAGGAATACGTAGCCCCCCCTCGTGTATTGGTACGTTTCCAGAACTCCCTTTCCAAGAGCCGCGACAACTTCCGTCGTCTCGTCCGTGCCGAAAACACCGGCCTCCTTCCCGAAGTGCAGCTCCCCTGGCGCCTTTTCTACGACGATGGCGAAGGCCCCCAACCCCGCCAACATCGCGACCACGACCATCGCCCCACCTCCCCCGCCTCCTTCCCTTCCGACCCCGAGGCCTCCTCCCGCAACCACAAGCGCAACGTCAAGCGTCGCGAACAGCGCAAACGCGCCCGCTCCCGCCGCCGCAACACCGAGTCCTCCTGACCGGTCCCCTCGTCCGCGTTTCGTCGCGGCCGTCTTTGGCCGCCCTCGTCCCCCCGTCCCGTATGGCGCGATGCCATCGCGCCCTTCC
>JAZQBS010000130.1:0-8756 GCA_045545875.1 Bacteroidales bacterium
GTATGTGGATTCGGAGGACAGTTATCGTCACTCCAAATGGCTCTCATTCATGAACAAGCGCCTGAAGATTGCCAAGCGCCTGCTCTCCGACTGTGGAGTAATCTTTATTTCGATTGATGATAATGAGCAGGCGCAGCTGAAGTTGTTGTGTGATAGTATTTTTGGAGAAGAAAAGTTCGTCGCTACTTTTCCATGGAGAAAAAGAACAGCCAAGACAGATGTTCCTCATTCTATTTCGCAAGATTACGAATGGATTATTTGTTTTTCTAATATTAATTTTCAGGCTGGAATTGAAAAAGAATCTCGAAAATATTATGAAACACCAGATTTCCCCAATAGACCATGGAGGACACATGATATGTCGACACAAAGGACTGCTATAGAGAGACCAAATAGTGATTTCACAATAATAAATCCCAAAAATGGGAAAGAATATCCAGTAAATCCTATGGCTGTTTGGCGAATTACAAAGGATGGTTTCCCTAAATATTTACAAGAAAATAGAATTATTTTTCCAGGAGATTATAAATTTCTGAAAATAGCAAAACCTGTTCTTAGATATTGGAAAGAAGAGGATGAAAAAAAGGCTGGAGAAACTTTTGGTTATACAACTGTTAGTTCAGACTTTCCTAAAGATGTCGGGATGACGCAAGATGGGACGAAAGATATTACAGACATTTTTGGAGATAAGTCTTTTGGTTACCCCAAACCCAAAGCACTCATTAAATATATTGTTAAAATATCAACACCAAATGCTAAGCGGCTTACCATCCTCGATTTCTTCGCCGGCTCCGGCACGACCCTTCATGCCACCATGCAACTGAATGCCGAAGACGGCGGTCATCGCCAGTGCATCCTCGTAACGAACAACGAGAACGGCATCTGCGAGAACGTAACCTACGAACGCAACAAGCGCGTCATCCTCGGTTACACCGCGCCGAAGGGCCAGCAGGTGGAGGGACTGAAAGAGAACAATCTGCGGTATTACAAGATAGACTCAGTTCCGCGCGAGCAAACAGCCGTGAACAAACGACAGCTGATGGAAGTCTCTACCGACCTGCTCTGTATCAAGCATAACCTATATGACGAAAAGAATACATTCTTCGGATTAAAACTTCCGAAGCAAATGGCTCGCTATTTCGAAGAGCAGGGGCGCGGTATGCTTATCATCTATCTTCCTGATGCTATCCCTTACATCGTCAAGGCGCTGGCTAAAGTAAATGAGATTGCCGAACCTATCCAAACTTACGTGGCCTGCGATGGAGCCTATCCCTTTTCCGACGATTTCCATGGAGTACTCGACCGTGTAGAACTCCATGCTATGCCGTACAGCCTCTATCAAGCTTATCGGCAGGTATTGCCTCCCAAAAGCGAAAGGCAGGACTTTGCTGACCAGCCCGAAGTGAGTGAACAAGAATTGAACGAAGCAGACGCAAACCTCTATACATCCGAAGACCATGATTGAACTGAAAGATTACCAGCGTGAGGCTGTAAATCAACTGAAGAAGAAGGTCATCAAGAACCTTAATCGTGAAGATTATCGCAAGAAGATTGTGCTCAAAGCTCCTACAGGAGCAGGCAAGACCGTCATTGCATCGGCCATGCTCGACGAGCTTAAGGTCGAAGTGGAGCAGAGCGGCGAGTGTCTTTACGATCGTGTAGCCTTCATTTGGGTGGCACCAAACAAGCTGCATATCCAGAGCTACAAGAGCTTAAAGAACTATTTCTCGGAGACGCACAACCTGCGCACGTTGATGTTCGACGAGATAGATGCCAGCGAGGGTTATCTGCGGTCGGGTGACATCCTCTTTCTCAACTGGGAGAGCATCAACAAGGAAAACGCCATTCTGCGTCGCGACAATGAGCAGAATCATAACCTTTCGACCTTGGTGCGTCATACGGTGGAGCGCGATACGCCCATAATCGTAATCATCGACGAGGAGCATTATTATACTGGCGCCAATGCCCGCAAGAGTGAGGAAATACTGAGACTCATCAATCCGAAAGTGGAGCTCCGCATTTCGGCAACTCCTATCACCACTGAGGGAGATATGGTGCAAATCGATCGAGAAGACGTCATCGAGGAAGAGATGATCAAGAAACGTGTGGAACTGAATCCCAACGTGTCGGGAAGTGAGAAGTTCGACGACGATATGACCGTCAACCAGCGTCTGCTCGAAAAGGCTTTGCGCAAACGCGATGAGCTGGCCAAGGCTTATAGGGCAATGGGGGTTAATATCAATCCACTGTTGCTTATTCAGCTGCCCAACGACACGAAGGAGCTGATGACGAGCGATGACAGGACCGTGCGCGAGGAAGTGACAACTTATCTTGACAATAAACGCAACATCAGTGAAGCAAATGGGAAACTGGCCGTATGGCTGAGCGACAACAAGGACAAGGTCAACTTGGAAGAAATCACCAAGATGGACAGCCTGGTGGATTGCTTGCTGTTCAAACAAGCTATCGCCAAGGGATGGGACTGCCCCAGGGCAGCTGTGCTGGTGATCTACCGAACGCTGAGCGACGTACGTTTCACCATTCAGACCATGGGGCGCATCCTGCGCATGCCGCAGCAGCGGTTCTATAGCGACGACCGCCTCAATGTGGGATATGTCTATACCAATCTTTCGGCTGACGCCATCATTGTGGCTCAGGAAGAGATGAACTACATCCGTACCATCAATGCGACTCTGCGCGAGGGCATCCAAAACATCGTGCTGCCTAACAGCTATAAGAGCGCCAAACAGAAAAAGCACTTCCGTCTGGGCTATGACTTCAGAAAGCATCTGAAGGAGGTGTTTACGGAGATATTTTCGATTCAAGATGCCAGTATCGGATTGAAGTTTGATGACGAAACTGCTGAGGATGATGACCCTGATGCCCTGATAAAGTTGATGGGCGGTGCCGGTGAGTCTGCTGTAGGGGACGAAAGCCAGTACGAAGCCAATCGAATGAAAGTGGGCAACCATGGCATACAGGTGGATGTGACTAAAATCTATCTGGTAGTGCCTCGCAACATACGTCTTTCAGATCCCGACCGACAGGGAAGGGTCGAGGTGGCTACAACAGCCAAATTGGCCCGCAATGCTTCGGAGTGCAGTCAGTTGTTCGACCTCTTCTGCCGTGCGCATGTAGGCCCCTTCCAGAAGTTCGACTCTACGCCCGTGCTTCGTGGAGCACTTCTCGCCTTCGCTTCCGAATATCTGGGAATGATGGAAGGCGAAGCCATCCGAATGTATCTTGCCAAGGCGAATGTGCGTCAATGGGAAGATATCATCAAGCGTACGCTCATTCGATACGAAAAGAAATTGAGGGAGAAGCCCGTTGCATCCACCGATTCGGCATCGGTGAAAACAGATGGGCAGTGGACGTTGCCTGAAGCGCGCAGTTATAATATTGACTTTTATATCAACAAAGATCGCGACATACATCGCCATGCCTTGCGTCCCTTCTTCGAAAGTATCGATGCATCGGTGCCCGAACAGCACTTTGCCCGCTTTGTTGATAGATGCGATGCCGTCGATTGGTGGTACAAGAACGGTGACATGGGATCAGAGCATTTCGCTGTTGCTTACAAGGATTCGGGTGAACGCGACAGCCTCTTCTACGTTGATTTCATCATCAGCCTGAAGAATGGCACCATACTGCTGCTTGATACCAAGACCAAAGACAGTGACCCCGAAGCGCCCAATAAGCACAATGCGTTGCGCAGCTACATGAAAGAGCAGAATGAACATGGCATACGCATGAAGGGCGGTATTGTAATTGAAGAGGGTAATAACTGGTATTTCCCCGAACTTGATATTGCCAATACCACTGACCTCAGAGGGTGGACAACCTTGGATTTGAACAAACTATAAAACAACAGCAACATGGCAAAAGGATTGGACGGACACTTCCTCAATTACGGCATCCGCAAGGAAGATATCGACGTGATTAGGGCCTTGGCACAACGTCATAAACTTGACGACGATTGGGTTGTTGAGGAGGTGCTGAAAGAATATCATGAGATAAAGAACAAAGAACTCGATGTGGACGATACTTCGGTTGAGAAAGTCATCGAGAAAGCACTCAAAAAAATCTGACGCTTATGCTCATCAAGAATATCAAGGTCAAGAACTACAAGACCTATCGCGAACTGGACCTGAACCTCTCGGTCGAACCCGAGCGACCCATCATTCTCGTAGGAGGAAAGAATGGCGGCGGCAAGACCACTTTGTTCGAAGCTATCTATGGTGCTCTCTATGGGTTGGAAAAGATGGATCAGAAACGATTCCGCCAGCTGCTCAATATGGGCATGGAACAAGGACCGAAGCCTGAAATCATGTTGCAGCTAACATTCTCTGGCCGAGTGTTAGGTCGGGAACAACAATATATTCTGACGCGCACTTATCAGGTGTTGCAAAATGGAAGCGTTGGCGAGAGCGTACGGCTGAACATGAATGGCAATGTTTTCGTCTATGGCCCTGCCACGCCTGCTGCCGAACGTGCCAAGATGCGGGAACAGGTTTCGAAAATCATCAAGGCCAATCTTCCTCAGGAGCTGAGCCGCTATTTCTTGTTCGATGCCATGGAGGCCGGCAACCTCCTGAAGGAGGACCAGCTGAATCACGTCATCAAAGAGAATATCGAGAACGTGATGGGCTTCAACAAGTACATTCAGCTAAGTCGCGTCAGCGAACATTTGCAGCAGGAGTATGCTGAGCGTCGCCTGAAGCAGGAAACCGAACAAAAGCAGTATCGCGAACTGGTCGATGACACCGAAGAAAAGAAACGGAAACTTGACCAGCTGAAGCAGGAACACGAGAAGTGCCTGCTGTATTCGGCCAATAACAGCCAGATGTATAATACGCTGAAAAACGGCAAGCAGGAGGAAGAGACTTTGAGGAACAAGATACGTGTGACCCAGCAGAAAATCAATGAGACTGAAGACCGGAGCCGCCAGTATCTGAAAGACCTTGAGATGCTAGTGGAGTCGATGGAAGTTAATATTTTCCTGCCCTATCTGCTCAAGTTGAGGCAAGCGGAGATCAGTATGGTGCTTAAGACGAAGTCTGAGCTCGACCAGCAGCAGAAGCAGCTGGTCAGCGAACCTTTGGTGCGTGATTTGACACATCAAATTGTCTTGTCGCTTATCGAAGAATGTCCCATGCTGATGAATGTGGATGAGGATACGATTGTGGCATCAATCATGACACAGCAGAATCTACAAGGACAGAAAGAGGACATCTATGCCTTTCTTGATAATGAAGAAGTCGATGCCTTGCGCTCATTGGTGGATAGGAAGAGTTTCAATAGTCTGCCACAGCAGCTTTTGACTCAGGCACAAATCAATCTGGAGATTGACAATCTGCCTGCACTCAGAAGCGATATCGAGGTGATGAAGCAGCAAATCAGCGGCAATGACTATGCGCTTCTGAAAGCATACGAAGACAACGAGACAGAAATCAAACGTCTGGCTGACGAAATCAAGGCCCTTGAAGAGGAAATAAGGAAGCAACAGCGCAAGATTAATCAGTACGACATACAGATACAACAGGAGCCCGACCCTAAATACGATACGCTTGTCAAAATGAAGCCCTTGTTCGATGACGTGGCCGATACTTTGCTGAAGTTGAAGAAAGAGCAGATTGAACGTAAGATGAAAGAATATCTCAACGAAAATCTGGCTGCCTATCGCGGAGTAATCGGACGGGTCGAGCTGTCAGAAAGACTTCAGGACTTGACCTTTAAGATTTACCATAAGGCAGGCAACGAGATTGCTCTTAGTACACTGAATGCGGGTGCCAAGCAGGTGGTGATACAGGTGCTGCTCAAAGTGCTTCATGAACTGGGTGACTACGATCCGCCTGTGATGATTGATACGGTGATGGGTGTCCTTGACAAAGAGAGTCGTGAAACCATCATGGAACATTACTTCCCGACCTTGGCCGAACAGACAATCCTGCTTTCGACAGATACAGAGATTAGAACAGGTGAGGATTATGATAGGCTTGAGCCTTTCCTGGCTCGAACCTATACACTGGAACGTAATCGGGAAGAGCAGTGCACGACAGTGGAAGATGGATATTTTGGTGTAATTCTAAATTAACGACTATGCTGTTAGAATTGGAAAAATGTGTTCAGTCGGATACAATCCAAGAGGATTTGTCCCCACTAAGGTCGATGCTTGAGCAGCGAATTAACCTGAACGATTATCCGAAGTCGGTCAGGCCGTTAAGCTTAACGATGAACAAGGTGATGCGCCTTTGTCTGCTCGTCGGCCTTTCAAACGCCGAAGAACGCCATTTGGACGAACTGCCACAATTCACCTACAAGCGCGTCATCAGGTTTACGCCAAGCTTCTTCACCAAAGACAATATGAAACCCTTGTTCTCGGCTATTCTCAAACTGAGATACAAGGATCTCGATTCCGAGTCTCCAGCCACGTTGAGCCGTGTCGTAAACGGCGAGATAATGCGTGGGTGCAAGATGCTTATGTCGGATGGCGCTTTGGACGAATGGTTGTATTCTCAAGGTGTGACAGCGAATAGTGGCACGGCCAACGGCGAAATACCGTTGCTTGATCTCATCATCGGTCATTATGAGGATGAGATTGAAGCTACGCTCAGCGTAAATAGCCGTTCTATTCAGAACAGTCAGATACTGGTAGCCGGTTCGACGGGTAGTGGCAAATCCAATCTGCTTGCTGTGCTTATTCAGCAGTTCAGACACTTGTCTACCGATACCAGTTATCCTGTCAATTTCCTATTATTCGATTATAAGGGCGAATTTTCAGATCCTGCAAATGCCGGTTGGCTTACGTATTTCGATACCGATGTGAATTGTATCCTTCGGCCCATAGAAGAGCCTTTGCCTTTCACGCCCTTCAAGGACTTTTCGCAAAACCCGGTTCAAAATGAAATTAACCTTTATTCGACCGGATTAGCTACAGCCCTTTGTGCCATCGACCAGGCAAGAATCAGTGCCAACATGAACAATCGCTTGAGCGAGGCCATCATTGAAGCCTACAAGAAAACGGGTGGCGCACCAGTAACGTTCGACCTTATCCTGAAGATGTATCAAGGTTCGATGTCGGAACGATTACAAGAGAAAGATGACAGTGTGACCTCTGTACTAAAACAGCTGATCAGAAGCAATTTGTTTGCCGAACAGGATAGCATTGATCTTGTGAAGAACTGCTATATCATCGACTTGGGCCGATTCCAGAAGGATGGTACAATAGCCAAGGCGATTGTCTATTTCGTAGTTTCGAAGTTGAATAACATCTATGAGAGGTTGCCAAAACAGGCGATGAACGACAGCTGCGTTGAGATAAGGCATTTCACCATCATTGATGAGGCACATTATATGCTTTCGTTCGACAACAAGCCGCTGCGTGACCTGATTGCCGTGGGACGTAACAAGGGTATGAGCATCATTCTCGCTACCCAGAATATGGACAGTTTCAAGTCGCCGTATTTCGACTTCTACGCTAATGCCCAATACCCGCTGCTGATGAAGCAACAGAGCATCAACGACCAGGTGCTGAAAGACCTGTTTGGTGTGAGCGGCAAGGAACTGCAGGAATTGCGAAGCGATCTGATAGGTTTACAGAAGGGAGAGCTTCTTTTGAAGAATCCCGATGCTATAGCTTTGGGAATCGGGAAAAAGTGGAAGAAGATCAAGGTGACACATCTGATATAAGCAGATGTGTGCCTTTGATTTCAACTTTGCTCAATTACCAAACTTTCACTTGGCGGCGATCCAACACCCGACAGCCATGATGAGCGAAGCTGCCGTGAACACGAGCGTGACGGGTTCGCCCAGCAGCAGGATGGAGAGCAATGCTCCGATGAAGGGAGCGAGGGCATAGTAGGTGCTGGTGCGGGCGGCTCCGATGGCGCGCTGGGCATAGGTATAGCAGTAGATGCTCAGGCCATAGGCCACATAGCCCAGCAGGAGGATGATGGCAAGATGCCGCCAGTCGGGCAGGGATTCGCCGATGGCAAGGGCGATGGCGAGCGCACCAGCATCATCGTGCCGACACCTATTCCGGCACCGAGATAAAGGAAGGCCGCGACCATCGTGGGCGGAACCACCTGCAGCATCACCTTCGATACGGGCGTGCTGATGGCATAGAGGGCGGCGGCGAGAATGGCCAGAAGGATGGCCACGCGTTGACTTTTCTTGTTCATAGTTTTCATGCAATAAATGGGCGGTTTGGTTTCACTTCAGAAGATGAGTATTTCTTGAAGTACGATGCCGGGGTCGAGCAGATAGATGCGCAGGCGTTGTGGTCCGGACTGACCGGCGGGGATGGAGCGCGAGGCGTAGCCGCGCAGCAAGTTACGGCGCCATTCGGCCGTGAAGTCGCCGGCATGGATGGAGAAGACCTCGGGTGCGCCGTCGCCGAGCTGGACGGCATAGCGCGCATCGCGGCCCTCATAGACGTGGAGCGTGGGCAGGGTGCGTATCTCAATCCGACTGTCGCCGGGCTGGAGGTCGAGGTCATATTCCACAAAGGGAGCGCCGACAATCGTTTCGAGCTGATAGGACGGCACGTCGAAAGGCTGGACAAGAACGCCGTCGGTATAGCCCAATTGCTGAACTCTGACGATGTCGCCCTGCTTGTTCTGGTAGAGTGATGCGGGAATTCGGACACGCGGCTCGCTGACAAAAGGCGGATAGAGACCGATGAAGATCCGGTCGATGCGAGCGCCGGTCTTCACTTCGGTGATGTTCAAGCGGTTGATGCCTTTCTTCAAATGAAG
>JAZQBS010000131.1:0-13209 GCA_045545875.1 Bacteroidales bacterium
CTTGAACTCCAAGATGGTGAAGGAGAAGGGCAAGCTCGTTGAGAAGACCTACAAGGTTGGTGGTCTCTACAGTCCTGCCATCGAAAAGATTGTCTTCTGGCTTGAGAAGGCCAGCGCTGTAGCTGAGAACGCAAAGCAGAAGGCTTCTATCGATGCACTCATCCAGTATTATCGCAGTGGCGACTTAAAGGACTTCGATACCTATTCGATACTTTGGGTAGAGGACCTTCAGAGCCGTGTAGATTTCATCAACGGCTTCATCGAGAGTTATGGCGATCCATTGGGTCTGCGTGGCGCTTGGGAGTCGATTGTAAACTTCAAGGATTCAGCCAACACCGCTCGCACTGAAATCATCTCGAGCAATGCTCAGTGGTTCGAGGATCGTTCTCCAGTCGATGCTCGTTTCCGCAAGCCTGTGGTCAAGGGTGTGACAGCAAAGGTCATCACTGCTGCCATCCTGGCAGGTGACAGCTATCCATCTACACCTATCGGCATCAACTTGCCCAACTCCAACTGGATTCGTGCCCAGCATGGCTCGAAGTCGGTAAGCATCGACAACATCACGGCGGCTTACGACGCTGCTGCCCAGGGCAATGGATTTGGTGAAGAGTTTATGTGGAGTGAGGCTGAGATTGAGCAGGCCAAGCAGTATGCCCACTATGTGGATAATGTTCATACCGACCTGCACGAGTGTTTGGGTCACGCCAGCGGTCAGTTGCTGCCTGGAGTTGATCCCGATGCATTGAAGGCTTATGGTTCGACCCTTGAGGAGGCTCGTGCCGACATCTTTGCACTTTATTATATGGCCGATCCCAAGCTCGTCGAGTTGGGAGTAATGCCTAATGCCGATGCTTACAAGGCAGGTTACTATCAGCAGATGATGAATGGCCTGATGACCCAGCTTGTTCGTATCAAGCCAGGCGATAACCTGGAGGAGGCACATATGCGCAACCGCGCCCTTATCGCCTACTGGACCCTTGCTTTGGCCAAGGAAGACGCAGATAAGGACGGAAGTGAGCCCGCGCTCTGCTTCGCAAAGCGTGATGGCAAGACCTACGTCAAGATTAACGACTACGACAAACTGCGCACCTACTTTGCCAAGATTCTTGGCGAACTGCAGCGCATCAAGAGCGAAGGAGACTTCGAGGCTGGTCGCAAACTGGTCGAGACTTATGGTGTGAAGGTCGATCCCGAACTTCACAAGGAAGTCCTCGAACGTTATCAGTCGCTCAACATTGCTCCCTACAAGGGCTTCGTCAATCCACGTTACGAACTAGTGAAGGATGCCGACGGCAAGGTTACCGATGTGAAGATTATCTATGGCTCGGAAACCTATCCTGAGCAAATGCTTCGTTATAGCAAGGACTATTCAGTACTTTAATGTTCTGAAAGGTTCTGAGAGGTTAAGAATGGTTAAGAAAGGTTGATTGACCCTTCGAGTCCTCCGAGCCCACAACTCTCTTAAACCCTTCGAACCTTTCGCTCCGAGCTCTGCTCGCGCGCAACGAAGTGAGCAACCCCTCTTAACCTCCCCGAACCCCTCTTAACTCCTCCAATGACTTCTCATCAACTCAGCGCCATCCATAAACTCTTCCGCAGCAGGCAGAACATCTTTACGAGTTCGTTGCTGAGGCAGCATGGATATGTCTATAAGGTGGCTTTCGGCTGCTCTTTGCCCGACATCAAGGATTTGGCACAGATGGTGAAGGATATGCTGTCTGATTCAGAGTCGCCTCTATATGGACTTGATAGCACTGATGTTGCTGAGGCTTTGTGGGCTGAGGATGACATTAGAGAGTCTAAGATGCTGGCACCGCTGCTCTATCCGCGCGGTACGATGACGGTGGAAACTGCTGAACGCTGGGCACAGACCATCCCTACACCCGAAGTGGCCGATGTGGTCTCGATGTATGCTTTTCAGTTCGGTATAGGGCAGGAACTCATCGAGCGTTGGATGGATGCTGAGTCGAAGATGATGCGATATTGTGCCAGAAGCCTCAAAAAACGATTGTCATGAAAAAAAAACAACCCGAAAGAGTTGCTGAGGCGGTGAATCGCAAACGTGACCAGATCACCAAGAATCTTCGTGCCGACACGGTGGCCCCTGAATACGATGAGGCATTGCGAATTATGGAGGATCATCTCCGTAGCCGTAAAAAACGCTGCACCGTTGAACGCAGATTCATCCTTAAGGCTCTATATCAACTGAATTCGCCGGTCGATATCTATACGCTTCACAAGATGGTTTGCGCCGAAGAAGGCAGCGTGGCATTGACCACGGTCTATAATACACTCGACCTGTTGGTTGAGTTGAAATTGGCAAACAGACTTGAGTTGGTGAGCCGTGGCATGACATTCTTCGAACGAACGCTCGGTCAGGAACCTCATGGCTTCGTCATCTGTGAAAAGTGCGGCAGCATAAAGGTGCTGCGTAAACTGCAGGTGCTGCAGAAGTTCGAGTCGCAGTTGCCCAAGGGATTCCTTCCAGAAGCATATACGCTGCAGATTCATGGTCTTTGTGCCAAATGCCAGCGTTCAGTGTCCAAAAAAACAAATAACAATTCACAAATATCAAATAACAATTAACAGTTAACAATTAACGGTTAATCATTAACAATTAATATTTTACAATTGATGAAAGTAGATGTATTGCTCGGTCTCCAATGGGGCGACGAGGGAAAAGGCAAGGTGGTGGATGTATTGACCCCCAACTACGATGTTGTTACCCGATTCCAGGGCGGTCCTAATGCTGGTCATACCCTTGAATTCAACGGAGAGAAGTATGTGCTCCGTTCCATTCCATCCGGTATCTTCCAGGGTGGTAAGATCAATATCATTGGCAATGGTGTTGTGCTCGATCCACTTCTTTTCATGACTGAAGCAAAGGAATTGGCTCAGAGTGGCCATGACTTGACGCAGCGTCTTTATATTTCAAAGAAGGCACATCTTATTCTGCCTACCCATCGTCTGCTCGACAAGGCCAACGAAGCTGCCAAGGGCAAGGCCAAGATTGGTACTACCGGCAAAGGCATTGGTCCAACATATACCGATAAGGTTAGTCGTAACGGACTGCGTGTAGGTGATATCCTCGACAATTTCCAGGCAAAATATGATGCTGCCAAGAAGCGTCACCTCGAAACCATTGCCAGCTTGAATCTGCTGGCTATTGCCAAGGGTGGCGAGCCTGTCAGCACTGAAGGTCTGGAGGATCTTGAAGCCAACTGGATGGAAGGTGTTGAATATCTGAAGCAGTTCAAGTTCATCGATTCCGAGCATGTCATCAATTCATATCTCAAAGCCGGCAAGAGCGTGCTTTGTGAGGGCGCTCAGGGCTCATTGCTTGACGTCGATTTCGGATCCTATCCTTTCGTTACCTCTTCCAACACTGTGTGCGCAGGTGCCTGCACGGGCCTTGGAGTGGCTCCCAATAAGATAGGGGAGGTGTTTGGTATCTTCAAGGCTTATTGCACCCGTGTAGGCTCGGGTCCGTTCCCTACGGAGCTTTTCGACGAGACAGGTGCCAAGATTCGTGCCATCGGTCACGAGTATGGAGCCGTCACAGGTCGTGAGCGTCGTTGCGGATGGATTGACCTTGTTGCACTCAAATATACCATCATGATCAATGGTGTAACCCAGCTCATTATGATGAAGAGCGATGTGCTCGACGGCTTTGAGACCGTGAAGGCTTGTACCGCTTACAAGGTGAATGGTGAGTTGACCAACGAATTCCCATTCTCGATTGAAGAAGGCGTAGAACCCCAGTACGTCGAGATGAAAGGCTGGAACACCGACCTTTCGAAATGCAAGTCGGAAGATGAGTTCCCACAGGAGTTCAAGGATTATATCGCTTTCCTCGAGAAGGAACTCGAGACACCCATCACTATCCTCTCAGTTGGTCCCGATCGTGACCAAACCATCCTCAGGGGAAGGAAGAAGTAAGGTTAAGAAGGGTTAAGAGGAATGTTAAGAAGTGGTTGCTACCTGACCCGTACGAACTTTTAATTATTCACAACCATTTCTTAACCCCTCGAACCCCTCTTAACCCCTCTTACCCCCCCTCCATATCGTCTGTCACTAAACTTTGTGTATATGTCTCTTAAATTCTCAAATCTCATTGCCCTGACGGCAGTTCTTTTGTCGTCGGGAACGCTCTATGCGCAGGAGCAAAAGGATCTCAATTACTGGTCGCAGGAACTGAAAAGCCGCATCACCCTCAATGGTTATGCCCAGGCGGGCTATACCTATATGAATTATGATGGGCGCAACAGTAATACCTGGGACGTGAAGCGCACGCTGCTTTGGGCCAAGGCACGTATTACCGACCGTTGGTCGTTCCTCTTCATGCACGATTTCAACAGTCAGGTACAGGAATTCTACACCGATTATCGTGTGACCAAAGGTAATGAGCTGACCATCCGATTCGGACAGTTCAAGAACCAACTCTCGATGGAGAACCCGCTTTCTCCAGTCACCCTTGAGACGGTCGATGTCTGCTCGCAGAGTGTCACTTATCTTACTGGATGCGGTTCTGATCCACTTTTCGGCATCAATTATGGTCGTGACTTGGGCATCGATCTCTATGGACAACTTTTCGATGGCAAACTTTTCTACAATCTTGAGTTCCTGAATGGTCGCGGTATCAATGCCAGGGATCCCGACAACCGTAAGAACGTGATTGTAAAACTTGACTATCGTCCGATTGATGGATTACGTTTTGCTGTTTCTGCACAGAAGGGCTATGCTACGTCGCTGGTTGCTTCGTCGGTATATATTCCCGTAGAGAATGCCATCGGACTGGGCGAAATCTATCGTCGCGATCGTTGGACAGCGGGTGTTGAGTATAAGGCTGGCAGCAATGATTTTTGGAAGAATCGTAGTTGGTCGGTGCGCAGCGAAGTACTGGGTGGCCGTGATGGAAAGACCAATTCTTGGGGCGGATATGTGACATCCACTATTCCTTTGGCTGGACAACTTGATCTCGTGGCATCGTTCGACTACTTCGATTATGCCAAGGGCTTCGACCGTGAGCGTACAGAGGTCATTGCAGGCTTGCAGTATTGGTTCTTCACCAAATGCCGTTTCCAACTGCAATATACCTGGGCATCATCATGGACCGATGGCCTGAATACTGCATGGGTTGACGACGCTTGCAACCGCGTGCAGATCCAGATGCAGGTGGCTTTCTAAATTATTTAATGGTATTTCGGTATAGCGTTATCCCGGAATTACGGAATTCCGAAATAACGTAATACCGTAATTCCGAAATACCTAAATTCCGGAAATCCCGAATTCTTCTTTTCAATATCTTCCTTATCATGTTTATTAAAATTCTTCTTACGATTCTTTTCTTCGCCATCACCATTGGCGTAGGTATCTACAGCCGCAAGCAGGCTCGTTCTGTCGATGGCTTTGTGTTGGGTGGTCGTAATGTCGGAGGCTGGCTTACTGCATTTGCCTACGGAACATCTTATTTCTCGGCCGTTGTCTTCGTGGGCTATGCCGGACAGTTCGGTTGGAAGTACGGTTTGGCTTCGTCGTGGATTGGTGTAGGCAATGCCATCATTGGTTCGCTGTTGGCGTGGCTCATCTTGGGACGTCGCACGAAGTTGATGACCCAGCATATCCAGTCGCGCACCATGCCCGACTTCTTTGGCACCCGTTACCGTAACCAAGGCTTGCGTGTCGCTGCTTCCATCATTGCATTTGTCTTCCTGATTCCTTACACCGCTGGTGTTTATATGGGCATCTCGAAACTTTTCGAGATGGGCTTTGGCATTCCCTATACTTATTGCGCATGGATTATGGCTATCCTGACGGCATGCTATGTGATTTTGGGTGGATATAAGGCTACGGCTATCAATGACTTCATCCAGGGCATCATCATGCTGCTGGGTATCACTACGGTCATTGCCGTGGTCATCAATCATCAGGGTGGATTGACGGAAGCCATGCATAAGATGGCAATGCAGGTGCCCAATGCCGATGACCTTGCCAACGACAAAGTCGGTCTGTATGCCAATTTCAAGGCTGGTGATTTTGCTTCATGGTTCGGTCCGAATGTAATGAGCTTGATTGGTGTTGTTGTGCTCACTTCGTTGGGTACTTGGGGACTCCCACAGATGGTAGGTAAGTTCTATTCTATTTCCGACGAGGGAGCTATACGTCGTGGCACGATCATCTCGACCATCTTTGCCTTCATCGTGGCCGGTGGCTGCTATTTCCTGGGTGGTTTCGGACGTCTGTTTGTTCCAACTGCTTTCAATGCCGAGCGTGGCAAGTTCGTCTACGACAACATCATTCCATCTATGCTTGAGACCCTCCCCGATGCACTCATCGCTCTGGTTGTATTGCTCGTGCTTTCTGCCTCGATGTCAACGCTGGCCTCGCTGGTGCTCACATCTTCGTCAACTATGACACTCGACCTCATCTATCGCGACAAGAAATCGACCGATGAAGAGGTGCGCGAAGGCGAAATCGATGATATGATTGCTGAGAAGATCGAGCGTCGTAAGGTGGTCATTATGCGCGTTCTCATCGTGTTCTTCATTGTCATCTCGCTGATGATTGCCCTCAATCCTCCCCAGTTCATTGCTCAGCTGATGGGCATCTCATGGGGCGCATTGGCAGGCGCCTTCCTTGCACCGTTCCTCTATGGCCTCTATTGGCGTGGAGTCACACCAGCTGCAGTTTGGGCTTGCTTCGTGTGGGGCGTAGGTCTGACTTTGGTTAATATGCTGACAGGTAACGCTATCCTCAATCCGATCGATTGTGGTGCTGTTGCCATGGTGGGTGGCTTCATCGTGGTGCCCATCGTATCATTCTTCACTCCAAAGTTGAAGAACGACAAGGTCGATAAGATCTTCGAATGTTATAAATAAGAGAAGTAAAAGGGGAGTAAAAAAGGAGTAAAAGGGTAGAAAAAGGGACAAATGTTTATGGGGCCTTTTTTGAAATAGATAGAAGTAACGTCCCTTAATATCCCTTAGAATCCCTAATTATCCCTTAATATCCCTTAGAATCCCTAATTGATATTACATCAGCGCGTCATATTCCATTGGCGCTTGTTTGCGATAGGCGAGAGCGGTGCATGAAGCAACGGTTTCGCCTGTCGCTTTTTTTATCGTCACTTGTGCAAAGGGAATCTTCTTGTGATTGACCGTCTCCACGGCTTCGGCAATGAGATGATCGCCCAGCAAGGCGGATGAGACGTAGGTCACCTGGTTCTCGATGCCTAGTGTGAGTAGTCCGTGAGAGTTCATGACTGCTGCAATGGCAAGGTCGGCCAATGTGAAGATGGCGCCTCCTTGGCATACGTTGCCGCCATTCAGATGTCGTTCTTCGACGGTCATTTCAGCCTTGGCATAGCCTTCGCGGATTTCGGTGAGTTTGATTCCATTGGTGTTCGCAAAGCGATCGGTCTTGTTGAGTCGTTCTAAAAGAGTCATTTCAGTATCGTTTTTTGTATGATAAACCAGTTTTTTTCGGCGCAAATATACAAAAAATACATAAATGACGAAAAAAAAGTAAGTATTTTTTCGCAAATACTAAAAAAATGATTATCTTTGCGGCCAATTGAAACCAATTTTCCTTTTAAATAAATATATTTTATATGAAAAGGCTTCTTTTAGGTGATGAGGCTATTGCCTTGGGTGCATTGCATGCTGGACTCTCCGGTGTATATGCATATCCAGGTACCCCATCCACAGAAATCACGGAGTTTATTCAGGGCGATAAGTTGGCCCGCGAACGCAATGTTCATTCACGTTGGTGTACCAATGAAAAGACGGCGATGGAGGCAGCGCTCGGTATGTCGTATGCCGGTAAACGTGCGTTGGTCTGCATGAAGCATGTCGGCATGAATGTTTGTGCCGATGCGTTCGTCAATTCAGCTATTACCGGTTGCAATGGTGGCCTTATTGTTTTGGCTGCCGATGATCCATCGATGCATTCCAGTCAGAACGAACAGGATTCGCGCTTCTATGGCAAATTTGCCATGATTCCAGTCTTTGAACCATCCAACCAGCAGGAGGCTTACGATATGGTAGAGGAGGCATTTGCATTGAGCGAGCGCCTTAAGGAACCCGTTCTTATGCGTGTCGTGACACGTCTTGCCCATTCACGTGCTGCTGTCGAGGTTCATGAACCAAAGGCAGAGAATGAACTGTGCCCTGAGACCGACCGTACACATTGGGTACTCCTTCCTGGGAATGCAAAGCGTCAGTATGCTTCCCTCATCGAGAAGCAGCCCGTCATTGCCGATGCAGCAGCCGAGAGCGAGTTCAATCGTCTTGAACTCTGCGAGGACGAACCCGAAAACAAGACAGGTATCATCTGCTGCGGTATCGGTTATAACTATGTGAAGGAAGCCGTAGGCGATACGATGAACGTCCTTAAGGTTTCGCAGTATCCGCTCCCCGAGAAGGACATCGTTGCACTCGCTGCTGTTTCCGAGAACCTGCTGGTCGTTGAGGATGGTCAGCCTGTTGTCGAGGAACTTGTCCGTGGTATGCTTGGTGCCGATTATCCCGTCTATGGTCGTCTGACAGGAGCCCTTCCTCGTGCAGGCGAACTCAACCCCGACAATGTAGCCAAGGCTTTGGGCGTAGAGAGCAATAAGGTATATGATCCAAGTCCTGTGCTTGCAGGCCGTCCGCCACAGTTCTGCCAGGGTTGTGGACATCGTGACGTTTATAATGCCATTCGCGAAGTCGTTGCTGAGTTTGGCGACAAGGCACGTGTATTCGGCGATATCGGATGCTATACCCTCGGTGCGCTCCCTCCATTTACTGCTATCGATTCGTGTGTCGATATGGGTGCTTCGATTACGATGGCCAAGGGTGCTGCCGATGCCGGTGTCCATCCTTCCATCGCCATCATTGGCGACTCCACCTTTACTCATTCGGGTATGACCGGATTGCTTGATGCCGTCAACGACCATTCGAACATTGTAGTGGTCATCAGCGACAATCTCACCACTGGTATGACAGGTGGCCAGGATTCGGCCGGCACCAGCAAATACGAGGCTATCTGCGTAGCCCTGGGTGTCGATCCTGCTCATGTGCGTGTCATCGTTCCACAGCCCACCAAGGTAGAGGAGATCAAGGCGCTGATTCGCGAAGAGATAGCCTATCCCGACGTTTCGGTCATCATCCCACGTCGTGAATGTATTCAGACACTGGCACGCCATGCTCGTCAGAAGGCTGCCGCGCGCAAACAATAATATTATTATGAAGAAAGACATTATTCTTTGCGGTGTGGGAGGACAAGGTATCCTCTCCATTGCTACTATCATAGGCGAAGCGGCCACTGCAGCTGGTTTGAATCTGAAACAGGCCGAGGTACATGGTATGAGTCAGCGTGGAGGCGACGTACAGTCCAACCTGCGCCTTTCGACCGATGTCATCTATTCCGATCTCATTCCGATGGGAGAGGCTGATGTCATCATTTCAATGGAGCCTATGGAGGCGCTGCGTTACTTGCCCTATCTCAGCAAGGATGGTGCAGTTGTGACTTCCAGCCAGTCGTTTGTCAACATTCCCAACTACCCTGAATCTTCGGCCATCGATGCCGAATTGGCCAAACTGCCCAAGGTAGCCAAACTGGATATCGAACAGATTGCCAAGCAGGTGGCTACCGTACGTTCTGCCAACGTTGTGCTGCTTGGCATGGCTGCTCCTTATATCGGTATTCTTTCGACCGATGAGTTGCGTAGTGCCGTAGCCCGTGTCTTCCAGCGCAAGGGAGAAGCCATTGTCGAAGCCAATCTGAAGGCCTTCGATGCTGGTGTAGCAGCGGTAGTCTAAATAATCTAGAATATCTAGAGTCTCTAGAGTCTCTAGAAAAAAAACTAGATATCCCCAATTATATTATTAATAAACAAGATGAGCAAATTCCCCGTACCCGATAATTCATGCGAGTTCTTCGACCAGGAACACGAATGCATGACCCGTGAGCAAATCGAAGCGCTTCAGGTCGAGCGCCTGAAAGAAACCATCGCACGCTGCATGAAGAATCCTATCTACAAGCAGCGTCTCGACGAGGCTGGCATCACTCCCGATAGCATCACATGTGTGGCCGATGTACGCAAACTTCCATTCACGACCAAGCAGGACTTGCGCGAGAACTATCCTTTCGGTTTGGCATGTGTGCCTCTGAGGGACTGTGTGCGCCTGCATTCATCGAGTGGAACGACAGGTAATCCTACCGTCATCCTTCATACGCAGAATGACCTTGACGAGTGGGCCAACCAAGTGGCTCGTAACCTTTGGATGGTGGGTCTGCGTCCTGAAGATGTCTTCCAGAACTCATCGGGTTATGGTATGTTTACCGGTGGCCTCGGCTTCCAGTATGGTGCTGAACGTTTGGGTATGCTGACCGTTCCTGCGGCTGCAGGCAATTCGCTTCGTCAAATCAAATTCATTCGCGATTTTGGCACTACTGCTCTTCATGCTGTGCCAAGTTATGTGACACGTCTTTACGAAGTTATGCAGGAACAGGATGTCGATCCACGAAAGGACACCCAGCTCAAGGTACTCGCCATCGGTGCTGAACCTCACTCTGAGGAACAGCGCAAACGCATCGAGAACATGCTTGGTGTGAAGGCTTACAACTCGTTCGGCATGTCGGAGATGTGCGGACCAGGCGTAGGTTTCGAATGCAAGGAACAGAATGGTCTGCATTTCTGGGAAGACTACTATATTGTCGAAATCGTAGATCCCGAGACCTTGGAGCCTGTGCCCGATGGAGAGATTGGCGAACTCATTCTCACCTCCATTTGTCGTGAGGCTATGCCACTGATCCGCTATCGCACACGTGACCTCACCCGTGTCCTGGGTCGCACTTGTCCTTGCGGACGCAACCACATCCGTATCGATCGCATGAGAGGTCGCTCCGACGATATGATCGTACTCCGTGGTGTCAACATCTTCCCGATTCAGATTGAGAAGATTCTGATGCAGTTCCCCGAACTCGCCAGCAATTACCTCATTACGCTCACCTCAGATGCCGACAACGACAACATGCTGGTTGAAGTCGAACTCGAAGAGCTCTTCACCGACGACTTCCCGCGTCTGCTCGATCTTGAGAAGCGTATTCGTCGTGCCCTTAAGGACGAGATTCTCCTCACGCCTCATGTTAAACTGGTGCCCAAGGGCTCGCTTCCTGTCAGCGAAGGCAAGGCAGTGAGAGTCGTCGATAAGCGCAAAGTATATCAATGAGTTCAGAAATGTTCAAATGGTTTGAAATGTTCGAAATGTTAACCCTCTCAACCCGTTCTGTCTGTTGCGATGCCATCGCAACCCTTCGAACCCCTCGAACCCCTCTTAACCCTTCATAACCTTCCCCATCATGACCATCAAACAACTTTCCATATTCATTGAGAACAAGAGCGGAACACTTATCCGCGTTCTCGATCTTTTGAGTAAGGCCAACATCCAGATCATAGCTTCCACCATCGCCGACACCAAGGACTATGGCATCTATCGTGTACTCTGCGATCAGCCCACCCAGGCCTATCTGCTCCTTCGCGAGAACGGCATCAACGTGCAGTTGGCCGATGTCTTTGCCTTGAGCATCGACGACACGCCAGGTCAGGCAGCCGAGGCTGTCAGACTGCTCTCTTCCGAGGGCGTCGGCATCCTCTATATGTATTCTTTCCTCTGGAAGGGTAAAGGCGTGCTTGTCATGCGTACCGACCCGAGCGAAAAGGCAAAAGAGATTATAACCATCAAGAAGATCGGCTTCCTCACCGAGGCAGACTTTTGTTAATTAATAATATCTATTTCTTATTCTCATTATTTCAGCAAAATGCCAAGAATTTACAATCCAGCGATGGAGTGCATGGACCGTGAGTCGATGCGCAAACTCCAAAGTGAGCGTCTTGTGGCTACCGTAAAACGTTGCTACGAAACCGTACCCTTCTACAAGCGTAAGATGGACGAGATGGGTGTCAAGCCCGAAGACATCAAAAGTGTGGACGACATCACCAAACTGCCGTTTACGACTAAGTACGACTTGCGTGACGAATATCCTTTCGGGCTTCAAGCCGTTCCGATGGAGAAGATTCGTCGTATCCATGCCTCATCGGGAACAACGGGTAAACCTGTTGTCGGAACCTATACAGAGGCCGACCTCGACATGTGGGCCGAATGTGTGGCCCGTGTGATGTCGGTAGGTGATGTCGGTCCTGGCGATGTCGTGCAGGTGAGCTATGGCTACGGACTTTTCACCGGAGGCCTTGGCGCACATAGCGGTGTAGAGAAGCTTGGTGCCATCCAGTTGCCTACGTCGGCCGGTAATTCGAAGAAGCAGCTTATGTTGATGAAGGACTTTGGTACTACAGCAATTGCCTGCACGCCTTCCTATGCACTGCGTCTGGCCGAAGTGATGTCCGAGATGGGTATGAGTGCCCGCGACCTGAAACTTCGTGTAGGCTTCTTCGGCGCAGAGCCTTGGACTTGGGGCATCCGTCGCGAGTTGGAAAAACGATTCGGCATCAAGGCTATCGACATCTATGGTCTCACCGAGATGTGTGGTCCTGGTGTAGGTGGCGAATGCGAGTATCAGGATGGTACCCACGTGTGGGAAGATATGTTCCTGCCCGAAATCATCGATCCCGACACCTTGCAGCCTGTTCATCAGGGCGAGGAGGGTGAACTTGTCTTCACTTCACTCTGCAAGGAGGGTATGCCGATGATTCGCTATCGTACACGCGACCTCACCCATCTGATTTATGAGAAGTGCAAGTGCGGACGTACAGCTGTGCGTCTGGGCAAGATTCTGGGCCGTTCCGACGATATGCTCATCATCCGTGGCGTCAATGTCTTCCCAAGCCAGATCGAGACGATTCTCACCGAGTTCCCTGTTTACACGCCACAGTACTTCATCACTGTCGACCGCAAGAACAACGAGGATACGTTCGACCTCGACGTGGAACTTCGCAACGAGTACTTCTCGCCCAATCCTGCCAAGCAGATGCCTTACATCAAACCGCTTTACGATCGCATCGTAAGTATGGTGGGCATCAAGCCCAACATCCATATCCTGCCTCCTGGCACCATCGAACGTTCGTCGGGCAAGGCCAAGCATGTCAACGACAAGCGTAACTTCAAGGATTGGAAGTAAAATGGTACTATAGCTCTTATAGCATCTAGAGCTTCTAGTTAGTCTAGATTATCTAGATCAAAGTCGGAGGCCAAGCGGGTCTTAGGA